>JAZOPX010000096.1:0-15984 GCA_045655845.1 Bacteroidaceae bacterium
CATCCAGAGGACGATGGAGGCTTGCTGCATCTTCTGATAGGTGCGCTCGATGCCGATGCTCTCGACGACGTCGGTGGTGTGACGTATGCCGGCGGTGTCGATGAAGCGGAAGGTGATGCCGCGGAGGTTGACGGTGTCTTCGATGACGTCGCGGGTGGTGCCGTGGATGTCGCTCACGATGGCTCGCTCTTCGCCTACGAGGGCGTTGAGGAGGGTGGACTTGCCCACGTTGGTCTCGCCGATGATGGCTACGGGCACGCCGTTCTTGATGGCATTGCCTACGTTGAACGAATGGGCCAGGCGGGAGATGACGCGCTCGATCTCGTCGGCTATCTGGGAGAGCTCGCTACGGTCGGCAAACTCGAGTTCTTCGTGGTCGCTGAAGTCGAGCTCCAGCTCCATGAGCGAGGTGAGGTGCAGGAGCTTGTCGCGCAACACCGACAATTCCTTGCTGAAGCCTCCGCGCAATTGGCTCAGGGCGAGGCGGTGCGTGGCGGCCGAGGTGGAGGCGATGAGGTCGGCCACGGCTTCGGCCTGGCTGAGGTCCATCTTACCATTGAGGAAGGCACGCTGGGTGTACTCGCCCGGTGCGGCAAGGCGGCATCCGCTAAGAGTGAGCAGGCGCATCACCTGCTGTAAAATATAGGATGAGCCGTGACAAGAGATCTCTACCGAGTCTTCACCGGTATAAGAATGTGGACCACGGAAACAGGTTACCAATACCTCGTCCACAATCTCCCCCTCAGTGCTAACGATATGTCCAAACACGGCAGTACGCGGTTTGCGCTCAACGAGCGGGGCACCAGCTAGTGGACGAAATATTTTACTGGATATACTGATAGCCTCGGGGCCGCTGACACGAATAACGCCTATGGCTCCGCCCTGGGCGGTAGCGATGGCGCAAATAGTATCGGTTGATGTCATAGACTCTTTTTATCTTTTCAATTGCAGACACAAACTTACACAAAAAACTTGATATATGCCGAAAATTGGACGATAAACAGAATCTTTTTTGTATTTTTGCCAATGTTACATTACTAAAGTATCAGACCAATGAAAAAATGGATAGCACTTTCTGTCTTCCTATGCCTCGCAGGAGCGTCATATGCTCAGGACAATGCCCACCTTACATACATCAATCAGTATAAGGACATCGCCATCGAGCAGATGAACAAGTATCACATTCCCGCCAGCATCACTCTAGCACAAGGCTTATTGGAATCCGGTGCAGGAACGAGCGAACTGGCACAAAAGTCGAACAACCACTTCGGCATCAAATGTCACTCTTGGGATGGTAAACGCACATACCACGATGACGATGAGATTGGTGAATGCTTCCGCGTATACAGAAATGTAAGGGACTCGTATGAAGACCACTCCATATTCCTGACAACAAGTAGCCGATATGCATTCCTGTTCAAGTTTGCCCAAACAGATTATGAGAACTGGGCCCATGGACTCAAACGTGCTGGATATGCCACAAGTCCCACCTATGCAGACAAATTGATAGAGATCATTGAACGATACGACCTCGACCGCTTTGACTATACCCCAAACGGAACAAGAGACCTTGGTCCACACACCCCCTATATAGCCAACGACATTGTCTACGTCATCGCACGACAAGGTGACACCATGCTATCAATAGCTGAGGAGTTTGGGATTTCAAAGCGCAAACTGCTATCTTATAACGATTTGCCTAGAAAGTATGTACCCGTCAAAGGCGACATCATCTACCTACACCGCAAGCATCGCAAGGCACAAAAACCCAACACACAACACATCGTGGGCGACGGCGAGAGCATGTACATGATATCACAGAAGTATGGAATACGCCTAAAACGCCTCTACAAGATGAACAAAGTTACTACCGACACCTATTCGCCCATGATTGGTGATGTGGTAAGACTGAGATAAACAGAGATGACACAGCCTCACCACTTATACTATGACTTTGCCACCTTCCTGTCGCAATATTTTGAAGGCAAGGTACAGAAAATTTCCATCCATGCAGGATTCACCTGCCCCAACCGCGATGGCACCAAGGGTACGGGCGGATGTACCTATTGCAACAACCAGACCTTCAATCCGGAGTATTGCAACCCTCATCTCGGTATACGTAAACAATTGGAGGATGGCATCAGTTTCTTTTCGCGCAAGTACCCCACGATGCGCTACCTGGCCTACTTCCAAGCCTACACCAACACCTACGGAGAGCTAGAGCAACTGAAGGCGATGTACGACGAAGCCCTCTCTGTTGAGGGAGTGGTAGGACTTGTTATTGGTACTCGCCCCGACTGCATGCCCACTGCCCTACTCGACCACATCGAAGAGCTCAGCCGCAAGACCTTCGTGATGGTAGAATATGGTATCGAGAGCGCCAATGATGAGACGCTACGACGCATCAACCGTGGCCACGACTTTGCCACCGCCATCGATGCCATACAACGTACCCACGAGCGAGGCATCCTCGTGGGAGGACATCTCATCCTCGGACTCCCGGGAGAGGACCACGACGAACTGATGCGCCAGGCCGAGGCTATCGCTGCCCTACCCCTCGACATGGTGAAACTACACCAGCTACAACTCATCCGCGGCACACGCATGGCACGCGAGTATGAAGAGCGTCCCGAGGACTTCCACCTGTACACGGTGGACGAATACATCGACCTCGCCATCGACTACATCGAGCGCCTGCCCTCGACGATAGTCATCGAGCGATTCATCTCACAATCGCCCCGCTCGCTACTCATCGCCCCCGACTGGGGCATGAAGAACTACCAGTTCGTCGACCGCCTGCGCCGCCGCATGCAAGAGCGTGACACCTGGCAAGGACGGTTGAGAGAATAGTGGAGGCGACCCCTGCTATGCTCGCAAGCGAGACTCCTTAATTCCGATAATCAGAAGCCGTCGCAAACAAGGTTCGACGTCCGTAGGGTCAAAGGCAACCAACGCTCTTTCGCATCGGCCCACCCGAAGGTCGACGCCCGTAGGGGCCAAAGGCAAGGAGGGGGTGATGCTGCCATCGCGGTGATAATCGTCTTTTGTCAAAGTTCGTGCAAGCGATGTCCCCCTAAAGCAGGACAATTCTCTTAGAATCCTTTATCGCCCAAACAAAAAAGAGTTGCCCATCAAGGGACAACTCTTTTATTTTGCTCAAAGCCTGAGCTTATTGCTCAAAGCTCATTATTCACGTCTCAAAGCTCTACGCCGACCATCGAAACTTCGATCTTGTTGCCCTGCTTGAGCAAGCTCTTGGCAAACTTTCTGAGATCCTTGGTAGTGATGCTATTGAGAGTCTTCTCATAGTTCTTGCTACCATCAAAGCCTGTGAGTGTATAGTTGTACATAAGTCCGCTCCAATAGCTGTTTTCCTTCTGGTTCTCGGCAAACTTCTTCAACATATAGTCACGCACCTTGTCAAGGTCTTGCTGGCGTGGGCCCTCTTCGGCATATTTGTACAAGAGGTCAACGGCCATGCCTGTGAGCTTCTCGCGGAGCGCGGGGTCGGTTTGGAACTGGATCTGCAGGGATGCACTCTCCTTGGGCACATCGTTGAGACTACCGCTGACACCTACACCGTAAGTACCGCCCTCTTTCTCGCGTATCTCTTCGGTGTAGATAATGTCAAGAATCTGCTTGGTGATACTCATCAAGAGTTGGTTCTTGAGAGTATACTTGGCCTTGCCGGTATAGGCAACAAATACGGTGGCCGAAGGAGTAGCCATCTGCTTCTCGAAGATGTTCTTATGGTTGCCCTTCTGTATGTCGATGTGGGCATCACAAATCTTTTCGGCCTTGGCACCTGTTGAGGGGAGACCTCCGATATATTTCTCGATGAGAGGAAGCGCTACGGCCTCATCAATGGCTCCAGTGAAGATGAAGTCAAAGTCTGAAGCATTGGCAAAGCGCTCCTTGTAGATCTCGAGGATACGTGCTTCATCAACCTTATCCATATCGCTGGCCTTCATTCGGTATGTGCGGGGATTATTGGTGCCATAGAGAACCTTGGTGAGGGTGTCGCTCAATGCTGAATTGGGGTTCATCGCTTGGTTTTCGAGCATGGCCTTCATCTGGTTCTTGTAGGTGGCAAAAGCCGCTTCATTCTCGCGAGGAGCGGTGAACTGCAGGTAGGTGAGCTGCATCAAGGTCTCGAAATCCTTCGGTGTGCTGCTTCCGCTAACACCCTCGGTGTACATATTAACGAACGATTTCACACCAGCCTTCTTACCGGCGAGCATCTTCTGCAGATCGGTGTTGGTAAACTTGTCGAGACCATTGTTGTCAATGACATCGGCTATCTGGCTCAAGTTGATGTGCTCGTTTGCATCGTAGAGAGCCTGTCCACCCTTGCTGACCGCACGCATCATAATCTGGTCGGCCTTGAAGTCGGTACTCTTGAGGTATACGGTAGCCCCGTTAGAGAGGGTGTATTGCTTGTAGCCATACTTGGCCTCCTTAACCTTCACCACGCTGCCACCTACGGGCTCTTGAGCGAGGAGAGGTTCGTCAGATACCTTGTCTTCGTAGGCAGTAATGTCCTCGGCATAAACCGAAGCCAAGAGTTGTGCAATCTCCTCCTTGGTGGGGTTTACGATGCCCTCTTTCTCAGGGAGCATAGCCATCACCACGAGGTTAGAGTCACTCATGATACCCTTCACGTAGTTGTTTACGAGGTCTACGGGGAACTGGGGAACATACTGCCCCATGAATGCATATTCAAATTCGATGCCGGGGGCGGGTTCGTTGTCGATGAAGTGGCGTGTATACTCCTTACAGTAGCTTTGGCTGCTCACTTTGTCGCGACCTTTATAGGCGCTCTCCAAGTTGGCGAGATAGGCAGCACGGGCACGCTCATACTCTGACTCTGTGAATCCATGACGCTGGGCACGCAACATCTCGCGATAGAGAGTAGCAGTAGCCTCCATAGTCATGCCACCCTTGGGGACGATAGATCCATTCACTGCATCCTTAGTCTTGGCAAGGAAATACTCGCTATCGTATACCGAAGCGCTCACGAAGGGAGCATCGGGCTGCATGGCAAGTTCGCTCATTCGTCCGCGCATCATTTGGTAGAACATGCTTTTGGCATAGCTCATGATGAAATACTGCACGTTATTCTTAAATTCGTTGGGCACGGCATCGTGCTTTACGAAGATGTACACATTTCCACTCTGAAGCTCCTTGTCCTGTGCTACGGCGATGATGGGTTCCTTGTTGTCGGCAACGGGATAGTAGGGACGCTCGGCGGCATTCTCGGGCATGGTGAGGTCGGCAAAGATGTTCTTGATTTTACCTTCCACCTCGTCCACGTTGATGTCACCAACCACTACGATGGCCTGTTGGTCGGGACGATACCACTTCTCATAATACTCGCGCAAGGCCGAATAGGGGAAGTTGTCGATTACCTCCAAGGTACCGATGGGGAAACGTACGCCATAGGGGTTACCAGGGTACATCTTCTCCGACACAGCCTCCATCAGACGTTGTGAGGCTGTGTTGCGCTGGCGCCACTCCTCATGGATTACGCCACGCTCCTTGTCGATATCCTCCTCCTCAAGCAAGAGTGCACCTGCCCAGTCGTGGAGAATCCACAAACAAGAATCAATGGCACCAGTCACACTCACGGGGACATTGTCGATGTTATACACCGTCTCATCGATAGAGGTGTAGGCATTGAGGTCGGCACCAAACTTCACACCGATACTCTCGAGATACTTCACCACGCCATTGCCGGGGAAGTTCACAGTACCATTGAAGCACATGTGCTCAAGGAAGTGGGCCAATCCGCGTTGGTGCTCCTCCTCGATAACCGAGCCTACCTTCTGTGCGATGTAGAAGTTGGCTTGCCCTTCGGGATAGTTGTTCTGTCGGATGTAGTAGGTCAATCCATTCTCCAATTTTCCCATACGCACCTGAGGGTCCATAGGGATGAGCGGCATCTGCTGAGCGATGGCCGCTGAGGCGCCTACGAGCATGAGCACGAGGGCCACAAGTTGTTTCCTTAATTTCATATACATAGTTCTGTTTTGATATTGTTATTTTGCATTAGTTTGCTAAAAGCGTGCAAAGATATGAATTTTCTCACGGAATTATGGTGCGATGCTTTTAATTTTTAAGAGAATATTCACAATCATTTACGTTAAGAGCCATCAATCTCCCCATCAATTTACCGCCACCTCGTCAATAAAGAGGAAGCCTGCGTAACCACGTGCTCCGTGCCACTCGGGAATAGAATGCTCCACCAGTACCTTGACCTTCACGTAACGGGCCTCGGTAGCCGTAAATGACAATGTGTGATTGGCTATGCCGTTAGCATCTGATTCGTCCATCGACGGGAGTTGCTCGCTATACACTTCGGTGTAGTTCGCTCCATCCATTGAAGTGTATACACTGAATCCACGGGCATCGAATATCCAGTCGCCCTTCTCGACACAAGTACTGAGCGACACAGAAGTAATCTCCGTAGGTTGCTGGAGGTCGATGAGGAGTTCGCAATCGTAGCCCGCAAATCCGAGCCAACGTCCTGTGCGGTAGTTACGACTACCCTTCAAGCCATCGACAAGCGTCAATGCCCCTCCATAGGTATAACTGCGATGAGCCGGTTGTAATAGAGTAATGGGCTTTCCGGTAGCCTTATTGAAAGAGAGATGCTCTTCGAACATACGCGTAGCCCCACGCTTGCCTATACCCCTGGCCTTGAACGCCACATCGCCCGTGATGCTTACCGGCTTCCGATAGCGGAGCGAGGAGGTGGTAGGCTCAGTGCCGTCGAGCGTATAATATATAGGAGCATCATCCACGGTTCGGAGTGTCACCACAACCGCATTCTTCACCGTATCAGTCGTCACCTCTCCCTCGACATCGAAGATGTGGGTGGCATAATTATACCCCTTCACATCATACATATCAATCATCTGAAGCAAGCGTTGCTTGAAATCCTCATAATCCTTATCGCTACTACTCCATTGCACCTCACACAGGGCGGCCATGCGGGGAAGTTCCATATACTCGACATGGCGGTACGAGGTGACATACTCCGTCCAGAGGTTGGCCTGCACACCGATGATGTGCTTCTGCTCCTCGGGAGTCAGTGAAGGGTGCATGGGCTCGTAGTTGTACACCGTCTCCACGGGCACATAGCCACCTATAGCCAAAGGCTCGGTATCGGTATGCTTCGTTTGATAGTAGTCGAAATACATGTATATATTGGGCGACATGATGCAATCGTGGCCACGCTTGGCTGCCTCGAGACCACCCCCTACTCCACGCCATGAGTGCACGGTGGCATTGGGAGCCAACTCGCCTTCGAGGATCTCGTCCCATCCGATGATACGGCGGCCATGGGCATTGAGGAACTTCTCTGCATGAGCGATGACAAAACTCTGCAGATACATCTCGGCACTATTCTTCGCATCGGCCTTGATGCCAAGCGCCTTGATGCGTGCCTGACATTTGGGACACTTCTCCCAACGGCTCTTGGGGCACTCGTCGCCACCCACGTGGATATATTCGGAGGGGAATACGTCGATGACCTCGGCAAGCACATCGGTAACAAACTCCAACGTAGCGTCATTGCCGGCGCAGAGCACATCGTCCGACACACCCCATTGTTGCCACACCTCATAGGGGCCGCCCGTACAGCCGAGTTCAGGATAGGCCGCCAAGGCCGCCTGCATGTGTCCGGGAAGGTCTATCTCGGGGATTACCGTGATATGGCGTTCAGCGGCATAAGCCACAATCTCCCGACACTCCTCCTGGGTATACAGATAGGGGCCATAAGGGATGCTATCATATACACCGCTATTGCGTCCGATGACTGTCTGAGCACGTTGAGTTCCGATGGTATTGAGTTTGGGATACTTCTTCATCTCGAAACGCCAGCCCTGGTCATCGGTCAAGTGCCAATGGAAACGGTTCATATTGTGCAAGGCCAACATATCGATGAATTGCTTCACAGAGTCCACGGCAAAGAAGTGGCGCGACACATCGAGATGTGCCCCACGATAGTCAAAGCGGGGATAGTCGGTAATGGTCACCGCAGGAAGGTGCACCTCCCCACCCTGCACTACCGGCAACGCCTTGCGCAAGGTCTGTACACCATAGAAGACACCTGCCGGAGAGGCTCCCGTGATGCAGACACCCTCGGCATCGACCACGAGTCGATAGCCCTCGGGGCTCTCTATGCCATCCTCCAAATCCAACGTAATAGCATTTGATTCGGGAGCATCGGTCACGGCTAATTCCAAACCCGTCTTTTCCTTAACATACTCGGCAAGAAAGTTCGCATTACGCATCATCGTCTCGTCTCCCTGGCAGACGATGGAGGTCTTTTCATTCAACACAAAGTTTCCCCCATGGGTCATCTGGATTTCTTGCGGTAGGGGTACCACCCGATAGTCAGCCACGGAAGGTGCATGAGTGCAGGAGTACAACAGACTCGCTACAACGATAAGAGAAGAGATAACTTTGTTCATAACATTTTTATTTATAGATATACTAGCCGCGAAGTTACGAAAAATTTTACGTATTTGGTGCAGTTGTCACACACAATATGCTCGTCTCCATAGACAATAAAGAGTAGAGAGCTTAACCCATGCATGTAACTATACCCCAACAGAGGCTTAGGAACGTGAAAAGATAGCATCAGATTTGGTATAAACGTATCTTTTCATTACCTTCGCATCGGATACACTTGCAACCCTTTGATACACATGAACCACACCGAAAAAAGAAATTCCGTACTGCTAATCTACACAGGTGGCACCATCGGTATGATGAAAAACCCCGTGACGGGTGCGTTGGAGAATTTCAACTTTGATCATTTACTCGAGTATGTACCCGAAATCAAGGGATTCAACCTCGACATCTACTCCATAGCCTTTGAACCTCCTATAGATTCGTCGGATATCTCACCCGAATCGTGGAGTCAATTGGTAAAAATCATCTACTCGAACTACGAACAGTATGATGGGTTCGTCATTCTGCACGGAACCGACACCATGGCCTTCACGGCATCAGCTCTAAGCTTCATGCTCGAAGGATTGTCGAAGCCAGTAATCCTCACCGGTAGCCAACTGCCCATAGGCGCACTGCGCACCGATGGCAAGGAGAACCTGCTGACAGCCATAGAGATTGCTGCCGCCAAGCACGAGGACGGTACCCCCATAGTGCCCGAAGTATGCGTATTCTTCCATGAGAAACTGATGAGAGGCAACCGCACCACAAAAGTGAGCGCCGAGAATTTTGATGCTTTCGAGTCAAATAACTACCCCATCCTTGCTCACTCGGGTATAGAATTGCAATTCTATAACCATAACATCAGACCTTATAGATCCGATGCCGTGCTGACACCACACTATGAGATGGATCCCAACATCGTGATTTTCTCACTATTTCCAGGCATGCAGCCTGACATCGTGAAGAAGATTATGCGAGACAGGAAACTCAAGGGTGTGATATTCAGAACCTTTGGCAGCGGAAATGCTCCTCGACAGGAGTGGTTAGTCAAGGCGTTGACACAAGCCACACGCTCAGAAAAGACTATCGTCAACATCACACAATGTAGCACGGGAAGTGTGAAGATGGGATTGTATGAGACGGGGCGACAATTGCTCGAAGCGGGCATCATCAGCGGACACGACTCTACCGTAGAAGCAGCATTGACGAAACTGATGTTCCTCTTGGGACAGGGTCTCAATGCTGAGGAGATACGCCAACAGATGAATATCTCTATCGCGGGCGAGGTGACGGTGTGATGTGCCTTAGGGGATAAAGGGAGAGTAGAGAGCACTGCGATATCCCCCCCTATCGGTCAGCATGCTCCCTCAATCCTTTGGATTACCTTCAGAAATAAACCGCCAATGATGAATGGGTGCAGGAGAAAGAGTCTTATGCATATCCACACGATTAATCATCTGGAAACGCAAGTCTGCCGTAGTGGTATATACGATGCGATGAAGCAACTCCTCGTGCCCAATACCAACGCCCTCGGTCAGCAGACCATCTCCACCATGAGCACGATATGAGTTCATTGCCACCATATAACGCGCATCCATAGAGAAAGGAGTACCATCGGCCATCGCCTTTATATCCACTCTCTTTCCCATCGGCTGAGTGGCATCAACCTCGTAAATTACCCCAGCAGCCGAATCATACTTGGGCAAGAAATCGGGATCTCCCCAATGAGCTATCCATCGGTCATACGAGAACTCTAGATAATCCTTTACCTCGCGACCAGAAAGCATGAGTACATAGAGCGTATTCTCATAAGGATAAAGGCGATAGATGTCTCGTACCGTCACCTCTCCTTCGGGCAATATGCCGTCGGCTACAGATGAGGTAGCAAAGGATATATCAGCTCCAGAAGCATCGAGTTGCATCTGATGCATGAAGTCGACAAGCGCCGATGGGCCATAAAGAGCCTCGTCAGTGGTAGTAGAATGAGAGGATGTTCCTAACGTGCGGTTTACGTATCGTTCTATCCGTTCAATTTGAGGGGCAAAGGTCTTTAAATACTCCTCGTCGGGCATATAGGCACTCATATCAACAAGCGAAGCAGACAATGAAGCACTACCCTTCTCTGGCTGTACGATATCGATAGTGGCTACATGGAGAGCATCTTTACCAGGATTGAGTAGCAACACGGTGTCACCAACAACATTAACAACCTCGACAATACGAGCTCGATGATCATGTCCGTAGAAGATAGCATCGAATCCAGGAACGTGCTCAGCTATGGCTCGAGTAGCATTCTCAGCATATTCATCGGTAACTATACCACCTTCGAAACCGGAATGAAAGAGACCGATCACCATGTCGGGGTTCACGTTGTCACGCAAATACCGCATCCAACGTTCGGCCGATTGCTCCATATCCACAAATTGAATCCCAGGATACAAAGCCTCTGGTATCCAATGAGGAATAGCCGGTGTGGTAAGTCCAAGCAACGCAATCCTCATCCCCTCTCTTTCAATAAGGGTATATGGAGGGAGAAATGAAGTCTCGATGTCATCATACAAGATATTTCCTCCTATAGGCTGACAATTCAAGTCATCGATATACCGTCGATAGGTGGGGCCTCCTGGTTCGATATCGTTATTACCCAACACCACGGCATCGCATTGCAGATAGTTTAATGCCTCTGCTGCCACATGAGGATATCCTACTGCATAGGTATTATAGCAATAGGTGGCAGGGGTACCTTGCAACATATCACCATTATCTATATATATGACCTCCGCACCCTTTTGGCGTTGCTCCTTGAGATAACTGCTTACACGGGCCAAGCTACCATGAACTGAATCTCCGGTGAGAAAATCAATAGGAAAAAGATTTCCGTGCACATCGCTTGTACACACAATCTGAATCCGTGTAGCCTCAGGTTCACGGCATGAGACAAAGGCCATAGCCACTACACAGATGATGAGATAAAGGTATTTAGAATATTTCATTTGCTATATTTTCGGGATACAAAGTAAATAAAATTATCCTCTCCGTGCAACCTTTTCGTCTACGAAATGGTTTGTATGATTCAGAGTTAGGAGCTACAACAGACTTTAGCTAATAAAGTAAAACCTCGTCAATCATTCATCATCCATCAATATGGCTTTCATCGACTATTATAAGGTATTGGAAATTGACCGTAGTGCCACACAGGCCGACATACGTAAGGCATACCGCCGTTTGGCAAAGAAGTATCATCCCGACATCAACAAAGACAATCCGCAAGCCCAGGAACGGTTTCAAGAGATCAACGAGGCAAACGAAGTACTGAGCGACCCGGAGAAACGCAAGAAATATGATGAATATGGAGAGCATTGGGCGCATGCCGAAGAGTATGAGGCACAACGCAAGCAATATGAGCAACAATATGGCGCCCAAGGTACATACGGAGGTTTCTCTGGAAGCGAAGGATTCGGAGGGTTCGACTTTGGAGGTTTTGGAGATTTCACGCGCTCCGAGGGAAATACGGGAGGGTTTAGTGACTTCTTCGAGCAACTCTTTGGCGGGGCACGACGACATAAGACACCTCCCATGCATGGACAAGATTATGAAGCAGAACTACACCTCACCCTACGAGATGTAGTCGAAACACATAAGCAAATCATCAGCATAGGAGACAAAAGTTTACGCGTCACCATTCCAGCCGGAGTAACTGACGGGCAACGGCTCAAACTACGAGGATATGGCGGTGAAGCCCCACAAGGAGGAAACAAAGGAGACCTCTACATCACATTCCGAATAGCCACAGACCCAGTCTTCACACGACAGGACGACAATCTATACACAGAACTTACCCTACCTCTCACTACAGCCATACTTGGAGGCGAAGTTACCGTCCCAACATTGACAGGAGAGGTACGCATGAAAATCAATGCCGGCACACAACCTGGAAGCAAAGTACGCCTGAAGGGAAAAGGTATGCCGAGATACAAAAAAGAAGGCGTATGGGGCGACCTCATCGCTACCATCAACATACACCTCCCAACCACCCTTACCGAAGAGCAACGCGGACTATACGTAAGACTACAACAAATGGGAATGTAATGAGTCCCCATCCAACAGACAACTACTCGTTATCGTCATCGACAGATATGTCATCAAGGGACAATATGCTGGCCGATTGGTCAGCGGGGAGTGCCTCGATGTTCTTCAGTTTGCGCTCGATGACGCGGGTACGTCGGCCGATGACCTCGTCAAGTTGGGTACTGGCGGTTTCGAGGTTGTTCTGCACCTTCTGTAGCATGCCACCAAATTTGCCAAACTCGGTCTTCACGGCAGCAAGGACGGTCCACACCTCGCTCGAGCGCTTCTCGATGGCCAACGTGCGGAAGCCCATCTGTAGGCTGTTGAGGATGGCGCCCAACGTGGTGGGGCCTGTGACCATGACACGGTACTCGCGCTGCAGTTGCTCTACGAGGGCCGTGCGGCGTATCACCTCGGCATAGATATTCTCGAACGGGAGGAACATGATACCAAAATCTGTCGTGTAGGGCGGATCGAGGTACTTGTCGCGGATGTCACGTGCCATCTTCTTGACGATGGTTTCGAGTTGGCGAGAGGTGGCGTTGATGGTCTCCACATTGCCCGATTCGTAGGCATCGAGATACTGTTCATAGGCATCCTTGGGAAACTTGGCGTCGATGGGCAGGTATACACACTCGAGACCATCTTCCTTACCGGGTAGTTTGACGGCAAACTCCACAAACTCGGTACCCTTCTTCTTGGTCTTCACGTTGGCCTCATACTGCTCTGGGCTGAGCATTTGTTCCAACAGAGCACCAAGTTGCACTTCTCCAAAGGTTCCTCGAGTCTTCACGTTGGTGAGCACGCGCTTGAGTCCACCCACATCCTGTGCCAGCGACTTCATCTCGCCCAACCCCTGCTGCACATTCTCGAGCTGGGTACGCACAAGTTCGAACGACTGACCGATGCGCTCATTCAATGTCCTCTGCAGTTTCTCCTCTACCATGAGGCGCATGTCGTCGAGGCGCTTCTCGGTTGTTTTCACTAATTGCTCCTGCTGACGCGTCATTGCATCCAGCTTCTCACGCTGCAGCTCATTGGTAGTAAGAAGGTTACGATTGAGGGTTTCTTGTAGTTGTTGAAGTTGTATCGCCTGGTTGCCAGCAATCTCCTTACGCAAATCCTCGATTCTGCATCCTAACTCCATACGGTTCTCGGCGAGTTGCTCACGGATAGAGCGGCCCAGTTCCTCGCGCACTAACTGTATCTCTCTCAAGATAGCATCTTCTTGCTCTGATAACATGCGCTGAATGAACGCTTCGTTATTACGCAACTCTGAGGCTCCTCGGTTCTGCTTAATTACGAACATAAGCACCACGATGTTGAGTATCAACACGCATACTAACAAGATAAGGATATATAACGTCATTTTTTGATGAATTAAAAGAATTTGTATGGCAAAGATAATGCAAACAGATGAATAAGATGGCTTATTTACCAACAATTCTTAAATAAAAAAAAGTGGGAGAAACTCCCACTTTTTGCTCTAAGAAGAAATTACCTATTAGTTATTGATAATCTTCTCAATCTCATCGAATTCCTTACCCATATTGAGCATGTAGTAACAGGTGTAAAGGCCATTGGTCCATGCACTACGTACATCGGGGTCAGTACCATCGTCAACCTTGCGCAAGTGCTCGTAGATGGGGAGCGCCAAGCGGTAGTAGTTGTTCACGATTTCCTTCTGCTCCTTGTAAGCCTTACTCTTAATATTAAGGCCAGTCATCTTGTCACTCGCATTCTGAGCCAACTGGCAATAGCAAATACCGAGGTTACGGTATGCACCAACATAGTTGGGATCCTGCTCAATAGCTACTTTGTACTCTTCAACTGCATTTTCATAATCAGGCATATTCTGATAGATGAAGCCCTTTACGAAATGGAAGATAGGAAGAGGATTCTTCTCCAACATTTCATCTGCGAAGATCATCAACTCATCCGTATTGCCATTATTTACGTAGTATGATATAAGATTACTGTAGTAGTACTGATCTTCTGGATTTCTCTCTACACCAGCTTTGAGGAGCTCAATCCACTTCACTGAGTCGCCCATGTTCAAATAAGTAGAAGCCTCCAAACGATAGATACTTGCAGACATCTCGGGATCTTTGGACAATTTAGCAATATCAATATTTTTCATTGCCAAATCATTATCACCAGCCTGCAAACCTGCCTGCACAGAATAATAAGCTGCGATATCTGTCATATACTCATCTGTCTCGGGTGTAATATTGTACTCGGCCAAGATAGGAGCACTTGCCGTAGCGATGTACTGTGAGAACAGATTATGAGCCTCTCTGTACTGTCCTTTGTTGTAGTGGAAGATACCACCATTAAGCAAATTGGGACGATTCGTATTAATCTGCTCCTTATTTGCCGGACGATATTTCATTGCCACGACACCCTTCGCATTGGGAATCTGTTCCAGCTCATCGCACTTTACGAAATACTCACACATGTTAGCAAGACTGCTGTAAAAAGCTACAGTGTCATAAGGCTGTCCAAGATAAAGCTTCTCAGCTTCCTTCATGTAAAGCTTCTGTTGAATCTGTCCTGCTACGTTCCATGTATCAGGGTTATCCTTGGTATGAACGTTGACCATAGCCTGCTGTATGAGGTTATTAGCAGCCTTAAGGTCTGCACCCTCGGGAAGATTAAGAATTGCTTGGGCCTCTTTGAGAACTTTGTTTGCTGCCTTAATCTCAGCCTTGAGTGCCTTTGCAGCAGCCTTTGCTGCCTTAGCAGCCGCTTTAGCATCGTCTTGTGCAACTGACATTGACACAGACATTACTGCTGCTGCCATAAATAATAATACCTTTTTCATACTTTTAATGATTTAGTGATTATTTACTAATGTTAGTTTGACTTTTATTGCTCTTCATCTTGTTCAGAAACCTCTATTTCTGGTGACTCTACGATGGGAGCCTCGCCTTCAACAACGATTTCTGCATCCTGCACCTCAGGTTCCTCTGTCTCGGTAGTCACCTTACATACTGAACTGATCTGGTCGTTGCGCTTGCCGAGGTTGATGAGACGTACCCCCTGTGTTGCACGACCCTGGATACGTACATCAGCCACCTTGAGGCGGATGACTACGCCCGACTTGTTGATGATCATCAGGTCATTGTCGTCGGTCACGGTCTTGATGGCAACGAGTTTACCCGTTTTTTCGGTGATGTCGAGGGTCTTCACACCCTTACCGCCACGGTTGGTGATGCGGTATTCCTCTACATCGCTACGCTTACCATAACCCTGCTCAGATACGACCATGATATTCTCATACTCGGCATCGTTGATTACAATCATTCCGATTACCTCGTCCTGACCATCCTCGTCGAGTGTCATACCACGTACACCGGTTGCCGTACGGCCCATCTCGCGAACTACACCCTCGTGGAAGCGGATAGCGCGACCATTCTTGTTGGCCAGGATGATCTCGTTGTCGCCGTTGGTCAT
>JAZOPX010000097.1:0-16580 GCA_045655845.1 Bacteroidaceae bacterium
TGTTGAGCACGGTATATTGGTCCCACTTGAAGTGGTCCTGGCTGAGCACCGAGAGACGCTCATCGGGCCCAAGGGTCACGCTGCCCTTGGTAGGCTCCAACTCGCCACTGATGGCGCGCAAGAAGGTCGATTTACCCGCTCCATTGGCACCAATGACTCCGTAGATATTTCCGTTAGTGAACTTGAGGTTGACATCCTTGTATAACACTCTTTTTCCAAACTGAATCGCTAAATCCGATACTGTAATCATATTGTTGTGACTTTATTGCTATATTGTGCAAATATTGTACAAAGGTACGAATAAGCGAGCGAAAAGCCAAGTTTCAACGAGTGAGAGCAAAGAAAGGCTTGCATTTTCTCTGCTAAGAGAGGCGGCAACGCAATAACATTAAGTTCACTTTCCGCAATTTCTCAGCGAGCGGAAGACGATGGCGGGGTGAGATTCAGTAGCGCACCTTGTCGTCCTTCGCCTCCCACTTGCGGAAGGCGGCCAGGGCCTCATCGCGCATGAAGTGCTCGCAACGGATGGAGCGCTCGGCATAGGGAAGTTCCAGTTGGTCGTAGATGAATGAGTCGTCGAAGGCGATGGCCTTGGCATCATCCTTGGTGTTGCCATAGCAGATGCGGCTCACGCCTGCCCAGTAGAGAGCACTCAGGCACATGGGGCAGGGCTCGCACGAACTGTAGACGGTGCAGCCCGTGAGTTGGAAGGTGCCGAGCCGGGCACAGGCATTGCGGATGGCCGTCACCTCGGCATGTGCCGTGGGGTCGGCATTGGGCACTACGCGGTTGGTACCCGTCGCTATCACCTCACCATCGCGCACGATGACCGCCCCGAAGGGTCCGCCACCCGTGTCGACATTCTCCACCGAGAGGTCTATGGCCATCTGCATGAATCGAGCATCGTCGGCCGAGTAATCGAAAGTCTCCTTGAGTTGCTTCTCCATAGTGCTATCCATTTCAGGCGGATATGAGACATTCACATCCGTGCCCCAAAAGTAAGCAAAATATTTCATATCCTTCGGCCATGAAGCGCAAAATTTGTACACTTCGGAGAAAGGTTGTAACTTCGCGCAGAAAATGGTTAACCTTTTTTCGACACAAAGATGCATGGCATGCATCGCCCTCGGCTACTGGGTGGCGGGGTAAGGGATCAAAGGTTAATGCACCGTTGGCGCGGTTAAGGGTTTACGATGACGTTAACAGCCTACAGCCAATAACCCTAAACACTAAACAAACATGAAAACCATAGAGACCGCCAGGCTATGCCTGCGCCAATGGACGGAGCAGGATGCAGAGATGCTGTTCAAGTACGCATCGGACCCCGACGTGGGCCCTCGGGCCGGATGGCCTCCTCACCAGTCGGTAGAGGAGAGCCGCGAGATTATCAGCACCGTCTTTGCCAATGACCACACGTGGGCCATCGTACTGAAGGAGACGGATGAGGTGATCGGGTGCATGGGCTACTACACCCACGAGGAGAGCAACATCGGCATCGGCGAGATGGATGCCGAGGTGGGCTACTGGATAGCCAAGCCCTACTGGAACCGGGGGCTGTGCACCGAGGCACTGCGCGCGATGGTGGACCACTGCTTCAACACCGTGGGCTACGAGACCCTGTGGAGCGACTTCTTCGTGGACAACCCCGCCTCACGTCGCGTGATGGAGAAGTGCGGCTTCCGTGACACGGGCGAGGTGAACTGGCTGAGCCACCTCTACCGAGGCGACGAACGCCCCGTGAAGGTGATGCGGCTCGACTATGCGTTGTGAGAGCAAAAGAGGTCGGTACACGTGTGGTACCGACCTCTTCTATTGTTGCTACCGTGTAGCTTACACGAGCTTGTGGATGACGAGTCCTGAGCGGAGCTTGGGCTCGAACCAGGTGGTCTTGGGGGGCATGATGTTGCCGGTGTCGGCAATGTCCATGAGTTGCTTCATCGGTACAGGATAGAGGGCGAGGGCCATCTTCATCTCGCCGCTATCGACACGGCGCTTGAGTTCGCCCAGGCCACGGATGCCGCCAACGAAGTCGATGCGCTTGTCCTTGCGCAGGTCACCCAAGCCGAGGATGTCGTGGAGGATGAGGTTCGACGAGATGGTGACGTCGAGCACGCCGATGGGGTCGCCATCGTCGTAGGTGCCCTCCTTGGCGGTGAGGCTATACCACTGACCGTCGACGTAGAGGGAGAAGTTGTGCAGGGCACAGGGCTTGTAGATCTCCTCGCCCTTAGGCTCGACGATGAAGTTCGCCTCGAGTTTGGCGAGCAACTCCTCGGGGGTGAGGCCATTGAGGTCTTTCACCACGCGGTTGTAGTCGATGATGGTGAGTTGGCCTGCGGGGAAGCATACGGCCATGAAGTAGTTGTACTCCTCGTCGCCCACGTGGTTGGGGTTCTGACGTGCCTTCTCGGCTCCTACGAGGGCTGCAGCGGCCGAGCGGTGATGGCCGTCGGCAATGTAGAGCGCGGGCATCTGGGCAAAGGCGGCGGTGATGGCGGCCATGTCGGCCTCGTCATCGATGACCCACAACTGGTGACGGAAGCCGTCGCCCTGGGCCACGTAGTCATACTCGGGAGCCTCGGCGGTGTAGCGGGCCACGAGGGCATCGAGGTCCGCATTGTCGGGATAGGCGAAGAAGACGGGCTCGATGTTGGCATTGTTGACACGCACATGCTTCATGCGGTCTTCCTCCTTGTCGGCACGGGTGAGTTCGTGCTTCTTGATGACGCCATTAAGGTAGTCGTCAACGTAGGCACACACGACGAGACCGTACTGGGTCTTGCCGTTCATGGTCTGCGCATAGATGTAGTACTGCTCCTTCTCGTCCTGCACGAGCCAGCCCTGCTCCTGGAAGCGGGCAAAGTTCTCCGCAGCCTTGTCATAGACACGGGGGTCGTGCTCGTCGGTGCCCACGGGAAAGTCTATCTCGGGCTTGATGATATGATAGAGCGACATCTCGTTACCTTCGGCTTCGGCACGTGCCTCGTCCGAGTTGAGCACGTCGTAGGGACGGCTCTGCACCTTCTCCACCAATGCCTTAGGTGGACGGATGCCTTTGAATGGTTTTACAATTGCCATGATAGGAATGCTGAATTATGAATTTTGAATTCTAATCAATGCTGAACGTGTAGAAATGCTGAATTATGAATCTTGAATCTTTTGTTTTGTCGATAGAATTATCGATGTTGTCATCTTGTATAATTCATGACAATCATCGGCCATTGACTGATACTGAGCCTTGCGGAGCAACTGCTTGCTCATGACACGCTCTTGCTTCTCTTCGTTCAGATATTTATATAATCTGACTACACGAATCGCAAAAGCCAATGCCTTGTCATAAACAGGATTGCCCTCCATAATTAACATCGTTGATATTTGGCTGCTCTCGCTGAAAGATAGCAAGTAAACTTGCATCTTGCTCGATGACTCAAGCATTCAAAATTCAGAATTCAGAATTTGAAATTACTTGTTAACGCGGAATTTCTCACACCCGTCTTTCAGGAAGCCTACGATCTGGTTTGCGGCGGCGATGCCGGCATTGATGTTGGCCTCGGCGGTCTGGGCACCCATCTTCTTGGGGGTGGTGAAGTAGCGTCCGGTAAACTTCTCCATCAATTCGGCATGGTCGTCGGGCATGATGTCGGTCACATACTTCAGGTCAGCACGGTCTTCCATGACCTTGACCAACTCGATCTCGTTGATCACCTCCTTACGGGCGGTGTTGACGATCAAGCCGTTCTTGGGCATGCGATCCAGCAGGTTGTAGTTGATGGACATACGTGTACCCGGTGTGGCGGGGATATGGATAGAGACTACATTACATGTCTCGTAAAGTTTTTCAGCCGAATCTACGGGAATCACGCCATCAGCCTCGATAGCCTCCTTGGGGCAGTAAGCATCGAAGGCATAGATCTCCATGCCGAAGCCCTTGGCGATGCGCGCCACGTTGCGGCCCACGTTACCATAGGCGTGGATACCGAGTTTCTTGCCCTTGAGTTCGAAGCCCGAGGTGCCGTTGTACATATTGCGAACGGCCATCACCATCATACCGAAAGCCAGTTCGGCTACACCATTGGAGTTCTGTCCCGGGGTGTTCATCACGCAGATGTTGCGCTCGGTCGCTGCTTCGAGGTCTACATTGTCGTAGCCGGCACCTGCACGAACGATAATCTTCAAGTTCGGTGCTGCATCCATGATCTCAGCAGTAACCTTGTCGCTACGGATAATCAAGGCCTCCACGTCTGATACCGCACGCTTGACACGATCCATGTCTGTGCCATACTTTTCGCACAACTTGAGTTCGTAACCGGCCTCTGATACCACTTCCTGAATGCCGTCAACTGCCACCTGGGCAAACGGCTTATCTGTCAATAATAATACTTTCATGTCGTTTAATGCTGATTTTTGAATTCTGAATGCTGAATTATCATGCACACCCATTCGAAGTTATCATAGGATGGTGAAGAATTCAGGATTCAGAATTCAGGATTCAGAATTCAGAATTATAAATTAGTGCAGGCTTTCAAACTCCTTCATGCAATCGACAAGGGCTTGCACACTCTCGAGGGGCATGGCATTGTAGCATGATGCACGGAAACCACCCACCGAGCGGTGTCCCTTGATACCGACCATACCTCTTTCGGTGGCGAACTTCATGAAGTCGGCCTCGAGGTCCTTGTACTCATCGTTCATCACGAAGCAGATGTTCATGTATGAGCGGTCTTCGGGGTTGGCCACAGTAGCGCGGAACATCTTGTTGCGGTCGATCTCGCCATAGAGCAGTTCGGCACGCTCCTTGGCACGACGAGCCATCTCCTCTACTCCACCGTTGGCCTTGATCCAACGCAAGGTGAGCATAGCCGAGTAGATGGGCAATACGGGAGGTGTGTTGAACATGGAGCCACCCTCGATGTGAGTCTGATAGTTGAGCATGGTGGGAATGTAGCGAGAGACCTTGTTCAACGCCTCATCCTTCACAATCACGAACGTTGCACCTGCGGGAGCCAAGTTCTTCTGTGCACCTCCATAAATACAGATATACTTTGAGATGTCAACCGGACGAGAGAAGATGTCTGACGACATGTCGGCAATCATGGGAACCGGTGAGTCCAGATCCTCGCGAATCTCAGTACCATAGATGGTATTGTTGCTGGTCACATGGAAATAGTCGGCATCCTCGGGGATGGTATATCCCTTCGGAATATAGTTGAATGTCGTATCAGCCGAAGAGGCTACCTCGACGGCTTCACCGAATGCCTTGGCCTCCTTGAGGGCCTTCTTGGCCCATACACCTGTATTCAGATAGGCTGCCTTCTTCTCGAGGAAGTTGTAGGGCACCATGCAGAACTGCATGCTGGCACCACCACCGAGGAAGAGTACCGAATAGCCCTCGGGGATGTTGAGTATCTCCTTGAAGAGCGCGACTGCCTCATCGATCACCGCCTGGAAATCCTTCGAGCGGTGACTAATCTCCAATATAGAAAGGCCTGAGCCATTGAAATCCAAAATCGCCTGAGCAGTCTGCTCAATCACTTCACGCGGCAGGATAGAGGGTCCTGCACAGAAATTATGCTTCTTCATACCTTAAACTTTTAATTTGGTTAATATTTCTAAAGGCATAGCAAATGTAATGCGTTTGATTTGTATCTGCAAAATCTTTTACCGATTATTTACCCGGATATGTTTTTTAGCATTTTTTTTCAAAAACATCACGAGCACGATGAATCCGATGGACAAACGACTTGCCCGCTGATAAACTTTTCGTAATTTTGCAACAGACATACTCACCTATACAATAGAAGAGGCTGAGACAAACACAAATAAACTGCAACGAGGATATGTACCAGAAATTCATCATCACCCATGAGGGCGTGTTGCGCTTCGGCAACGTGTACCAACATCGCGAACTGCTGAGATGGGACGAGGAATGCCCCTATGGCGGCGGGCTGTGGAAGATTGACGAAGAACGCAGAGCCGTACTCCTCTATGGACGCTCATTTGCCTTCGGGCCACCCTGCTTCGAGCAGGTGAGGCGCATCGAATGGTCGGGACTGGGAGGGACTCCCCGCCCACTCTTCCACCTTCCCCACTGGCCCTCAGAGGAGAGTCTCGTGCCGGTGTTTGTGAGGTCCTGAACATCTGCCCTATCCTCTCCTTCCGGTAAGTCGAAAAGCCCCGAGCATCGACACCGGTCAGGTATCTGTAAGAGATGACGCCAAGCGAAATTATTTTTCGAGATAAGCAGCATCAAGGGTGATTATTTCTATGAAAAATCTTACCTTTGCCCCTTGATTAAGAACAGAGACAAAGTACATATTATATAGATATATGATACAATTCCAATGTGACTATAACGAGGGGGCACACCCGATAATCCTGCAACGGCTGACCGAAACAAATATGGAGCAGACCGTGGGATATGGCGAAGACCCCTACTGCGAGCAGGCACGCGAACTCATACGAAAGGCTTGCCAAAACGACAATATAGACGTGCATTTCCTCGTGGGAGGTACACAAACCAACACTACGGTGATAGCACACGCCTTGCGCCCCTACCAAGGGGTGATAAGTGCCGTGAGCGGACACATCAACGTACACGAGACAGGAGCCATTGAGGCTACAGGACACAAGGTACTGGCCATAGCCTCGGACAATGGCAAACTCACGGCATCGCAAGTGGAGGAGACCGTGCTGGCTCACCTACAGGAAGATGGCCCCGAGCACATGGTACAACCCGGCATGGTGTATCTATCGTTCCCCACCGAGGTGGGTACGGTATACACCCTGAGCGAACTGGAGGAGATCAGCAAGGTGTGCCGAAAGCATAAACTACTCCTGTTTGTCGACGGCGCACGACTGGGCTATGGACTGTGCTCTCCCGAGAGCGACATCATCCTACCCCAACTGACACGACTGACCGACGTATTCTATATAGGAGGCACCAAGGTGGGGGCACTCTTCGGTGAAGCAGTGGTAATAACCAACGAGACACTTAAGCGCGACTTCCGCTACAGCATAAAGCGTCACGGGGGTATGCTGGCTAAGGGACGTCTGCTAGGCATACAGTTTGCCACACTCTTCGCCGACGACCTCTATTTGAAGTTGGGCCAACACGCCATCGACGAGGCCATGCGCATCAAGCAGGCATTGCAGGAGGTCGGCATCGGATTCCTAATCGACAGCCCCACCAATCAGCAATTCCCCATCTTCGACAACACCCAACTCGAAGCATTGGGCAAGAAATATCGCTTCTCCTTCTGGCAACGGATGGATGCCGAACACACGGCCGTACGCATCTGCACCAGTTGGGGGACGAAAAGCGAAAACGTAAACCAACTCATCGAAGACATTAAACGACTAACGGTTAAAGGTTAGCGCCGTTGTCAGTTATCAAAAAAACACTAAACCCAAACAACTATGCGTATAGCAATCTACGGTGCCGGCTCATTGGGCACCATTCTCGGAGCATACATCAGCAAGGCTGGTGTGAACATCGACCTCATCAACCGCAACAAGGCCCACATCGAAGCCCTACAAGCAAAGGGAGCACAGGTAACGGGCACGGTTCAGTTTACACAACCCGTGAAAGCATACACACCCGATCAGATGAACGGGAAGTATGACATACTCTTCCTCATGACCAAACAACAACACAACGCCGAGGTAGTAACCATGCTCAAGGACTACCTTGCCGATGATGGCGTACTCGTGACCTTCCAAAACGGATTGCCCGAAGTACAGATAGCCGAAATTCTTGGCGACGAACGCGTATTGGGATGCACCGTAGCATGGGGAGCGACACTACAAAGCCCTGGAGTATGCGAACTGACAAGCGAACCCGATGCATTGTCATTCGCGCTCGGCGCCATCACACCCTACCGAAACAAACATTTCGACAAGGTGAAGGAACTGCTCTCCCTAATGGGCACGGTAGAGGTGGAGGACAACTTCATCGGCACACGATGGAGCAAACTGCTCATCAATGCAGCCTTCTCGGGCATGAGTGCCGTACTGGGGTGTACCTTCGGCGAGGCAGCAGGAAACCGCCAATCGCGCCGTGTGGTGCAAGCACTCATCAAAGAATGCATCGACGTGTGCCAAAAGGGAAACATACGCATCGAGCCCGTACAAGGCAAGGATATCGTGAAACTGCTTAACTACACCAACCCCGTGAAGAAAGCGGTGTCGTTCTTCATCATCCCCATCGCCATACGCAAGCATGCCAAGCTGAAGGCAAGCATGCTACAGGATATCGAAAAGGGCAAACTCACCGAGGTGGACGCCATCAATGGTGCCGTATCGGCCTACGGACGCAAAGTGGGATTCCCCACCCCTGCCAACAATCGCGTGGTGGAGATTATACACAAGATAGAACAAGGCGAATTAAGACCTTGTCTCGACAATCTGAAATACTTTGCATAACAAGTTTGATAGACTATCCTGACAAACATTGCATATCATGTTCAAGTCAATACTCATCGTTGGCATGGGCAGCTTCCTTGGAGGAGCGTTGAGATATTACATCTCGACGCTCATCAAGGGCTGTTGTAGCCAAGGATTCCCATGGAGTACACTGACGGTAAACCTAGTGGGATGTTTCTTGTTTGGGGTATTATTTGCCCTATTTCATCGAATGGGACTCAGCAACAGCTCATGGTGCCTATTGCTCACGACAGGCGTGTGCGGCGGCTTTACGACCTTCTCGACCTTTGCCAACGAAAGCATGCTTATGCTGCAAGGAGGCAATATCGTGGGATTTGCAAGCTATGTGGCCATCAGCATCATCCTCGGCATAGCGCTCACCGCACTCGGATATGGTGTGATTGGATGACCATAATATCTCCATAACACCGTTGAGCTAATTAATTTAATAAAAATAAATCCTCTTTCGTAGCTCCGAATAAAAATAAAACACTAACTTTGGAGCCGAATAGCTTATTAAAAAAGATAATCAATTTTAATTATACGAAACACATGAAAATCTCAAGAATCGAACACCTCGGTATCGCAGTCAAGAGCATCGAGGAGGCACTACCCTACTATGAGAACGTACTCGGGCTGAAGTGCTACAACATCGAGACCGTAGAAGACCAGAAGGTGCGCACCGCATTCCTGATGGTAGGCGAAACAAAAATCGAACTGCTCGAACCCACATCAGAGGAGAGCACCATTGCCAAGTTCATCGAGAACAAAGGTGCTGGCGTACACCACGTGGCTTTTGCCGTTGAGGATGGTGTGGCAGAGGCTTTGGCCGAGTGTGATGCTGCCGGCATCCGACTCATCGACAAGGCTCCCCGCAAGGGCGCCGAGGGCTTGAACATCGCCTTCCTCCACCCGAAGTCTACACAAGGAGTACTCACTGAGCTTTGCGAGAAACCTTAATACTAATTCTGAATTTTAAATTATGAATTATGAATTGGCTCCGCGGTGAGTGTAATAATTCAGAATTCATAATTTAGAATTCATAATTCAAAATATCATGTCACAATTAGATAAAATCAGAGAACTCGTAGAGCTGCGCGAGAAAGCCCGTTTGGGCGGTGGTGTAAAGGCCATCGAAAAGCAGCATGAGAAGGGTAAGTATACCGCACGTGAGCGCATCGATATGTTGCTCGACAAGGGTTCATTCGAAGAGATGGACATGTTTGTAACCCATCGTTGTCACAACTTCGGCATGGAGAAGAAGCAGGCTCTCGGTGATGGTGTGGTAACAGGTTATGGTACTATCGACGGCCGTTTGGTATACGTATTTGCACAGGACTTCACCGTGAATGCCGGTTCACTCTCAGAGACCATGGCGATGAAGATATGCAAGATCATGGACGCTGCCATGAAGATGGGTGCTCCTGTCATCGGCATCAACGACTCGGGTGGCGCACGCATTCAGGAGGGTATCAACGCTCTCGCTGGCTACTCAGAAATCTTCCAGCGCAACATCATGGCTTCTGGCGTGATTCCTCAGATCTCAGGTATCTTTGGTCCCTGCGCCGGTGGTGCCGTATATAGCCCCGCCCTCACCGACTTCACCTTGATGATGGAAGGCACCTCATACATGTTCCTCACCGGTCCTGCCGTAGTGAAGACCGTACTCGGCGAGGACGTTACTCAGGAGCAGCTCGGTGGTGCATCGGTACACTCAAGCAAGTCTGGCGTGACCCACTTCACCGCTCAGACTGAGGAAGAGGCATTGGCGATGATTCGCAAACTCCTCTCCTACATGCCTCAGAACAATATGGAACAGGCACCACGCATGGTATGCACTGACCCTATCGACCGCAAGGAAGACCTCCTCAACGAGATTATCCCCGATAATCCCAATAAGGCATACAACATGTACGAGGTTATCGGTGCCATTGTCGACAATGGCGAGTTCCTCGAGGTACAGAAGGACTATGCCAAGAATATCATCGTGGGCTTCGCCCGCTTCAATGGTGAGTCGGTAGGTATCGTGGCCAACCAGCCCATGGCATTTGCCGGTGTGCTCGACTGCAACGCTTCACGCAAGGCGGCCCGCTTCGTACGTTTCTGCGACGCCTTCAACATTCCCCTGGTAACGCTCGTTGACGTTCCCGGCTTCCTCCCCGGCACAGGCCAGGAGTACAACGCTGTGATACTCCACGGTGCCAAGTTGCTCTATGCCTTCGGTGAGGCTACCGTACCCAAGGTAACCGTAACTCTGCGCAAGTCATACGGTGGCAGCCACATCGTGATGAGTTGCAAGCAACTCCGTGGCGACATGAACTACGCTTGGCCTACCGCCGAGATTGCCGTGATGGGTGCCAGCGGTGCCGCAGCAGTGCTTTACGCCAAGGAGGCCAAGGAGAAGGAAGACCCCAAGGCATTCATTGCCGAGAAGGAGGCCGAGTATACCAAGCTCTTCGCCAACCCCTACAATGCTGCCAAGTATGGCTACATCGACGATGTCATCGAGCCTCGCAACACCCGCTTCCGCATCATCCGTGCATTGGCTGAGTTGCAGACCAAGAAGCTCGAGAACCCGAAGAGAAAGCACGGTAATATACCTCTTTAATAATTGACAATTGATAATTGAAAATTGACAATTATGAAAAAAGTTTTTCTTAGTATAATGATGGTCTTGGCCGCCACTGCAGGCTTTGCTCAGGGAGCCAAGAACCTCAAGTTCAACGAGATTCTCGTGACCAACACGGCCAGCATCGTCGATGAGTATGGCTGTCGTTCGGCCTGGATAGAATTTCACAACGATGCGTTTGCTCCGGCCAATGCACGCAACTGCTTCCTCACAACCGATCGTGCCGTGCTGGATGAGAAGTTGAGTGCGCCCGAGCGCATCAAGATGATGTACCAGATTCCTTCCGGTGATGTGGCTACGCATATCGACGGCAAGCAGAAGATGCTCTTCTTTGCCGACGAGTTGCCCAAGCGCGGTGTCTTCCACACCAGTCTCACCCTAGCCGACAGCACCGAAAACTGGATTGCCCTGTACGATGCCAACGGTACTACCCTACTCGACTCCATTACCGTACCCGCCCTCGGTGAGAACCAGTCATGGGCCCGCAAGAAGGACGGTGTAGGCGCATGGCAGATTGTGACTGCCGACAACGTGACCCCCGCAGCGACCAACATCGTGGAGCAGGGCGAGGGCAAGGTGGCCAAGTTCAAACGTATGGACAGTCTCGGCCTCGGCATGACCGTGATGTGTATGGCTGTAGTATTTGGTGCCCTCGCTATTCTATGGTGGCTCTTTGCCCTCATCGGCAAGATTTTCGCCAGCACCATCTCAAGCACCAGGAAGGCTCCCGCCAAGGCAGCAGCTCCTGCTCCCCAGGCAACACCCGCCGCTAAGAGTGGCAAGGCTGACGAAGAGATGGCAGCCATCTGCATGGCACTGCACGAGCACTTCGGCAACGTACATGACGAAGAGAGCGGCATCCTCACCATCGATGGTGGAGAGTCAAGCTGGCACATGCTCACCCACACACACTCACATCCGTATCCTTACAATTAAAATTGAAAATTTGGAAGAAATGAAAGAATATAAATACAAAATCAACGGCAACGAATACAACGTAGCCGTAGAAGAACTCGAAGGCAACAAGGCCAACGTAACCGTCAATGGCAAGACTTATGAGGTAGAACTCGACCGTCCCGCCAAGCCCGCAGTAACCAAACCCGTAGCCCGTCCTGCCGCTACTCCTGCTGCAGCTCCTGCCCCTGCGGCAGCTCCCGCTCCGCGTCCCGCAGCAGCTGGTGGTGCTGGCATCAAGGCTCCGCTGCCCGGTGTCATCCTCGACATTAAGGTGAAGGTAGGCGACGCTGTAGCCAAGGGTCAGACCGTAGCTATTCTCGAGGCTATGAAGATGGAGAACA
Organism: Bacteroidaceae bacterium; assembly: GCA_045655845.1. Classification (GTDB taxonomy): domain Bacteria; phylum Bacteroidota; class Bacteroidia; order Bacteroidales; family Bacteroidaceae; genus UBA1189. The sequence continues at coordinate 12,349 of JAZOPX010000097.1, forward strand.
ACATCAACGCCGACCGCGAAGGCACCGTAGTATCTATCAACGTAGAGAAAGGCCAGTCCATTGCAGAAGGTACTGATATCATTACACTCGGATAAAATCAGAAGTTATGAACGACTTTTTTAAATTTATCGGAGACAACCTCGTAGACTTCTGGCAATACACGGGTTTTGCCAATGCTACGGTGGGGCATATCGTGATGATATTGGTAGGATGCCTCTTCATCACACTTGCCATCAAGAAGGGCTGGGAGCCATTGTTGCTAGTGCCCATAGGCTTTGGTATCATCTTGGGTAACATTCCCTTCAAGGCCGACGCAGGCCTCGAGATTGGTCTCTACGAAGAGGGTTCGGTGCTCAATATCCTCTACCAGGGTGTGAAGAGCGGTTGGTACCCCCCTCTCATCTTTCTCGGTATCGGTGCCATGACCGACTTCGGTCCGCTCATCGCTAACCCGAAGATGATGCTCGTGGGTGCAGCCGCCCAGTTCGGTATCTTTGCCGCCTACATCATCGCTCTTGCCCTCGGCTTCGAGCCCGACCAGGCGGCCGGTATCGCCATCATCGGTGGTGCCGATGGCCCTACCGCCATCTTCCTCTCCTCGAAACTCGCGCCCAACCTCATGGGAGCCATCGCCGTGTGCGCCTACTCTTACATGGCCCTCGTGCCTGTAATCCAGCGCCCCATCATGCGCCTGCTCACCACTAAGAAGGAGCGTCTCATCCGTATGGAGGCCCCCCGCCAGGTGTCCCAGACCGAGAAAATCATCTTCCCCATCGTGGGTCTGTTGCTCACCGCCTTCATCGTGCCCAGTGGCCTGCCCTTGTTGGGTATGCTCTTCTTCGGTAACCTGTTGAACGTAAGCGGTGTCACCGGCCGTTTGGCCGAGGCCGCCAAGGGTCCGCTCATCAACTGCGTCACCATCCTGCTCGGTCTCACCGTAGGTGCATCAACCCAGGCGAGCGAGTTTCTCACACCCTCTACCTTGAAGATTCTACTCGTAGGTATCACAGCCTTCGTCATCGCTACGGCCAGCGGCGTGCTGTTCGTGAAGTTTATGAACCTCTTCTTGCCTAAGGGTAAGAAGATCAACCCGCTCATCGGTAATGCAGGCGTGTCGGCCGTGCCTATGGCGGCTCGTATCTCACACGACGAGGGTCAGAAAGCCGACCCCACCAACTACCTGCTCATGAATGCCATGGGTCCCAACGTAGCCGGTGTCATCGGTTCGGCTTGTGCCGCCGGTGTATTGCTCGGCTTCTTGATTTAATACTTGTGAGAAGTTAGAAGAAAAAGTAGGAGGGTATGCACCCTCCTACTTTTTTATACGACACATAAAGTTCAATACTATGGATAGAATTAGACTCTCCAGTAAATAAAGCAAAAATATTCTACCGTTAAAAGAGTTTCTTAAAATAGTCTAAGGATCCAAGAAACACGATCACTGAAAGAGAAGAGAAGAGAAGAGAGCATCCAAAGGGTGCTCTCTTCTGTATCGTCTTAAAAAAGGAATTTTTACTTAGCAAGCTATGCCTCTATTTACTCTTTCAATGAAGTCTATTGACAATTGGTTGAAATAGTTTTTATTATCGATATTACATACATGACCAGCATTAGGAACAATAGCTAAAGAAACATTTCCACTCATACTGTTACACACAGTCTTGCGCACATGAGGTAAAAAGAGTTTATCATCTTCACCCATAACATAAAGCGTAGGAATAGAAACATTCTCCTCAAAAAGATTCCTAATACGTGCTCCTAACCCATCACTCAACTTTAGCCAACCAGTAAAACTCTCGAATGAAACTTTCTGAGCATTATTCAAAAATATATTCTTAGAATTACTATACTTAGGTTGTGGTATGATAAACTTTGCAAAGATACGTTTCAAAAGGCTATAGGGAATTACACGCTTAAACGTCGTTGCAAGATGCAGCAAAGCCTTTAACTTGAGGCTAATTCTTGTCACCGCACCTGCCAACACCATACTAAGTACCCTTTGCGGATGTTTTTGGGCTATAAAGCGAACGACTATAGAACCCAACGAAAGACCCATGAAATGGCATTTCTCAATTTTAAGATGGTTTACCACCTCCATGACCTGATCAGCAGCCTTGGGAAAATTAAATCCATCTACGATAGCCTTGCCTGCCGAACCACCATGACCGACCAAATCGACTAATAAAACATTAAAGTGGCGAGCAAAATCGGCAACTTGACGATACCATACCTCAATGCTTCCACCAGCTCCATGAATCATTACAACCCAATTATTAAATTGGTCGTTCGTGATAGTTCTATAATGTAACATCGGCTATTTTGTTTTCAAAAACGATGCAAAGTTACTTAAATTCCTCCTTTTCACCAAATTCGCCTCCTGTTTTTTCGGAATATTTAAATTTCAAGCTCCATACTCCAACATTTTTTCAGAGATTTCATGAGCAATTTTATCACATTTTTTTGATTATTCATTCGTTTGAAGTAAATTTACAATCATAAAAAAACACTCAATGCTCAATATAAGAAAAGCTTCCATTTTAGACATACCCACTATTCAAGAGATAGCGAGCATCACTTTTCCACATACATACAATAAAATACTATTGCCCGAGCAGATAACCTATATGATGGAATGGATGTACTCTTACGATAGCTTGCACAAACAAATCGCGACAGGTGGACACATATACTACATCGCCTTCTTACATAACAAACCTGTGGGATACTTTTCTATACAAGAAGAAGGAGAGCATACCTTTCACCTACAGAAACTCTATATACTCCCCACCACTCAAGGCATGCATATAGGTACCCAGCTATTCCGTCATGCAATCAAAACCATCAAAAACATACACCCAACCCCATGCAGAATGCTACTAAACGTAAACAGAAGCAACACAGCACGACATTTCTATGAAAAAATGGGGATGAAAAAGGTTGAAGAAGGAGATTTTTACATCGGAAATGGATATTACATGAATGACTATATTATGGGAATAGATATATAAAGGAATCTTACTTATCATTAGACAAGAGCGATAAAGAAAAGACTACCTCTTTACCGCTCTTATCAATATTGGTTTCCTAAACATTTATTCTAGCACAGTCACTGTCATGACCACATCTTCTTTAGGACGGTCTGCGCTACCAGTTGCAACCTTCTGGATTTTTTCCACCACATCAAGACCCTCAACAACCTCTCCGAATACTGTATACTGATTATCGAGGAAAGGAGTACCACCGATGGTAATATAATCCCTCATCTGTTCAGGGCTAAAGGTAAAACCAGGAGTAGACTTCAAGATTTCCTCCGTCTCAGCAGTGAGCTGATTCTGCAAATCCATAAGTCCCTTACGGTCACCACGTTTATACATCTCTTGTATACGATCACGATGCTGAGCCGCAAGATCATTAAAAATTTGTTGCCCACGCTGACCATCAAGCTGAGCGGCCATCTGCTTGAGTTCAGACTCGCTATACTGCTTACCCCACACGATATAGAACTGAGAACCAGATGAACGACGCTCTGGATTTACCTGATCACCTTGACGGGCTGCACTAAGCACACCGCGCTTATGATAGTATTGGGGATAAACGAACTCTGCAGGAAGAGTATACTCAGGGCCACCTACACCAAGATGCTTTCCTGCTGGAGCACCCTTAGAATCTGGATCACCACCCTGAATCATAAAGTCTTTAATCACACGATGGAAAAGCGTCCCATCGTAATAACCTTCACGTGCCAACTTCAAGAAATTGTCACGATGCTCGGGGGTCTCATCATAGAGGCGAACAACAATGTCGCCATAGTTGGTACTTATACGTACCTGAGGTGTTATTGATTCCATATTATTATTTGATATAAATATTTTATTTTTTGGTGAAGATTGAGGGCCACAACTCGTACACACAAGAGGGAGCACAAGCAGAGCTACATACAACCATTTCAAATGAACCCACTTCATATCTTACATGCAATTTTTAACGAAGGTACAAAGATTTAGCGAAAGGCACAAAAATCCATGCAAAAAAAGGAATAATAATATCGTTGCGACGATCGTTCTCCTTAAATCAAGCCACATTTAGAAACAAAGAGAGGAGTCATCCTCATTGGACAACTCCTCTCTCCTGAAAACGGCGGCTACCTACTCTCCCACAAACGCAGTACCATCGGCGCGGTCGGGCTTAACTTCTCTGTTCGGAATGGGAAGAGGTGGAACCCCGACACTATA
>JAZOPX010000098.1:0-13592 GCA_045655845.1 Bacteroidaceae bacterium
AATGGCAACAAAAATCAGATTGCAGAGAAGAGGTCACAAGGACTACGCGTTCTACTCTATCGTAATTGCTGATGCAAGAGCTCCACGTGATGGAAAATTTATTGAAAAGATCGGTACTTACAACCCCAACACCGATCCTGCCACAGTAGATTTGAATTTCGAGAGAGCTATGTATTGGGTAGGTGTAGGTGCTCAGCCCACTGACACTGCACGTAACATTCTTTCTCGCGAGGGCGTTTACATGATGAAGCACCTCCAAGGTGGTGTTAAGAAGGGCGCTTTCGACGAGGCTACCGCACAGGCTCGTTTCGAGGCTTGGAAGAGCAACAAGCAGGCTAACCTCGCCGCTATCGTAAGCAAGAACGAGCAGGCTAAGCGCGATGCTGCTAAGGCTGCCCTTGAAGCTGAGAAGAAGGTGAATGAGGCTATCGCTCAGAAGGTTGCAGAGAAGAAGGCTGCTGCTAAGATGGCAGAGGCTGAAGCTGCTGCCGAGGCTACCGAGGAGGCTCCCGCCGCTGAGGAGGCATAAGCCTGTCACTAAGCACAACACAAAATGAAAGGCTTCCGTATCGGAAGCCTTTTCTTTTTTTTACCAAACCCACTTGTTAAGTTCTGCTGAGATTCAACACTGTGCCCTACTATCTAAAACAAGGATGTTGTATGGTGACAAAAAGGAGTAGGCACAATACGAATTGAATCGTGGATTGCATCTCTAATATCCCCCAACAAAAAAGCACCGTTCCTATAGGAGCGATGCTTTTTTATCTCAATCACTTGTTCTTTAAACAGGGTATCAATATTTCTTGACCGATGTCTACACTATTGAAACGCTCCATACGATTATATGCTACAATATAGGGCCATAAGCGTTTTTCTCCATAATACTTGTTTGCCAGCTGAATAATCGTCTCACCGCTCTTCAGCTTATGTACGGCTAAAGTTCCCTCCATTGTATAATCTGTAGTATCTGCGGGGGTGATTTCCTTGAGATTCTTAGCCAACAGAGAATCCGTAATATGGAATCCGTGTTCAGGAGCAATAGGGTCAGCTACGTTTTCGGATTGCTGCTCTTTGGTATGCACAGAATCCACGACTACACTATCTTCATTCGCAGGAAGCTGTCCATTTGCGATATGCTCATTACCCCACTCCGCTCCAAGTTCTTCATTCAAGTTTGGTTTGACTTTAATCGCGTTTTGCTCCAGAGTTACATCTTTCCGTGATATTTCAGAAGTAGACATAGGAATAGCAAGCCAATACAAGACAAACGCCAATATTGCTACCAACAAGAGAAAAATCAAAATCCACTTAAGGCAACCCCGACGTTCCTTCGTTTCCTTCTTGGGCTGGAGAGACAATTCAGTGGTTTCACAATCTGTTGTCGCAGGTTCTCCGGAAGACTCGGTATTTTCAGAAGACTCTGATGAATTCGAGGGTTCTGTAGTTTCAGCTGCCACGAAGCCATCCGATGTAACTGGTTCTAGCATTGGACTATCTGTAGAAGAATCTTCTTCAATGAGTTTATCAACCACAGGTTCCTCCTCGATAGGAGTATCCGCAGATATAGGCTCTACTACAATCTCTACCGTATCCTCTTCAGATATTACATCGTCAGTCTCATAGGAGTTACTCTCCTCAAGAATTGGGGATTCTTCATCTGGATATCCTTCGTTAAGTTCGGTAGGCTCAAAGTGTGCAAACGGACGGTTCACGAATTCCTTCATTGCACTATCAGGAGTGAAAGTCACCTTGCGATATCCTTTAATAATGATGCGTTCGCCCGTATTGACATCCACGCTACTGCGTTCACTCACTTCAAGGAGTTTGAATGTACCCAATCCCTTGACCTTCACCATACCATTCTCCTGTAAGCCTTTCTCTATCGTCTTGATGAAGGAATGCATAAAGTTGCTTGCCGCCTCACGCGAAATACAGCTCTTGACCGCCAAGGCTTCAGCTAAATTGCTCAGTGAAATCTTTTCCATATGCACAACGGATTATTCGGCGTTGAACTTCTCTTTCAGCACATTGCTTTGCTTAAAAGCAAGCACCAACTTGGGAGGAATAAGATAGCGTTTGCCAGTTGTGGGATTAACGGACACGCGTTCCATCTTTTTCTTTACCTCGAGGGTACCAAAAGAAGATATATTAACGACATCGCCTTGTTGGAAATGCTCCTCAAATATTCGGAGTGTATCGTTCACCAACTTGGTGGTAGCGCTAACAGATTGATTGGTCTGTTTAGCCAACTCATTGATAAATTCTTTGTTGTTCATAGTGTTGAAACTACTTTTCCATACAAATCAAACTCATCAGCACTTATAATTTCTACCCTGTAGTATCTACCAATCTCTACTTCATTCTCATCCTTGAGTAGCAACACCTCAGGGTCTACTTCGGGCGAATCGTACTGGGTACGTCCTATGTAGTAGTTGCCCTCCTCGCGATCGATGACCACCTGCATCGTTTTTCCAATGCTTGCAGCACTGACCTCCTCGGCAATACGCTGCTGTATGCGCATCAGGCGATCCAATCGAGCTTGCTTCACCTCATCCTCAATGTCGTCCTCGTATTGCTCGGCAGCGTATGTACCCTCTTCCTCAGAGTAGGCAAAGGCTCCCATACGCTCGAAGCGCATATCCTTGACAAACTGTACCAGTTCCTCAAACTCTTCGTCTGTCTCACCGGGGAAACCCACCATCAAGGTCGTACGCAAGTAGATCCCCGGCACCTCTTGACGAATGGTACGGAGCAGGTTGATGGTCTCCTCCTTATTTATATTACGCCGCATGCGTTTCAGCACGTTGGTACTCACATGCTGCAAAGCTATATCAAGATATTTGCACACATTGTCACGCTCACGCATCACACGCAGCAGATCCATGGGGAAGTGTGTCGGGTATCCGTAATGCAGGCGCACCCACTTGAGTCCCTCTACATCAGAGATGCGCTCCACGAGTTCAGCAATAGACTGTTTCTTGTAGAGGTCCACCCCGTAATAAGTCAAGTCTTGGGCTATGAGCTGTATCTCCGTCACGCCCTTGCTCACGAGCAATCTCACCTCGTCGACAATCTCCTCCATGGGGCGGCTCACGTGACGTCCCGTGATAATAGGAATAGCGCAATAGGCACACGTGCGGTCACACCCCTCCGAAATCTTCACATAGGCATAATGTTGCGGAGTGGTCTGCACGCGGTCCAATCCACAAGTAACCTCCTCTCCTTTCAAGTCCTTAATCAAGTTTACCCAGTCAAACTTGCCATAATATTTGTCTACCTGAGGTATCTCGTCACCTAGTTCGACCATATAGCGTTCAGAGAGGCATCCCATCACGAACACTTTGCGCACGCGACGCTTGGCTTTGAGTTCGCATACCTCAAGGATCATGTTGACAGATTCCTCCTTGGCATCGCCAATGAATCCGCAAGTATTAATGACTACGATTTCTCCACTCACCTTAGTCGGATTATGACTGAGGGCATATCCATTCTCTTCCAAGAGCTTCATCAGTTTCTCCGAATCCACCAGATTCTTTGAGCAACCGAGGGTGATAACGTCAATTTGGTTTTTAATCATTGTATATTAGGAGTTGAGGAGTTAGGAATATGGAGTTAAGACTCAAAACAACGAGTCTACAAACTCGCTTTTATTGAATGGCTGCAAGTCATCAATACCCTCACCCAATCCTACATAGCGTACGGGAATCTTGAACTGATCCGACACACCAATCACGACACCACCCTTAGCCGTACCATCAAGTTTGGTGATGGCAAGTGCCGTAACCTCCGTGGCCAATGTAAATTGGCGAGCCTGCTCGAATGCATTCTGTCCTGTAGAGCCATCGAGCACGAGAAGAACTTCGTTGGGAGCATAATCCACCACCTTCTTCATTACATTCTTAATCTTGGTGAGCTCATTCATGAGTCCCACCTTATTGTGCAATCGGCCTGCCGTATCGATAATCACCACATCGGCCTCATTGGCCACAGCCGACTTCAAGGTATCAAAAGCCACCGAAGCAGGGTCAGAGCCCATCTTCTGTTTGATGACGGGCACATCGGCACGGTGTCCCCACTCTACCAACTGTTCCACAGCAGCTGCACGGAAAGTGTCGGCAGCTCCAAGGTAGACCTTCAGTCCTGCCTTCTTGAACTGGTGCGCCAACTTACCGATAGTGGTAGTCTTACCCACGCCATTGACACCCACCACCATAATCACATAGGGGCGCTTAGCGTCATCAGGGATAGCAAAACCTTCTACGTTGGTGGTTTCGTTTTCGGTGAGAAGCGATGCGATCTCCTCTTTCAATATCGTGTTAAGTTCGTTGGTGGTCACATATTTGTCACGAGCTACACGCTCCTCAATACGCTTAATGATTTTCAGTGTTGTCTCGATGCCAACGTCCGAAGTTATCAGAGCCTCTTCCAAGTTATCGAGCACTTCATCATCCACCTTTGACTTACCCGCTATAGCGCGAGTAATCTTTCCCAACACGCTCTCCTTCGACTTTGATAGACCTTTGTCGAGCACCTCTTTCTTGTCCTTTGAGAAGAATGAAAAAAATCCCATAAGTATATAGTATTTCAAATATTTTACAAAATTAGAGCAAACCGAGTGAAATATCAAATTTATTTGAACATTTCCGAGGTGCAGCCTAATTTCAGACTGCGAAGCGGGCTAAAGTCAGCAACACGCCGAGAGGAGAACAAAATAAATCTGTTATTTTTATCCAAAGTCGCAATTCTAACACTTATAATTGACAACAGATAACGCGAAACGAGATAAAGACAAAAGTGCAATATTATGCATTATAATGATGGGTTCAGAAAAAATCATTATATTTGTGGCCTGAAGGGGACTTATACGACATCCCTTTTCACTCCCTTGGGGAAACTTTTGATTAGGTTCCCCGTTTAGGTTTTGTAATGACATTTGGAAATTGACTACTGAACAATCCGATATGAGCGCTAAGATCAAGAACAAGAAATCAACACTCGTGGGGACGCTTGTCAGTGCTAGCATCACAAATCCCATCGTTACCCCCATCATCGTACAGATAGACCGATGGAGAAACAAGAGGAAGAGGGAGAAGTCCATCCCCCAAAAGGTCGAAAAGAGCGAAGCCACAGAGCTGCAGATTCCTCATGAGAAGGAGAGCGTGATTGTACCAGGTACGGAAGTCGCTAAAGTTGCGTTGACTGAACAGGACAGGGAGTTTGCCGCTAACTTGCTAAGCCAGTTTGTCGAGCAGGGTATAGAGAAGGCCTCCTTCACGGGGTTGCTGACCTGCGATGTCGACATCTCAGGATTGATACCCTCTGCAGACGGATGCTACAGAGGTCTCATCAAGGACCCCATAAACGGAGATATCGCGGGAGCCGTACAACTGAGCGAGGTAGGTATCCCCACACCATTGTTGGTATTCCAGTTAGCTTCCATGATAACCGGACAATATTACCAGGAAATCCTGACGAGGCACTTGGAGTCTATAGATGCCAAGCTCGACTATATTGTCGATACCCTCGAGACCAACAAGGAGAGCAAAATCAAAACTTGCTACAAGACGGTGAAGAGATTGTGGAAGACGGATACCTACAACGACCCCGACATCAGTTCCATTGAAAGGAATAGAGATGAGATGTATAGCGGATTGGAGGCAACGAGAGCCATGATACGGAAGATTGTACCTAATGCCAAACGCGGATTCTCGGACAAGGAGGAGGTCAAGAACTGGGTGGCCTTCTTGGACTCTTCGCGTTTCTTCTACCATATGGAGCTGGCCTGCCACTACGAAAGGCTCTACCATGCCTGTACCTTGCTGCTAATAAAAGCTTATCAGAACGACCCCAAAAGAGCCGAAGGGTATTGCGAGGACTTGAAGGACTTGAAAGTGGGAAGGAACGAGATACAAAAGAAATACCATGAGGTAAAGGTTGTCGTGACAGAAAACATTAAAGAGTTGTCAAGAGTTTGCCTGCTTGGCGAAGACAAGATAGAGAAGCACTTGGAAGAGCTCTCGGACGAGTTTGAGCGCATCGAGAATCTCTATAAAGAAACCCAAAAGGAGCAGGAACTCCCCCCATACCTCTTAAAATTCACGAATGGAGAACTGACCAATAAATATATCATTAGAAACGACTGAGAATATGGAAAAGGAATCTAAAAACGAAATGGTAAATGTCAGAGAGTATGAGAAACAATACTCCGAAGAGAAGTTCTGGGACAAGGTAAAAGCCGTAGCAAAGAAAGCGGGCATTAAGGTTATTTATCTTGCGCTAAGATTGTACTATGCTGTTTCGGCATTGCCCATCGAGAAGAAGGCCATTGTATTTGGCGGACTCGGATATTTTATCTTGCCTGTGGATCTCATCCCCGATGCCATCCCTGCATTGGGTTTCACCGATGACGCTGCCGTCCTCTTCGCCATCTACACCGCCATCAAGAGCGAACTCAACGAAGAGTCTGAAATCAAAGCCAAGGAGAAGCTGAAAGAGTGGTTCGACGAATATGATGAAGAGGAGATAAAAATCTCTTGAATGTGATGAGAACGTTGAACAATAACGTTGGCGATTAACGAGGACCTACTGAAATCGTTAATCTCTGTTTTTTTATTTTGACATAAAAACATGATTTATGGAAACGCATCTGAAGAAGTTCAACCCCTTTCTTAAAGATATCTCGTTCGTCAACCTGATGACGCGTCGAGTGTTCAACGTACTTCTCGTGGCCAATCCCTACGATGCCTTCATGCTCGAAGACGATGGCCGTATCGATGAAAAACTCTTCGAAGAGTACACTCGACTGGGATTGCGTTACCCTCCCCGATTCACCCAAGTAAGCACACCGGAGGAGGCTACGCAGGCATTGGAGCAGATGCGCTTCGACCTGGTCATCTGCATGCCAGGAACGGACAACTCGGATGCTTTCGACATCGGCCGTAGCATTAAGGAGCACTTCCCCGATACGCCCATTGTCGTTCTCACACCCTTCTCGCATGGTATCACACGCTACATGGAACGGCAAGACCTGAGCCTCTTCGAGTATGTCTTCTGCTGGCTGGGCAACACCGAGCTGTTGCTCTCCATCATCAAGCTCATGGAGGACAAAATGAACCTCGACCATGACATCCGTGAGGGTGGCGTACAGATGATCCTCCTCGTGGAAGACTCCATACGCTTCTATTCTTCCGTTCTGCCTAATCTTTATAAATATGTGCTTGAGCAGAGCCGTGCATTTGCTACTGAGGCGCTCAATGCACACCAAGCCACACTGCGCATGCGTGGTCGACCCAAGATTGTGCTGGCACGTAACTACGAAGAGGCATGGCTACTCTACAACACCTATCGGAACAATACATTGGGAGTCATCTCCGACGTACGTTTCCCCCTAATCGAAGGAGGCAAGAAGGTAGCCGATGCAGGGGTAAGGCTATTGCGCGAGATACGTGCCTGTGACGAATTCCTCCCCCTCATAATGGAGTCGAGCGAAAGCGACAACCGCAGGTGGGCAACCGAGGTGAACGCCGGCTTCGTTGACAAGAACTCGAAGAAGATGAGCATCGACCTACGCGACCGTATAGAACTGCATTTCGGCTTTGGTGACCTGGTTTTCCGCGACCCAGATACAGGGAACGAGGTAGTGCGCATACACAACCTCAAGGAGCTGCAAGACAATATCTTCACCATCCCCGAAAAATCCTTCATCTACCACACGGCCAATAACCACATATCACGTTGGCTCTGCTCGAGGGCTATGTTCCCTCTATCTGAGTTTCTCAAGCACATTACACAAGACTCGTATGGTGATGTGCATGAGCACCGCCAACTCATCTTTGACGCCATCGTACGCTATCGCAAGATGAAGAATCGCGGCGTGGTAGCCGAGTACCTGCGCGGACGCTTCGACCGATTCTCCCACTTTGCCCGTATCGGTGAAGGCTCGCTCGGAGGCAAGGGGCGAGGCATCGCCTTCGTGGACAACATACTAAAGAGACATGACGTCTTCGAATCCATCCCCGATGTAGAGATACGTATTCCCAAGACCTTGGTACTCTGTACCGACATCTTCGACCACTTCATGGAGGACAACAACCTCTACCCCGTGGCACTCTCTGACGCACCTGACGATGCCATCTTGCAGGCCTTCCTCTCCTCTCCCTTGCCAGATGAACTATTGGGAGACATAGAGACCTTCTGCGAGGTGGTAAGGGGTCCTGTGGCCGTGCGTTCCTCATCCCTGCTCGAGGACTCACACTACCAGCCCTATGCTGGTGTATATGCCACTTATATGATACCCGATAGTGCCGACTACACCGCCATGGCACATCGCATTGCCGATGCCATCAAGGGCGTGTATGCCTCGGTATACTATAGTGGGTCGAAGTCCTATATGAGTGCCACGAGCAACGTCATCGACCAAGAGAAGATGGCCATCATCCTGCAGGAAGTCGTGGGCGACAAACACGGCACGCGCTTTTATCCCCACTGCTCGGGCGTGGCACGATCCATCAACTTCTACCCTGTAGGCAAAGAGACCGCCGATGAGGGTGTGGTGAACCTCGCGCTCGGACTGGGCAAGCACATCGTAGATGGCGGCAAGTCGCTTCGCCTGTCTCCGGCACACCCTAAGCACATCATGCAGATCAGCGATCCACAACTGGCACTGAAGGAGACGCAGAGCACCTTTCTCGCACTAGACCTCACCTCCATAGACCATCCTATCATGAAGGATGAAACCTTCGACCTTGTGCGCCTGAATGTGCGCGAAGCCGAAGCCGATGGCACCCTTGACTGGATAGCCTCTACCTATGTGCGCGACGACGATGCAATATACGATACACCCTACATGCGCGGGCGCAAGCTCGTGACCTTTGCCGGTGTACTGCACTACGAGACCTTCCCCATGGCTAATATCGTTCAGCTCGTGTTGCAGTATGGGGCAAACGAGATGAGACGCCCCGTAGAGATTGAGTTTGCCGTAAGGTTTGGTCCAAAGTCGGAGGGGAATTCCCAATTGAAGGGAATCTTCTACCCTCTTCAGATACGGCCTATTGTGAGCTCACGAGAGTGCATAGAAGAAGATCTTACCGCCATCCCTGAGGATAGTCGCTTGCTCTACTCTACCCGTTCGTTGGGCAATGGCATCGTTACCGATGTGCACGACATTATCTATCTCAAGGAGGGAGCCTTCTCCATGTCCAATAATCGCGCCATAGCCGATGAGATACGTCACCTCAACCGCACCTTTGCCGAGGCAGGCACAGGCTATATCCTTGCCGGCGAAGGGCGCTGGGGAAGTTCTGACTTGGCCTTGGGCGTACCTGTCGAATGGGCCGACATTTCCGCCGTACGCCTCATTGCAGAGGTCAGTGCCGATGGCCGTCACATAGAGCCTTCGCAGGGTACTCACTTCTTTCAGAATCTCACCTCGTTCGGCGTTGGTTATCTCACCATTGATGGTGTCACCTCACGAGAAGTCTTCAACCGCTCTTGGCTCGATGCGCAACCATCCGTTTGGGAAAGCGATTTAGTGCGCCACGTACGCGGACAATTCACCATCAAGATGGATGGTATACATGGAATTGGAGTTGTTCAGAAGCTTGTATAAAACGAATCAAAAACATCCTTAAAACATTTACGATAATATGGCAAAGAGCAATTACAAGGAAGAGAACAAAGCCTTTCTGCAACAGAAAGCAAAGGAAGAGGGAGTGTACAAAACTGCACAAGGCGTGCTGTATGAGGTATTGCAATCAGGCTCGGGAAACAGAGCCTCCATACGCAGCATCGTGTCGGTATATTATAAGGGTATGCTCATCAATGGCAACGTGTTTGATGACAACACCCAACAGGGCTACCCCGACGCCTTCCGCCTTGCCGACCTCATCACCGGCTGGCAGATTGCCCTCACCCAGATGTGTCCCGGCGACAAGTGGCGCATCTACGTCCCCGCAGAGGTGGGCTACGGAGCCATGAGCGTAGCCGGCATCCCCAAGCACTCGACCCTCATCTTCGAGATTGAACTTGTGGGAGTATCGTGAGTACAAATCAAGGGGATGTGCCATGTGGCACAAACCTTTTTATTTTAACTGATTGATTTTCAGTGTTAGTTTTGCTGGAAATCCATAATCCCTACATAGAAGGCTACATGGAGTTCGTTGATAGCTAACTAATTGCGATGACAAAGATATATAAATCTTTTGAATCAAAACGCTGATATGTAAGTATTTTTGGCTTAGCCAAATATACAGAGAAAAGTGGCGTATGCGCGGTAAACATAAATCCGTACATACGCCTCTTTTTATCTTATTAATTATCATTAGTTTATATTGATTAGCACTATGGTTTCGGGTGTATAATAATCACCTCAAAAAACTAACAATATCGCCTCGAAACAGGCTTGATGAGTAAATCAAAATGTTGATGTTGGAGTATATGCTCCATCGCTTTGTATATTGCCATCTTCTCGATACCGGCTATTTTCAACGCCTCCATCTTTATTGTGTTCTCTAAGAGCATAAGGTAATCCTCCTCTTTGAGTTCGACAAGGCATTGTGTTTTTGATTTTAGCTTCGCCATACCTTATTTATATATTAAGAGATTACTTATTTCCGAAGTCTGCGGGTGTCTCGCCCCACTCGAGATTATCCCAATGTAGTACCTGAATACCGTCTATTTTAGCCGCCATAACTTTGAGAAAAATCTCGGCTAATTGCAGCTGCTCACAGCGTCGCGATGACGCGGTTTGCTTATTACGATACCAAGTGATTGCGGTAATACTATCTGAGTAGATAATACGAGGTGCTTCGGGGTGTCTAAGGATATATTTGACAGCCTCTACAATGGCGAGAAACTCTCCTATGTTATTTGTCTTGTTGCCTATGGAATGGTTGAAGAGTTCCAATCCAGAAGAGAGGTCAACCGCCCTATAGAGTGTCAACCTCTCCTTCGTGGAATGTGCGCCGTCAGTGGCTATTCCTACTGTCGGGCGCATCATTTGTGACCACCTCCTATGTAACGCTTGCCGGTGTAGATATATCCGTCCTGCTCGAATCGGCGAATCATCTCTTGGGCTTGCTTGATGAAGTCGGCTATCACCTCCTCGTGGTTCTCGATGTCCTTGCGTTCTTTAAGGACAGGGAGCACTCCATCGAGTGTTCGGCTCATTGCACTTTTGCTGTCCTCCGGGTCGAGATAGATGGTCTTGTTGCCGAATGACACTGTAACCTTGTACAGCGTTTTGGGAACTATTATGGTCTCTACTGTCGCAGGAAATTTCCAGCACCTGAACAACACCCGTCAGATTGAGGAGTTAATCACTCGATGCGAAGTCCTTGACACAAAGATTCAGGATCAGTACGAGCGTATTGATGCCATTAAACTTGATAAGGCAGTATTTGAGGCTACTATCACCCAGTTTGCCTCTATACAGAACGACCTGCACGAGATTCGTGAGGACCTTCGTGCACTCTTGGAACATAACGCCGTATGTGGTAAATAGCAATGATTCAGAACGCCCATATTACAGTAACTACTTCCAAGGAACTCACTGCGATGAGGCTCGATGACCTTGTTGTCGTGGCCTTGTCGTGGAGGTTCTCTCAGAAGATCGCATCAAGAATCGAGGTGCACTAGTGCTACTTGAGGAGCCTTATGTAGGCGAGTATCTATGGTTTATTCCCGAAAATTCAATAAGGGGTGTTCCATAAATTAGGTCGAGTTGATTTGGGAGATTATTTAAGGTAGGTTTCTAATTTGTTATGAGGGTGCAATGCGAGCATTGTAACCGAGTAAAAATTAGGAAAATGCCCAAATAAACCCCAAAGCAACCGAAATAGAGAAACTCGACAATGTTTAATTATTTACTAATTTATGAAACACCCCTTTAGTTATGAGTAAGTTTTCACAAATCCTTTTGGCAATAATCCTCCTGCTTTGATGAGTTGTCTTCATTCCGTACAAACACTCTGCTCGGCTTTCCGATGAGCGAGACCGTTACAAACAGAATAATACTGCTCTGCTCTCTGATATCGAGCGAATTAAGGTGGACTCAACTACGATGGCAGTTGATGCAAAAGCATTGAGATTGACCATCGATGAGTACGAGCGATTCCGTGCGGCCGATGCAGATAAAATCCGTCAGATGGGAGTCAAAATCAAAGACCTTCAAGCGACTGCAAAACATCAGTTGGAGGTGGCTGCACCCATCAGCACAGTAATCCGCGATGCTGTTTTTATTCGTGATACGGTACCAGTAGTTCAGCAGAAGGTCGAGATGATATCGCCACATATCCAGCTTGACGCAGTAATTGATAACGACAGCCTCAAAGGTGATATCCGTTTGCCTGTTACTCTACAACAAACCGTATGGGTTGAATACAAGCGCAAATGTCTCTTTTGGAGGAAGGTTAAGGCAATCCATCAGACCATATCGAGCGACAATCCCTATGTCGATATCAAGAACTCCGAATATATACAAATAGACAAGAAATAAAAGCAATGGCGACTACTCATTTGAGCCGCCGCCGTTGTCGTTTAACTAAAAACTTGTTTATATTTACTTATGCAGAGTAAATTCAAATCGAAGACCACAACCAGGTCTATTGGTTACTTCTATTAAGCCGCCGTGGAATTGGACTGCGTGTTTTACAATGGCAAGTCCGAGACCTGTACCACCCTTTTGGCGTGAGCGACCTTTGTCCACACGATAGAATCGCTCGAAGAGGTGCGATAAATGTTTCTGCTCAACACCCTTACCATCATCCTCAAAGCGGATGCGGCACAGCTTCTCATTGTTTTCAAGTAGCGATATATAGATGTTTCTACCCTCGGAATAGGCAATGGCATTCTCTGTTAGGTTGCGGAAAATGGAGCCAATCAACGATGGATTGCCATCAATTATAACCTCGTCGCCAAAATCGGTATGGAGCAGCAAGCGTTCATCTTCGGGCAGCATCTCCAACTCCTTAGCCACCTCACCAATTATATCGTTTATTACAACTCTCTCCTTGCCTATTAGTGCACTACCATCCTCCATTCGAGTTATTAACGACACATCGTTAAGCAGTCGGCGAAGGCGGTCATTGTTTGCATAGCATCTCTCGATAAGTTCCTGGCGCTTCTCTTCGCTGAGATTGATGCCAGAAAGCAGTGTTTCAAGGCATATTTGAATGGATGCTACGGGGGTTTTCAACTCGTGGTTAATGTTATTTGTCAGTTGTCGTTTGAGTCGATTTCGCTCCTGCTCAGCCTCGTAGCGATTGACTCGCTCAATATCCTTCCCAAGTTTACGAGTTGTAAAGTATGCCACCACACTCATCACAAGCGTAATAGAAATCATCACAACCAAGAATGACCAATCCGCTTTAAGCAGGTCTTGCAAGGTGCTTGAATATGGTATTGCTGTACGGACAACAACTCGCTCGCCTCGTGTTGCAGAGTAGAAGTATTCTCGTCCATCACTCGTGGATTGTCTGCTAATGTTATATCCCATACCGCTAACCATTGCATCAGCAACCTCGGGGCGGCCTCTATGGTTATCGAGTGAGTCGAGTGGTATGATATTATCGTAGATAACAGCACCCGTAAGTGTG
>JAZOPX010000099.1:0-5744 GCA_045655845.1 Bacteroidaceae bacterium
CCCCATAGAGGGGGAGCTGTCCGAAGGACTGAGGGGGTCTTACTTAAACTTATTTATACAGTCAATATAAGCCTCCACGCTGGCAGCGATGATGTCGGTGTTGGCGCCGAAGCCGTAATAGAGTTGGTTGTTGTACTCTACCTGCATGTGTACCTTACCCACGTCGTCAGAACCCTTGCTGATGGCCTGGATGGTGAACTCCTTGAGGGTCATGTTGCGCTTGATGATCTGCTTCAGTGCACTGATGGCGGCATCGACAGGACCGTTACCGGTGGCAGCGGCCTCGAACGACTCACCCGCAATCTTCAGGCCGAGGCTGGCTACAGAGCGTACGCCCACACCGCTGGTCACCTGCAGGTAGTCGAGTTTGATGTGGTGGTTGTCGCTACGGTCAGCACCGGCAAGCATCAGTACGTCGTCGTCGTTGATTTCCTTCTTCTTGTCGGCCAACTTGAGGAACTCCTCGTATACCTTATCGAGCTTCTCCTGCTCCAGCTCCACGCCGAGCACTGAGAGGCGATGCTTAAGAGCAGCACGACCACTGCGGGCAGTGAGTACGATGGCATTGTCGTCGATACCCACATCCTTGGGGTTCATGATTTCGTAGGTCTCCACGTTCTTCAGCACACCATCCTGGTGGATACCGCTTGAGTGGGCAAAGGCATTACGGCCCACGACGGCCTTGTTGGGCTGAACGGGCATATTCATCAATGAACTCACCATGCGGCTGGTGGGGTATATCTTCTGTGTGTTGATGTTGGTCTCGATGCCCAAGTCGGGATGAGTCTTGAAAATCATTGCCACCTCCTCGAGTGAAGTGTTACCGGCACGTTCACCAATACCATTGATGGTTACCTCCACCTGACGCGCTCCGTTGAGCACACCCGCCACGGTGTTGGCAGTAGCCATACCGAGGTCGTTGTGGCAGTGGGTAGAGAGGATGGCACGTCCTGCCGCAAAGGCGTCGACATGCTCGTAGAGGTACTTGATCTTCTCGCCATACTCGTAGGGCGTGCGGAAGCCCGTGGTGTCGGGGATGTTACATACCGTAGCACCCGCCTTGCACACCGCCTCGATGACACGAGCAAGATACTCATTGTCGGTGCGGCCTGCGTCCTCGGCATAGAACTCCACATCCTCCACGTAGCGCTTGGCATACTTCACCGCAGCCACGGCACGCTCGATGATCTCCTCGGGGGTGCTGTTGAACTTATAGCGGATGTGTGAGGGGCTGGTACCGATACCTGTATGGATACGCTTGCGCTTGGCATACTTCAATGCCTCGGCAGCCGCATCGATATCCTTCTCCACGGCACGGGTGAGGGCGCAGATGGTGGGCCATGTCACGGCCTTACTGATCTCGATAACGGAGTTGAAGTCACCAGGACTTGATACGGGGAATCCCGCCTCGATGACGTCCACGCCGAGCAGTTCCAACTGCTTGGCGACCTGAATCTTCTCCACCGTATTGAGCTGACAACCGGGCACCTGCTCGCCATCGCGCAATGTGGTGTCGAAGATGTACAATCTATTATTGTCCATGATGTATTATATATGTATTAATCTTTTTACCTAAGGGGCTACAAAAATATAAACAAATCGCTTACATTCAAAATAAAACGTAAGCAAATAACGGATAAACACGACATTCGTATCGTTTTTCTCCTCAGAATGCGAAAGAAAGTTGCTGGCAGTGTACGTCGCGTAGTGAGAGAATCTCCTGCTGGAAGTTGCGTACGAGGAGTTCGGAGAGTTTCTCGCGCTTTTCGGGCTTGGCCACGATGGCCTGGCGCGACCAGATGCGCTCTACATTGTAGTTGTCGTAGAGTTGCTCCATGAAGGTGTCGTCGGGATTCTGGCACTTGCCGTCGCTATTGGTGAGCATCCATTGGAAGTGGCGGTACGAGAGCAGGTCGCAGAACTTCTTCAGGCGTATCTGCTCCTTGTCGTCAAAGTCGGCATTGTGATGTCTTCTTCCCGTGGGACGATAAGGCGGGTCAAGGAAGAAGAATGTGTTGCCGCATGCCTCGCTGTAGGTCTTCTCGTAGTCGCCGCAAAGGATGGTGACGCGTTGCAGCAGTTTACTGTCGGCATAGATGGTGCGCTCATCGCAGATGATGGGATACTGCAGATGGTTGTACGCTCCGTTGAACCGTCCCTCGGCATTGACGCGATAGTTGGCGTTCGACGTCTTGTTGAGGAAGATGAACAAGGCGGTATGGCGCAGTCCGTCAGCACGTCGCGCATTGAACTCATCGCGCAACTCGTTGAAGTACTCATGACGCTCCTCCTCATCGAGCGGGAGAAACTCCTTCTGTATCTTCTTCAGTTCCGACACCAGTTCCTTGGCGCGGTCGCGTACGGTATTGTAGGCACGGATGAGGTCGAGGTTGTTGTCGTTGATGATGGCGCGGCGTATATTGGGATAGGTCTGAAGCATATGGAACAGCAGCGCTCCTCCTCCCACGAAGGGCTCGATGTAGGTCACGTTGGGCATCTCGGCAAAGTCGGCAGGCAATGCTTGGGTCAGTATATGTAAGTGCTGACTCTTTGTCCCCGGCCATTTGACGAATGGTTGCGCCCCTATGTTCAATCCCGCCATCTCTTGTATATCAATTTACTCTACAAAGGTAATAAAATTAAATCTTTCAAACAAGAAATTCACTCAATTTCTTCCTTCAAATATCCCCAGAGAGAAAATTCTGTCACATTTTCATTGAAAAAGTTTCCCAAAAGAGACAATTGACGCAGCAGTCTTTAGCAATTCAGTATTTAAGTGTAGCACACTGACATTGAAATCCCAATTGGAAATGTAAGCCACATAAAAATACCTTTCCCTTCTCCTTTCCTCCAACGTTTACACAAAGTAAGAATTCAAGATTATCCCGAAAATACCACTCATCTGCGGCAAAACATAAGCCATCAAACCCAATTAAAATCTGACGAAGCCATTTTTTCTAAGTTATAAATATAGATTACGATGCATAGCACTAGAAGCAAAACTTATCGATAACATAAAGGAAGATATTTAGGGGACAGCGAAAGGGGGAGCGAGGGGAATGCAAAAGCATCAGAGAAGTCAAACGCATAAATATAGTTCATATCACCCCAAAGAGTTCTTGTTTAGTCGCCTTATTTATTGTATTTTTGCATCGAAAAACAGAAACGACCCAAGCACCAGACTCTAAACCCTGCACATAAAAGATAAAATGCAAGAGCTCAACCTACCCTCATTCGAGAAAAAAGTGATAAAAAAGGGGAACAAGCCGTTCATCCTCGATATCATACGCCGCCAGTACGTAGCACTGACGTCCGAAGAGTGGGTACGCCAACATTTCGTACACTTTCTCATCGAGCACAAGGGCTATCCACAATCGCTCATGAGCAATGAGATGCAGCTTAAGCTCAATGGTATGAGTCGGCGATGCGATACGGTAGTGTATGACCGCACACTGAAGCCCCGCATCATCGTGGAGTACAAGTCCCCCGCGGTAAACATCACACAGCAGGTATTCGAGCAGATATGCCGTTACAACATCGTATTACAAGTAGACTACCTCATCGTTTCAAACGGCCTCAGCCACTATTGTTGTCAGGTAGATCACTCCGCCCGCACATATACATTCTTGAAAGAGATTCCCGAATACAGCAAAGTAGTAGAACCATGAAGACGACGAAACGCGTACAGGATTTCATCCACAGACAACAACTCTTTGCAGACGAAGCCAAAGTGTTGGTGGCGCTGAGTGGCGGGGCCGACTCGGTGGCGCTGCTGCGTATCTTGCTGAAGTTGGGTTATCATTGCCTTGCCGTGCATTGTAACTTTCACCTGCGTGGTAAGGAGAGCGACCGAGACGAGTGCTTCGTGACCGATTTGTGCCGCACGTTGGGTGTGAAGTGCGAGGTGGTGCACTTCGACACCACGGCTTATGCTGCAGAGCACAAGCAGTCCATAGAGATGGCGGCACGGGAACTTCGCTACCGGGAGTTTGAACGGCTGCGCCAGGCACACGATCTTGACGCTATCGCCGTGGCTCACCATCAGGACGATGCAGTGGAGACCCTATTGCTCAACCTCATCCGAGGGGCAGGCATCAATGGGCTGACGGGTATGCGCGTCAAGAACGGACACGTAGTACGTCCCCTACTGTGCCTCACACGCAACGAGGTGGTAGACTACCTCGACCACTTGGGGCAGACCTACGTGACCGACAGCACCAACCTCACCGACATGTATGCCCGCAACAAGGTACGTCTACAACTACTGCCTTTGATGCAAGAGATAAACCCCGCCGCCAAGAGCAATATCATGCAGGCTGCTATCCACTTAGGTGAGGCAGCCACGATATATAACAAGGCCATGGCACAAGTCCATGCCGACCTAGTGAAGCCCCATACCGATGGTTTTGATATCGACATCGAGGCATTGCTCCATACCGATGTGCCCCAGACACACTTGTTCGAGATACTGCATCCCTACGGATTCAACCCAGCACAGGTGACCGACATCTTCCACTCACTATCTGCTGAGCCGGGACGCGTATTCAGAGCAGATGACTGCACCCTACTGCGCGACCGCACTCACCTGCAAGTGAGAAAAGTGACAAAAGAATGCGAAGAGGCTCTGTACACCTTGCCCGAGAGTGGAGTCATAAAACTTCCTGACGGCACACGACTCAACGTATATACCATAACGCCCGACATCACATGGCAAGTGCCCCGACGGAGCGATGTGGTGTGCCTTGATGCCAGCCGCATCGCAGAGCCGCTCACCCTACGACACCCGCGACAGGGCGATCGCTTCAGCCCCTTCGGGATGAGGGGAAGCAAACTCTTGAGCGACTTTTACACCGACATCAAACTACCCCACACCGAAAAACCACGCCAATGGCTCCTGTGCCATGGAGAGGAGATCGTATGGGCCATAGGACTACGCAGCAGTGAGCGATACCGACTGAAGGAAACACCCGAGAGGGTGCTTTGCATTGAACGATTAACGTCGAAGTCAAAGATAAACTCTTAACTTTTCCCTCTTCACTCTTAACTCTAAAAAAATGATATACCCGAACAATTTCGAGCAAAAGATAGGTTTTGACCAAGTACGTCATCTCATCAGCGGCCGTTGCCTGAGTACCTTGGGCAAGGACAGAGTGGAAGAGATGCAATTCTCGTGCGAGAGCGAAGAGGTGTCCCGCCAGATGGACGAGACAGAGGAGTTTGTACGCATCATACAGGAAGAGGACACCTTCCCCTACCAACACTTCTTCGATGTACGCCCAGCACTGCACCGTGCCAGTATCGCGGGCATGTACATGGACGAAAGCGAACTCTTCGACCTACGCCGCTCGCTCGACACGATTAGTCAGATTATCACATTTTTCCGAAAAGAGAATGAAGAAGAGGCAGCCCTCCCTTATCCCAACCTAACCGCTCTCACTTCTGAGATACAGGCCTTCCCTACCCTCATCCGTCGCATCGATGGCATCGTCAACAAATTTGGCAAGATCAAGGACAACGCCTCGCCCACTCTTGCAAACATACGCCGCGAACTGGCAGCCACCACAGGCAGCATATCGCGCACACTGAACTCCATACTGCGCTCGGCACAGGCCGAAGGCATCGTAGACAAGGATGTGAACCCCACCGTACGTGACGGACGCTTGGTGATTCCCGTAGTACCTGCTCTCAAACGCCGTATCAAGGGAATCGTACACGATGAGTCGGCCACAGGTAAGACCGTCTAC
>JAZOPX010000100.1:0-3853 GCA_045655845.1 Bacteroidaceae bacterium
TCCCATTCCGAACAGAGAAGTTAAGCCCGACCGCGCCGATGGTACTGCGTTTGTGGGAGAGTAGGTAGCCGCCGTTTTCAGGAGAGAGGAGTTGTCCAATGAGGATGACTCCTCTCTTTGTTTGTATATGTGGCTTGATCCTATGAATATGCTATAGATTCTTGAAGAGATTTTAGAGAGTTATATGATATACATGTAAATCAGATTACATTCTCCCTGATTCAGGTATTAGAGTGAGAAGTTTAGCAGGAATTCTGCCCATGTTTGTTAAACTCATGAAAAAGAAGTACCTTTACGGCGCAGTATAAAACATTTATGAAATTATTGTAATAATAAATAGATATGAAGAAAGCATTAATTACAGGTGTAACCGGTCAGGATGGCTCTTTCTTGTCAGAATTTCTATTGGGTAAGGGATATGAGGTGCATGGAACGATACGTCGCTCATCGGTGGATTTTAGAGAACGTATTGCTCATCTTGAGGGTAATCCAAACTTTCATCTTCATTATGCAGACCTCGGTGATTCATTGAGTCTCATTCAGGTTATTGGTAAAGTGCGTCCAGATGAGATTTATAACCTTGCAGCCCAGAGCCATGTACAGGTGAGTTTTGACTCTCCTGAATTCACTGCAAATGTTGATGCGACGGGAGTGCTTCGAGTGCTTGAGGCCGTTCGCTTGTGCGGCTTGACAAACACTTGTCATATCTATCAAGCTTCAACCTCGGAACTCTATGGAAAGGTGGAAGAAGTCCCTCAAAATGAGAATACTCCTTTCCATCCCTACAGCCCCTATGCCGTAGCTAAACTCTATGCTCATTGGATCGTGAAAGAATATCGTGAGGCTTACAATATGTTTTGTTGTTCGGGTATTCTCTTCAATCATGAGAGTGAGCGCCGTGGCGAGACTTTCGTGACTCGTAAGATTACTCTCGCTGCTGCGCGTATAGCGCAGGGCAAGCAAAAGAAGTTATACCTTGGCAATCTCTCTTCGCTTCGCGACTGGGGCTATGCAAAGGACTATGTCGAGTGTATGTGGCTGATGTTGCAGAACGATAAGCCCGAAGACTTTGTTATTGCTACGGGTGTGCAGCACTCGGTGCGTGATTTCTGTTATTATGCATTCAAGCATGTCGGTATCGAACTGGAGTTTGTTGGTGAGGGTGCTGATGAAAAGGGTGTTATCAAGAGCATTGATTCATTGTCCGTGGCCATTCCTAATACCCAGCTGGCAGTGGGTGACGTGCTTATAGAGGTTTCCCCAGACTTCTTCCGCCCGACCGATGTGGTGAACCTTTGGGGCGATCCCTCAAAGGCGCGCAAAGAATTGGGTTGGAATCCTCAGAAAACTACCTTCGAACAGTTGGTGAAGATTATGGTCGATGCCGATATGGCTAAGGTGGCCGTGGAGCGTGCCAGCGAACACATCACGACCAATCTCGTGGAATATCTGGAGAAGGGTATCGTGAAATAATTGACAATTGAATTGACAATGTTTTATGGAGAAGAACGATAAGATATACGTTGCCGGACATCGTGGCATGGTGGGCTCTGCCATTGTGCGTGAACTGGAGCGTCAGGGCTATACCCATATCATCACTCGCACGCATGCCGAGCTCGACCTTTGTCGTCAGGATCAGGTAGAGGAGTTTTTTGCCGAGGAACGTCCCGAGTATGTGTTCCTTGCAGCGGCCAAGGTGGGGGGTATCGTCGCTAACCAAAGTGCGTTGGCCGACTTCATGTACGATAATATGATGCTTGAGATGAATGTCATCCATGCGGCTTGGAAGAACGGTTGCAAGAAGCTTGAGTTTTTGGGTTCTTCATGTATCTATCCGCGATTGGCACCGCAGCCTATGCCCGAGAGCTGTCTGCTCACCTCTTCCTTGGAACCCACCAATGAAGCCTATGCGCTGGCCAAGATCTCGGGTCTCAAGTATTGCGAGTATCTCAATCGCCAATATGGTACCGATTTCATCAGTGTGATGCCTACTAACCTGTATGGACCTAACGATAATTATCACCCTACTCATAGCCACGTGTTGCCGGCGCTTATCCGCCGTTTCCATGAGGCCAAGGAATCTGGTCTCTCCTCGGTGACTTGCTGGGGAGATGGTACTCCGTTGCGTGAGTTCCTTTACGTGGATGATTTGGCAAACCTTTGTGTGTTTCTGATGAACAACTATAGTGGCAACGAGACGGTCAATGCAGGTACGGGAAAGGAGATTTCCATTAAAGCACTTACCGAACTGGTGGCCAAGGTTGTCGGCTATGAGGGAGAGATCCTTTGGGACTCCTCGAAACCTAACGGTACACCGCGCAAGTTGCTTGACGTATCCAAGGCCGAGCGTTTAGGCTGGACGTATCGCACCGAACTTGAAGAGGGCATACGCCTATCGTATGCCGATTTCCTGAGCAATCCTATGCGTGCAGAACGATAGGCATTCAATAATAAATTGCACTATTGGGGATATACGGATTGTATAGTATAATAAAAAGATGTAACTTCGCACTATAAAATTGAAAAGAAAGAATATGAAACCTATCGTAAGCATTATCATGGGCAGCACCAGTGACCTGCCCGTAATGGAGAAGGCAGCAGCCTTCTTGAATGAGATGAAGGTACCCTTCGAGATGAATGCTCTCTCGGCTCACCGTACTCCCGAGGCTGTAGAGACCTTTGCCAAGGGTGCTGCTGAGCGTGGTATCCGTGTAATCATCGCTGCTGCGGGTATGGCAGCTCACCTCCCTGGTGTGATTGCTGCAAGCACTACAGTGCCTGTCATCGGTGTGCCCATTAAGAGCACGCTCGAGGGTATGGACGCTCTGTTGGCTATCGTTCAGATGCCTCCCGGCATCCCCGTGGCTACTGTGGGTATCAATGCTGCTCAGAATGCCGGTATCCTCGCCGTGCAGATGCTCGCCCTCTCAGATGCTGACCTTGCCGTACGCTTTGCCGCATTCAAGGAGAGCCTCAAGCGCAAGATCGAGAAGGCCAACGAGGAGCTCAAGACCGTGAGCTACGAGTATAAGGTGTGATTGATAAGAAATCTTTTTGGCTATAAAACAAAGCGTCCTTCACTAGTGGAGGACGCTTTATTTATGATTCGTATCGTATCCCTATCTTTTTAGGTACGCTATACAAGCCGCTTTTTATATTCTGAGTTTTTGATGCTTACGTGGATGGTGCCGGGCCCAAAGCTGAGGAACCAGCCAAAATTTCTTCCTCCTATTCTCTTACCTTCTCTTGGGAGCCTTTTACGTTGTTCCAACTAATAATAAAGGTTAAAGTCTTGCCTCGGATTACAAATTCTTAAAGTTTTAGTTGTACGGGTAGAAACTTTTGTTTTCCTTTGTCGCAGAAATCAACTAAAAGTTTAGGAATAATGAAAAGGACCAACGAACTCACCCGCGCTGAACTGCAGATAATGAATATCTTGTGGGACCTCCAAAAGGCTTCGGTCAATGAGGTCTTGGAGCAGTTTCCCGAACCCAAGCCTGCCTATAACACCGTGCTCACCTTCCTTCGCATCCTGCGCGAGAAGGAGTATGTTGCCAGCGAGGCCGTAGGCAAGCAGCACCGTTTCTATCCTCTCGTCCAACACGACGAGTACAGTAGCCGCTTCCTGCAGAATGTGAAGAACACTCTCTTCCGTGGCTCGGCAACAGACCTCGTCAACTTCTTCGTCAAGGAGGAAAACCTCTCAGCGCAAGAGATAGAGGAGTTGATAGAACTGTTGAAGAAAGGAGGCCTCCCCCCTGCCCCTCCCGAGGAGGGGAGTTACTAACACCGCAATTGAATAGCCAATAACAAATAACACTAACCAATCCATTCCTCCTCCGCGAAGACCGAA
>JAZOPX010000101.1:0-4996 GCA_045655845.1 Bacteroidaceae bacterium
TGGCTCAAGAGCGGCGACCTGGGCATCATGGACGCCGACGGCAACGTATTCATCAAGGGTCGTTCGAAGAACATGATTCTCAGCGCCAGCGGACAGAACGTATACCCCGAGGAGATTGAGGACAAGTTCAACAGCCTGCCCCTCGTGATGGAATCTATCGTCATCAGCCGTGGCAACAAGATCGTAGCACTCGTAGTGCCCGACATGGATGCATTCAAGAAACTTGAGGGCAACACCAAGAGCGTAGAAGAAATATTGAATGAATACTTAAAGCAAGTGAATGCCGAACTCCCGGCATATAGTAAGGTAAATCTCGTGGAGCGTCACGACGAGCCCTTCGAGAAGACTCCGAAGCGCAGCATCAAGCGTTTCCTCTACTCGTAATGAGCAGGGAGCCATCTCGACAATAACCTTTACTATGAAAGATGAGGGGCGTGCTGAAATAAGAGCACGTCCCTTCTCTTTGTAAAGTTTTTTAAGGCGAAAATGCGATAAATGCAAAGAAATGTTGTACTTTTGGCCCCGAAAACAAAACCACAGATGAATTTCTTCGCACAGTTCATACCCCAATACTTGCTCACGAAGCGTAGCCTCACCATCATGGTGACCTCGACGGCGGCCTTCGCGTTCTTCTTCGTCATGATCTACAAGCCTTTCAATGTAGAGCATTGGGCAGAGGTATCGCGCTTCGTCTTTGCGGCCTGCGTGCTGGGTATCGTGCTGCTGGGCATGAGCATTGCCGCCATCAGCCGCGTCATCATGTGTTACTATGCCAAGAAGCATCGCATCACCTACCTCCAATATATCGCATGGGTAGGCGTAGAGTTGGTGCTGATGTCAGTGGCCTTCACCATCTGCTCTACGCTGACCGGTGTACAACTCGACATCGCGGAGGCTTTCGAAAAGTCGCTGCTCAACACCTCGCTCATCCTTCTCATACCCTATATCATCAGTATCACGGCCTTTACCCTGCAGGATCGCAATAGCCGCCTTCGACAGATTGAGGACGACTACGACAAGGCGATGCAAGAGCGCGCATCGACCAAGGGTATCATCCCCTTCTATGACGAGCGGGGCGAACTGCAACTCTCGGTCACCAAGGAGAACCTCCTCTACGTGGAGAGTGCCGACAACTACATATATATATGGTATATGAAGGGCAATCTTCCCAAGAAACTCATGCTCCGCAACACGCTGAAGCGCACTGCCGAACTTCTGGCCGACACCAACGTGATGCGCTGCCACCGTGGATACATGGTCAATATGGAGCAGGTCAAGGTGCTTCGCCGCGAGAAGGAGAATTTCTATCTCGAACTGGGGATTGAAGGCGTAAAAGACATCCCCGTATCAAAGACCTACGGTGAAGCCGTGCTCAAGTGGCTGTCGATGTAAGAACGACACGAAACACTCTGACCGACGCGGATGACTCATCCTCACGCCGTGAGACTTGGTGAACAAATCTACGACATTTTGCATTATATAAGCGAAAAGCAACTCTTTTTTAGGGTTGTTAAGTGTTTTTAGTACCCCATTAAGCACAAATCACACAAGAAGAGGAAAGTTTTACACTAAATTTCGCGGTAAAATGAATAAAATGTTGTACCTTTGTCGCCCGATTGGCTATATCCACTCGGAAGCGGCCAATAAAATGTAAGAAAAATGGGTAAATTTGACAGTTATAAGATAGACCTTAGAGGTATGCGAGAGGTGAACGCCTCTTACGACTGGAACGTCGATAACGAGTTCTTTGCCCATATTGACGGCCCCGAAGTACAGAAGGGCAAGGTGCAGGTATCACTCGAGGTACATCGCAGCGTCGATGTATATGAGTTGCACTTCACCATCGATGGCACCATCGTGGTGATTTGTGACCGTTGTCTCGATGAAATGGACCTTGACATTCACACCAAGGGCAAGTTGCAGGTAAAGTTAGGCGCCGACTATGGTGAGCAGGGCGATGTGGTGATAATCCCCGAGTCAGAGGGCATCATCAACGTAGCCTGGTACATATACGAGTTCGTAGCGCTGGCGATACCCATGAAGCATGTACATGCTCCGGGAAAATGCAACAAGGAGATGTCCGGCAAACTGAGCAAGCATCTACTGCGCTCGACCGATGACGAAGACTTCGGCGGCGAGGCAATCACGTTCGGTGACGAGACGGACGAAGCGGAGGCCCCCATGGATCCGCGCTGGGAAGGTTTAAAGAAAATAATTAATAATTAAAACTAAAAGAAATGGCACATCCTAAAAGAAGACAATCAAAGACCAGAACTGCCAAGAGAAGAACTCACGACAAGGCAGTAGCCCCCACATTGGCCATCTGCCCCAACTGCGGTGAGTGGCATGTATTCCACACTGTATGCGGCGCTTGCGGCTACTATCGTGGAAAGTTGGCTATCGAAAAGGCTGCTGCAGTATAACTTGCAGCATTCTGAGAGTTAAGAGTGAAGAGTTAAGAGTTAAGAGTTTTCCATTCACATGGTAACTTTTTGCTCTTCACTCTTCACTCTTCACTTTTAATTTTTCACTCTTCACTCAGCAAAATGCACAAAGCAGGATTCGTAAATATCGTGGGAAACCCCAATGTGGGCAAGTCGACGCTGATGAACAAGTTCGTCGGTGAGCGCATCTCCATTGCCACCTTCAAGGCACAGACCACCCGCCACCGCATCATGGGCATCGTCAACACCGAGGACATGCAGATCGTGTTCTCTGATACGCCCGGCGTGCTCAAGCCCAACTACAAGTTGCAGGAGTCGATGCTCCAGTTCTCGGAGTCGGCGCTGCAGGATGCCGATGTTCTCGTCTACGTCACCGACGTAGTGGAGAAGATCGACAAGAACCAGGACTTCCTCCAGAAGGTACAGCGCATGGACGTACCCATCCTCTTGCTCATCAACAAGATTGACCAGAGCAACCAGAAGGACCTGACCGCCCTCGTGGAAGAGTGGCACGAGTTGCTGCCCCAGGCAGAGATTATCCCCATCTCGGCATCGAACAACTTCAATGTCGACGTGGTGCTCCGCCGCATCAAGGACCTGCTTCCCGACAGCCCTCCCTTCTTCGACAAGGACCAGTTGACCGACAAGCCCGCCCGCTTCTTCGTCACCGAGATTATCCGTGAGAAGATCCTCCTCTATTACGACAAGGAGATTCCCTACGCCTGCGAAGTGAGCGTGGAGCAGTTCAAGGAGACCGAGAAGAACATCCACATCAATGCCATCATCTATGTGGAGCGCGAGTCGCAGAAGGGCATCATCATCGGCAACCAAGGTAAGGCACTGAAGAAGGTGATGACCGAGGCACGCCGTACCCTCGAGCAGTTCTTCGGCAAGAGCATCTTCCTCGAGACCTTTGTGAAAGTAGATAAGGACTGGCGCAACTCAGACAAGGAACTGCGCAGTTTTGGATATAATTTAGAATAGAGGACCCACCCTATCCCTCCCTGTGAGGGAGGGTATCAAGTCCTCGGAATAAAAAAAATAGAAAAACAAACCCCACCGTGCAGCGATGTCGGTAAGTCCTCCCTTACAGGGAGGATTTAGGTGGGTCTCAGAGTATTATGGGAAACTTAGTAGCCATCGTAGGACGCCCCAATGTGGGCAAGTCCACACTTTTTAACCGCTTCACGCAGACCCGTCACGCCATCGTGGCCGACGAGGCCGGCACCACCCGCGACCGCCAGTACGGCAAGTGCGAATGGACGGGACGTGAGTTCTCCATCGTCGACACCGGCGGTTGGGTAGTCAACTCCGACGATATCTTCGAAGAGGAGATACGCAAGCAGGTGCTCATCGCCGTAGAGGAGGCCGACGTGGTGCTCTTCCTCGTCGACGTACAGAATGGTGTCACCGACCTCGACATGCAGGTAGCCTCTATCCTGCGTCGTGCCAAGACACCCGTCATCCTCGTATCAAACAAGACCGACAACTACGACTTGCAGTACAATGCCGCCGAGTTCTACTCTCTGGGCTTGGGCGACCCCTTCTGCGTATCGGCACTCACCGGTAGCGGCACGGGCGATCTGCTCGACATGGTCGTAGAGAAACTCCCTGCCCCCA
The DNA here is from genome assembly GCA_045655845.1 of Bacteroidaceae bacterium. Lineage (GTDB taxonomy): Bacteria > Bacteroidota > Bacteroidia > Bacteroidales > Bacteroidaceae > UBA1189. The sequence goes on from JAZOPX010000101.1 coordinate 4,065, forward strand.
CCCCCGATGAGGAGACCGAGGAGATACCTCGCTTCGCCGTCGTGGGCCGCCCTAATGTGGGTAAGAGTTCTATCGTGAACGCCTTCATCGGCGAGGACCGCAACATCGTGACCAATATCGCTGGTACCACCCGCGACTCCATCTATACCCGCTATACCAAGTTTGGCTTCGACTTCTATCTTGTCGACACCGCCGGCATCCGCAAAAAGGGCAAGGTCAACGAGGACCTCGAGTTCTACTCCGTGATGCGCTCTATCCGCGCCATCGAGAATGCCGACGTCTGCATCCTCATGCTCGACGCCACACGCGGCATCGAGAGCCAGGACCTCAACATCTACTCCCTCGTGCAGCGCAACCAGAAGGGTCTCGTGGTAGTCATCAACAAGTGGGACCTCGTGGAGGACAAGAGCACCAAGGCGATGAAGTACTTCGAGGACACTATCCGCGAGCGCTTCGCCCCCTTCACCGACTTCCCCATCATCTTCGCCTCGGCCCTCACCAAGCAGCGCATCTTCAAGGTGCTTGAGATGGCCAAGGAGACCTACCTCAACCGCAACACCAAGGTCTCTACCGCGAAACTCAACGAAGAGATGCTGCCCATCATCGAGGCCACACCTCCCCCCTCAAACAAGGGCAAGTACATCAAGATCAAGTACTGCATGCAGTTGCCGGGCACGCGCGTACCCTCGTTCGTGTTCTTCGCCAACCTGCCGCAGTATGTAAAGGAGCCCTACAAGCGCTTCCTCGAGAACAAGATCCGCGAGCGCTGGAACTTCACCGGTACACCGATCAATATCTACATCCGCCAGAAGTAAGGTTTGCGCAGAGAGCGCATGAGAATAGCAGAGGCCACCCCATCAGGTGACCTCTGCTTGTTTATTATTATTGCTTCCCCTCCCTCACCTTACTCATGACGGAAGCAACCTTGAAGT
>JAZOPX010000102.1:0-3230 GCA_045655845.1 Bacteroidaceae bacterium
CATGATGAACATCTGCGTAGGCCCCTCAGCATCGGGCAAGGGAAGCGTGGGCGATGTGGCGAGCCTCATCGACGACATCAACAAGATCATCTGCGAGGAGAGCCAGCAGGCCATGGTCGACTACCGCAAGCGACACAAGCGCTACAACCGACTCACCAGTCAGCTCAACTTTGCCGCCAAGGGCAACGTGTCACAACTCGTCGATATCAACGACATTGCCAGTGAGGTCGATGAGCCACAAGCCCCCTTGCGCCGTATGCACAAGCTGCCCTCGAAGACCACCGCGGCTAATTACTACCGCCTCATCTATGCCAACGGTGAGAATATCTCCTATCTGCATATCCCCGAGCTGGCCGAGATGACGGCTGCCAATCGTGGAGCGTTCGGCGACTTCATGTACATCCTCCTTGCCGCACAGAACGAGGAGCAGCTCCACACCGCCCGCAAGACCGATGATGAGGACTACCACATTGAGCACACCCGTTTGGCCTTGGCCGCTACGGGCACCCTATCTTCGGTGCGCGAGTTTATCCCCAACCTCGAGGACGGCCTCTCCACCCGCTTCCTCTACCACAACCTGCCAGCCAAAGATACTGTGCGTGGCGAAATGGACGAGGCTACCGCCGAGGCATTCCGCGACGTGTATGGCCATCACCGCGGTGTGCTTACGGAGATATGGAAGGAGTTGCGCCAGTTTGAGGGCAAGGAGGAGGACGAACTTCCTCGCCTCGTCATCTCGGATGCCCAGCGCGAGTATATCGACGAGTATTACCGCCAGCTGGTGTCATTCGTGGCGTTGGCCCTGCCCGACAGGGATCTGCGTGCCCCCATCCTTCGTAGTCGCCTCAACCTCTACCGTATGCTGATGATCATTGCCGTGCTTCGCCGCTACGAGGAGCTGGGCACAGTAGAGAGTATGTTTACCGAGAAGCATTTTACCATCTCGGAAGCCGACCTGAGATGGGGCCTCGCGTACATCTTCTATTGCATGATGCAGACCTCTGCCATCTACGACCGCCTGCGCCGTGAAGAGAAGGAGGAGCCCAAGCGTGTATACCTGAGTGCCTTGGCTTTCCTGCAGATGCTACCCAAGCAGTTCACCACCGCCGAGGCAGTGCGCCTGGGTGAAGAGTTCGAGCTCAAGCAGAATGGTATTGCCAAGAAGATCTCCCGTCTTGTCAAGGAACGCTACATCGTCAAGGTGCGCCAAGGCGTGTTCGTGAAGAGCTCGAAAATTGAAAGGGAGCGATGGAAAAGGGAATGTATACTTTTAGCAGCGTAAGCCACTGAACATCACAAAAGTTAAGCCAAGAAATCGTACACAAACTTGTATACATATCGTATACAAAAAGTACACTTTCTTGGCTTAATTATTCTTGCTCAAATCCTCCAACGTTTTAATGGAGAACAGGTAGTCGCGCTCTACGTCGCTGATGGTACGCTGCTTGTATTTGCGATATTCCGTGGTGGCATGCTCCATGGCTTCTTCGTGAGAGACATTACCTGAACCTTGTAATAATTGTTCACCAGTCATAGTCAGAATCCTGTCCAGATAGGCTGCCCAGTCGTTCATCGTCATGGCCTGTTCGCGCTCGGCTTGGCGCTCGGCAAAGTCCAAGTATCCCGACACGAGTTGCCCCATCGCGCGAAGTTCCTTGTCATTCAAGTAGTTCTTTGCTGTTTTTGCTTCAAGTAATGTCGGGTGATTGCCTTTGAAGGTCAGCAGTCCCATGAAATCTTTCTCGGCATCGGCACGCTCCACAATCAGTTCGGCTGCCGTATGTCCATGGATGGCATAATGTATCTTGTTCTGAACTTTCTTGAAGAACTCCTGAGATATCTGTGCTCGTGGGTCATAGTCAATGCTTGTAGCATATATCTCCAGTATTTGGCGGTAGAGCACCTTTTCCGTAGCACGGATATCCCTGATGCGCTCCAGCAGTTCTTTCCAATAGCTGCCACCGCCCAGCTTCTTCAGTCGTTCGTCATCGAGGGTAAAGCCTTTGACGATGTATTCCCTTAACCGCTCAGTTGCCCACTGTCGGAATCTTGTGGCAATGAGGGAACGCACACGATAGCCGAGAGCGATAATCATATCCAGATTATAGTGTTCAACTTCGCGTTCCACGTTGCGTGAGCCCTCAGTTTGAACTGTTCGGAATTTCCGAACAGTTGCCTCTTTTGCAAGTTCGCCCTCCTCGAAGATGTGTTTAATATGCTCACTTACATTCGATTTGCTCGTTTGGTACAACTCGCACATCTGTGCTTGTGTAAGCCACAAGGTCTCCTCCTCGAGTTTTACATCAATCTTTGTCTTGCCATCGTTGGCGGTGTATATGATTACTTTATTCTCGGGCATAATACGATTCTGCAACATTTATAGTGCGAAGATACGACAATACAAACTAATAAGCAAGCATTTATCATCTATTACGTCTTTGGTTTCACTCTATCATCTTAATCACCCCCTCCAGCGCATTGAGGTCGCGAGGGTCGGCATTCACGCCGAGGATATTGCCATTGCGGTCGATGAGTTTGTAGGTGGGGTAACTGTTCACGCCAAGATAGTGCTCGATTGCGGCTTGCTGTTCGGCGGGGAGGTTGTAGTGCACCACGTTGTCGCCCGTCACGTTATACTCTTTGATGACATTCTTCCAAGACTCTTCATCGGAGTGATTGGCAAGGTAGAGGTATACGATATCGTAGTCCTTCAAATGTTCGTACTCCTCTTGGCTGTTCTCCAATGCTCGCTTGCAGGGACTGCACCATGTACCCCAAATGTCGAGCAAGATAATCTTTCCTTTGTAAGGCTCGATGAGTGTGAGCAGTATCTCCTCGCCATCGCTCATGTCCTTCACGTCATCAGAAGACTTCAGACTGCTGACATTAGCCAAGTCGCGATGTTGTATAGCAAGATACCTTTCGTTCAACTCCGTCACTGCAGCCTTGGCGGCAGGGAGCTGTATCTCCTGTTCCATCCATGCCATCACTTCGGGCTCGAGCGGTTTGCGGTAATTGTCTATTCTTGCGTACAATTTCGCTGCCAGGTGAAGGTCGCGCAAGTTACGGTCGCAGCCTACGGAATCTATCACTGCCAATGATTTGTTCAACTCTGCAAAGAGCATTTCTTTTTCTATTCGTTCACTGAAGCACTTATACAGTTCTTCAATTACTTTGACCTCAGCATTGGCATTGAAAGCGTCAGCCAATGCTCGCTGCTCTTCGTGTGA
>JAZOPX010000103.1:0-13628 GCA_045655845.1 Bacteroidaceae bacterium
AAGATGCCAGAAGTGATGCCGATGCCCAGATTGCGCATCAGGAATGGACGTCTGATGAATCCCCACGACGCACCTACGAGCTTCATCGTATGCAGCAGGAAACGCTGCGAGTAGATGGTGAGCTTGATGGTGTTGCTGATCAGAGCAAAGGAGATGAACGACAAAGCCAACGCCAATGCCAGCAGCAAGGCGCTTATCTTACGGATATTCCTATTTACATTATCCATCAGTTCGCTTGGATAAGAAATCTCACGTATCTGCGAGTAGCGCATCAAGCGGTTCTTGATGGGAATGATGCTGTCCGTGTTGGCATAGTCAGCCTTGAGTTTCACCTCGATGGAGGCTGTGTAAGGATTATAGCCCAGGAATTCCGTGGGGTCGAGTCCCATCGAAGCCGTCTGCTCGGCAAGAATGTCCTCCTTGGAGATGTAATGCACCTCTTTGGCATACCGCTGTACCTCCACATGGCGCACGATACGGGTCACATCCTCCGTTTGAGCGTCATCATTAAGCAGCAATGACAATTCCAAATTCTCCTTCACATGGTCCGACAGGCGACCAGCTGTGAGTACGACCAATACAACAGAGCCCAATAGCAACAGCACCAACGAAGTACTGATACAAGCCGTTACAAACTGTATATCTATTGCCCTCTTTTTCTTCTGTTTCATGTACTTACATTATAATAAACAACACATCTGGGCAAGCGTGCGAACACACTCCACCCAAATATGCTACAAAATTAGCACAAACCGAGCGGAAAAGCAAGTTTACTTGTATTTTTCCGAGCCGTGCATCAAGATTCCGAAATGAATTAACGCATAAACATGTACCATTCTTTGCAAAACCATTTTCTCTTTATCCAACATTCAGCGCGGTAACTACCGAGCCTTGCATCGGTAACTACCGAGCATAGTGTCGCTAACTAGCGAGGTGTGCATCGCTAACTACCGAGGTGTGTCCCGTGGCTCAACAAGGCCGTTAGAAGCTCACCACGCGGGTACCATCGGGTTTCTCCTCGATGGTGACCTTGACGGTCTCTTCAGGGAGGAGTTCCTCGACGAGTTCTGGCCACTCGATGAAGCAGAGCCCGCGACCATAGAAGTAGTCCTCGTAGCCCATGTCATAGACTTCGGCCAGGCGCTTGATGCGGTAGAAGTCGAAATGGTAGATGGGACGGCCCGAAGGGGTGTCATACTCGTTGACAATGGCAAAGGTAGGCGAGTTGACTGTATCGGTCACGCCCATGGCCTCGCACAGCGCCTTCACAAAGGTCGTCTTACCGGCGCCCATGGCACCATAGAAAGCGAATATCTTGTTGTCGCCCATCTGGGCGATGAACTCCTGCGCTGCGGTGGCGATGGTATCTATACTGTGTATTGTAATGGTCATCGTTTCTTCGGTGTTAATGTTATGAGTGGCACTATCATCTCCTCCATCGAGATACCGCCATGCTGGAAGGTGTCACGGTAGTAAGAGACGTAATGGTTGTAGTTGTTGGGGTAGGCAAAGAAACTGTCGCCCCAAGCAAAGATGTAGGCTGTGCTCACATTGGGCGAAGGGAGAAACACCTTGCGAGGATCTTTAATCTCGTATACCTCGCGAGGATTGTAGCCGAGAGTCTTGCCCAGCTTGTAGCGTAAGTTGGTGTTCACATTACGGTCACCCACCACCTTGACGGGATTGTTCACGCGTATGCTCCCATGGTCGGTAGTGATGACCACTTTATAGTCGCTCTCGGCAAGGAGGCTGAAGAACTCGCGCAACGGTGAGTGGCGGAACCACGTAGTCGTCACCGAGCGGTAGGCAGCCTCATCGGCAGCAAGTTCGCGTAGGGTCTTCGACTCGGTTCGGGCATGGCTGAGCAGGTCGATGAAATTGACCACCACGACATTGAGGTCATTGTTTTCGAACTGGCGGAACTGCGACACCAGGCGCTCGGCTCCCTGCGCATCATTGATCTTATGGTAGGAGAAGGTATCGCGGCGACGGTAGCGGTCTATCTGTGTCTGAATGAGCGGAGCCTCATTCAGATTCTTGCCCTCCTCCTCATCCTCATCGACCCAGAGTTCGGGAAACATCTCGGCTATCTTGTTGGGCATGAGCCCCGAGAAGATAGCATTACGGGCATACTGAGTCGCTGTGGGCAGAATGCTGTAGTAGAGTTCCTCTTCAAAGGCAAACTCGCCACTGAGCTCGTGACTGATCGCCTTCCACTGGTCATAACGGAAGTTATCAAACACGACGAGCACCACCTTCTCTTGCTGGTCGAGCAGAGGAAAGATGCGATCACGAAAAAGATAAGGAGACATCAGTGGCTGGTCTCCACCCTGCTGCAACTCGTAAGCAGGACTCTTTGATGCCGAGAAACCGGCAGCCCGAGAAGAAGCGGCAGACGTAGCGCGATAACCCTGGACTCCTCCACGAGAAGAGCTGGATGAGCTAAACCACTCCTCATAGTTTCGCCTGATATACTTAGCAAAGAGATTGTTGGCCTCCTCCTTCTGCATGCGCAGCATCTCGCTCATGTTATTGTCGGCATGCTCGAGTTCCAGTTCCCAATAGACGAGATTCTTGTATACCTCTACCCAGTCCTCATGTGTGGCTGCATCGTTGATTTGCATGGCGATGCGCCCCATATTCTGCTGATAGTTGGTATTGGTGGTCTCGGTGATGATATCCTTCTTGTGGATATTCTTCTTCAGCGTCAGGAGTATCTGATTGGGATTGACGGGTTTGATGAGATAGTCGGCAATCTTGGCCCCGATGGCCTGGTTCATGATATCCTCCTCTTCACTCTTGGTCACCATCACCACGGGGACGGTAGGCTGCACCTCCTTGATGAGGGTGAGCGTCTCGAGGCCTGTCAGGCCAGGCATGTTCTCGTCGAGCAAGATAAGGTCGTAACTGCGCTCGCGACAACGATCCAGCGCGTCGCGCCCATTAGTGGCAGTATCCACCTCATAATCCTTCCCCTTGAGGAAGAGGATGTGGGCACGCAAGAGTTCTATCTCGTCATCAACCCAAAGCAACGTTCCATTCTTGGCCATAGTCTCCAGTAACAATATTTACAACGCGAAGATAATACATTATCCCCAAAGACTACACGATTTGAACGAAAAAAGTTCACTGCTCGCGATAGGCAGTAAGCAGGCCATAGATGTTTGTCGCCACATGCTGGCTCAGTTTATCGCTTCCCATCTGCTTGGTTTCACTGACAAGATCGTAGACCTGAGCCGAATCGCACAGTTCATCGCTTTCAATGAGAAGTTGCGATAATGGAAGTTCTCTCACAAGTTCCTCATCATAGCGACCACCAATGCTGACGTAGAGTCCAGCGCGAGAGAGTTGCCGCCATTGCTCGATACCGCCACGGAAGCCATGGATAATCCAAGGAAGAGTCGCCCTCATCTCCTTGCGAACGAGGAGCACCTCATCTATACCTTTCACACAATGAATGATGAGCGGTTTACGAACAAGTTCGCTCAAACGCACATGTTCGCGAAAGACCTCCATCTGCACCTCTATTGGAGCATCCCCATTCTTTTTGTCTATACCCGCTTCACCTATCATCACGACCTGCGGATACAACGCCTTGACGAGAAGTCCGGCCATCTGAGTACGCCAATCGCTACCAATATCCCAAGGATGCAGACCCACAGAGTAGAAATGCCCTTGCTGGAAATTGAAGTCCTCAAGCGCAAGTTGCACAATGGCCTCACCCGATACCTTCGGATAATGATGAGTATGGATGTCGTAAATCATAAGACCTTGCTATTATGGTACGGGATCATAACCCGAACCACCCCAGGGATGACAACGGAGGATACGACGTATAGTGAGATAGAGACCACGAAAAGGGCCATGCTTCTTCAATGCCTCAATGGCATATTGCGAACAAGTAGGAGTAAAGCGGCATGACGGGGGAGTGAGCGGAGAGATACATGCCCGATAGAAGTAAATGGGCAACAACAGGAGGTATGTCAGAACCTTCTTCATAGCGCTTCGTCTATCTTCTCCAGTAAGCGCACCATACGCTTCTCGATATAGTCAGTAGACTCTATTTTAGCTGAGACATAAATGAAAGCTATCAGCAATCCCTGACCTTTAGCCTCCATCTGCTCGATAAGGCCATGCTTGTGCTTACGATAGGCCTCACGAGTCTGGCGCTTCACCCGGTTGCGATCGACAGCATCATGAAAGCGCTTCTTGGGGACACTGACAAGCACCGACACACCCTCTTGCACCGATCGCTCGATAGGAACAAATACGGCACGAAAAGGATAAGCCGACACCGATTGATTATCGCCTTGGAAAAGGCGGTCCATCAGCAGACGGCTACAAAGGCGTTCGCTCTTCTTGAAAGTGTTGCGGGGCAAGGTTTTCACAATACTGAATCTTAAACAATCAAGGGCTGCTAAGGGAATGGGGGAACAATAAACCTTAGCAGCCCTTGATCATGATATGATAAGTGTATTACTTATTAGTCTTAGCAAGATACTGCTCCAGAGCCATGGTCATCGAAGGAGCCTCAGGTGTGGGAGCCTCAAGGTCGAGACGAAGACCAGCCTCCTTGATAGCTATTGCCGTAGAGGGGCCAAAGCAAGCAATCTGCATATCACCTTGAACAAAGTTAGGGAGATTCTCCTTAAGAGAAACGATACCCGAGGGACTGAAGAAAATCATCATATCATAACCCTCCAACTCACCCTTTTCAAACATACGACTTACGGTACGATACATCACACCCTCGGTGTGCTGCAAGCCTGCACCATCAAGCATTGTGGCAATCTCATCATTGTGAACGCTTGACATGGGAACGAAGTATTTCTCATTCTTATGCTTCACCATCAGAGGCAACAAAGTGTCCATCTTACCATTAGTACCGAAGAACACCTTACGCTTACGATATTGTACATACTTCTGGATATACAAAGAAATGGTCTCTGAAATACAGAAATACTTCATCGTCTCGGGAACTTGCACACGAAGCTCTGCGCACAGACCAAAGAAATGGTCGATGGCATGGCGTGAAGTGAACACGATGGCGGTGAATTCGGTGAGGTCAATGTGCTGGGCACGGAACTCTTTAGCGCTGAGAGCCTCTACTTGAATGAACTGCTTAAAATCAATCTCAACGCCATACTTACGTGCAATGTCAAAATAAGGCGACTTGTCCGAAGCAGGCTTGGGTTGCGATACGAGAATCTTACTTAGTTTCAAGGTTATCAGTTGTTTATGTCAAACGTTATTACATAAATAAAACCAATGCCTTGCCTGCCACAAGCAGGGGCATCAGTTCGAGGGCGCAAAGGTAGACAAAAATTTGCAAAATACCATACTTTTTCGGCAAAAAGATATGAAACGCCTTGTATAATAGGCAAATCTCAAGCAATACGAAGACTACGACAAACATCCACGAAAGAACATTCAAAGGAACACCGAGGAGCACCGCAGCAACCGCCAATAAATAGAGGGGGATACTCGACAAGACGTTCAACCTTGCATAGCCCTGTTCCCAAGCCTTCGTCGTAGAGAAGTCGAAGAAAATTCGATCAGTCAGAGTAAAAAGCAGCACCTTAAACAAGTAGAACAGGACCACAGCTATCCCGGAGAAAAGGCACAGCTTTCCATAGCCACAAGTCCAATGTCCCCGCTCCGCCACATAAACCGCCAACAACTGCGAGACAGAGATCAAGTTCACGGCATACATTCCTATACGCTGATACACAGCTCTGGTGGTATGCGCTCCTTTAATCGTATTTTCTCGAGGGAGGAAGAATCCCTTCAATATTTGCGACAGATAGTGTTTCCGGTCAGACAGCACGGCAGCCAAGATCAATGCACACACCAGCAACATGCACACCATAAAATTATCGGTGTAGCATGGTGGCGACACGAGGATGTAGGGTATCGGCTCAGCTACGAGATTCAACATTCTCATCTGTACGTATGATTTATCATCAGATTGCAGCGAACTTGCGTACGCTCTTATCCCAATTAGGAGTATCAAGCAACAGTTCAACGGCCTCCTCAGGTGTATTTGCCACTTTCCAGATGCCCGCATGGATATCACGCATGAATTTATCCTCCAAAGCCCTATCCAGTTGGGCTAACAGATGATCGTAGTAACCATCAATATTGAGAATAACGACAGGCCCCAAATACAACCCTAACTGCTTCCACGTGATGATTTCGAGTAGTTCTTCAAACGTTCCACATCCACCAGGCAGCGCAATGGCACCGTCAGAAAGGTCTGCCATCATCTGTTTGCGTTCATGCATCGAGGCAGTCTCAATCAACTCCGTGAGACCCGTATGATGCCAGCCCTCCTTAACCATAAAAGTGGGAATGATGCCCGTAACCTTTCCACCTGCAGCGAGAGCCGCCTCCTCAACGGCATTCATCAGGCCCATATTACCAGCACCGGTAATGAGGCGCAATCCACGTTGGGCAATCAGTGTCCCCAATGTATCCGCAGCACGGAAATACTTCTCATCAATCTGTGTGCTTGAGGCACAGTATACGCAAACAGAAGTCATATCAATTCAAAATTAAGAGTTAGGAGTTAGGGATTAGAGACAATTCACGAGATAAAAAGTCTACCGCCCCAACTCCTAATGATTTAATATCTATAGTGATCTGCCTTATAAGGTCCATCTACACTTACGCCGATATAGTCGGCTTGAGCCTGAGTGAGCGTAGTAAGATGTACACCGATACGTTCCAAGTGAAGGCGTGCCACCTCTTCGTCAAGATGTTTAGGCAAGCGATACACATCAACGGGATAGTCCTTACCGAAGAGTTCAATCTGCGCCAAGGTCTGGTTGGTGAATGAGTTGCTCATCACAAACGAGGGATGACCCGTTGCACAACCGAGGTTCACGAGGCGGCCATCAGCAAGCAAGATGATACTATGCCCATCGGGGAAGTAGTAGCGGTCTACCTGGGGCTTCACATTCTCGCGACGGATGCCGGGGAAGTTCTTCAGTGCCTCTACCTGAATCTCGTTGTCGAAGTGACCGATGTTGCACACGATGGCCTGGTCGGGCATCTGTGTCATGTGATCGATGCGGATGATGTCGATGTTACCCGTTGTAGTCACGAAGATGTTGCCCTGTGAGCAAGCCTCCTCCATGGTTACCACCTGGAAGCCCTCCATAGCAGCCTGCAGTGCGCAGATGGGGTCAATTTCAGTCACGAGCACACGCGCTCCGTATGAGCGGAGGCTGTGAGCACAACCCTTACCTACATCACCATAGCCACATACTACAGCCACCTTACCGGCAATCATCACGTCGGTAGCACGCTTGATGCCATCGGCCAGCGACTCGCGGCAGCCGTAGAGGTTGTCAAACTTACTCTTTGTCACCGAGTCGTTCACATTGAAGGCGGGGAACAACAGCTTGCCCTCCTCCTTCATCTGATAGAGGCGATGTACACCAGTAGTGGTCTCTTCACTCACACCGCGTACCTCCTTGGCAATCGAGGTCCAAAGACCAGGCTGCTCAGCAAGTACACGCTTGAGGATTGCCTTCAGCTCAGCCTCATCCTCGCCACCCGAAGGAGTATCGAGTACCGAAGCATCCTTCTCGGCATCCACACCGAGGTGTATCATGAGGGTAGCGTCGCCACCATCATCAACAATCATATTGGGCCCCATGCCGTTGCCGAAGTTCAGCGCTTGCAAGGTACACCACCAATACTCGGCCAGGTTCTCACCCTTCCATGCAAATACGGGCACACCGAGATCGGCAATAGCAGCTGCTGCGTGATCCTGCGTGGAGTAGATGTTGCATGAGCACCAGCGCACCTCAGCGCCTAAAGCTTTGAGGGTCTTGATGAGCACGGCTGTCTGGATGGTCATGTGTAGCGAACCCATCACGCGAGCGCCCTTGAGGGGTTTGCTATCGCCATATTTCTCTTGCAATGCCATGAGTCCCGGCATTTCATGCTCGGCCATGTCAATCTCTTTGTGTCCGAACTCGGCCAATGACATGTCGGCCACTTTGTACGGAAGGGTTGAAAATAGTTCTTCGTTCATATTCTTGTGTTTCTTTATTCTATATTATTCTGCTGCCTGCAAGCGTCCAAGGTTTGACTTCTCCATCTGCGTGCGAGCATAGTCGAGAGTTACGGTAAAGCGCTTGTCGCCACGCGTAGGGATGTCAAACATGGCCTCCATCATGATACTCTCCACGATGCTGCGCAATCCACGAGCACCAAGCTTGAACTCGATAGCCTTGTCCACGATGTACTCGTATACCTCTTCGTCGAAAGTCAGCTCCACGCCATCCATCTCGAAGAGTTTGATGTACTGCTTCACGATGGCATTCTTTGGTTCGGTAAGGATGGCGAGCAACGCCTCGCGAGACAAAGGATTGAGATAGGTGAGCACAGGCATACGGCCGATGATTTCGGGGATGAGGCCGAAGCTCTTGAGGTCTTGCGGGGATATGTACTGCATCATATTCTCCTTATCGATACGCAAGGTATTCTGCACCGAGCCGTAACCCACTACGTGGGTGTTGAGGCGCTGTGCAATCTTACGTTCGATTCCATCGAAGGCACCACCACAGATGAAGAGAATGTTCTTCGTGTTTACGGCAATCATCTTCTGGTCGGGGTGCTTGCGACCTCCCTGAGGAGGAACGTTCACCACCGAACCTTCAAGTAGTTTGAGCAAGCCTTGCTGCACACCTTCACCGCTCACGTCGCGAGTGATGGAAGGGTTGTCGCTCTTGCGGGCAATCTTGTCAATCTCGTCGATGAAGACGATACCCTTCTCGGCAGCCTTCACGTCATAGTCGGCTACCTGTAGCAGACGAGTGAGGATACTCTCGATATCTTCACCCACATAACCTGCCTCGGTGAGCACCGTAGCATCCACAATGGTGAAAGGCACCTTGAGCAACTTGGCTATAGTGCGTGCAAGGAGTGTCTTACCCGTACCCGTGCTACCCACGATAATGATGTTGCTCTTCTCGATCTCCACATCGTCGGCCTTGTCCTCCTGCAAGAGGCGCTTGTAGTGGTTGTATACCGACACGGCGAGGTAACGCTTGGCATCATCCTGACCGATGACATACTGGTCGAGAAAAGTCTTTATCTCTTGGGGCTTGGGCAGTTCGTTCAGTTCGAAATCCCCATCTTTGCCGCCCTTCTTTTTGTTTTGGCGCATGGCTTCTTGTGCAATCTCGTGAGCCTGTTCAGCACACTCGTTGCAGATATATCCGCTTACACCGGCGATGAGCATACCCACCTCAGTGTCGGGACGTCCGCAGAAGCTACAGTATTGTCGTTGTTGTTTTGCCATTATTTTCTCATCAATACCTGGTCAATCATTCCATATTCCTTGGCCTCTTGAGCAGTCATCCAGTAGTCACGGTCGCTGTCAGCCCACACCTTGTCAAAGGCTGTATGTGAGTGGTCGGCGATGATGGTATAGAGCTCATGTTTGAGCTTCTGAATCTCGCGAGCGGTAATTTCGATGTCGCTGGCCTGTCCCTGCACACCACCGAGAGGCTGATGTATCATCACACGGCTGTGGGGAAGCGCCGAGCGCTTGCCCACAGCACCTGCCACGAGGAGCACGGCAGCCATACTGGCAGCCATACCGGTACAGATGGTAGCCACGTCGCTCGAGATGAACTGCATGGTATCGTAGATGCCGAGGCCTGCATATACCGAGCCACCGGGCGAATTGATGTAGATAGAGATATCCTTGCCATTGTCTACCGAGTCGAGGTAGAGGAGCTGCGCCTGCAATGTATTGGCAGTATAGTCATCGATCTGTGTACCGAGGAAGATGATGCGATCCATCATCAGGCGTGAGAACACGTCCATCTGAGTTACGTTGAGCTGACGTTCCTCGAGGATATAGGGGTTGAGATACTGGCTCTGTGCCTTGAGCACATCATCAAGCACCATGCTGTTCATGCCGAGGTGCTTGGTAGCATATTTCTTGAAATCTTCCATAGTCGTTACGTTATATAAATAAGAGAACGGTTTGGCCTCGCCAAACCGTTCTCCCGTATATCATAAACAAGTTTCGTAGGCGAAACGTTCGGTAAAGTCCGATTACTCGAACATTTTGTTGAACTCTTCGAGGCTCACGCTCTTCTCATCGAGCTTTACGGTCTGCTTCAGAGAAGCGGCGAGACGAGTCTCGATAGCACGGTTTACGAGGCCTTCGATGCTCTCCTTCTTCTTCAACATTTCTGTTGCGTAGTTATTGAGCAAATCCTCGGGCACGTTAGTCATGCCATACTGGGCAAACTGAGCGCGTACATTGGCTTTAGCCTGCTCCAAGAGATCGTTATCCTCGAGCTTGATACCAGCCTTCTCAACGAGCTGCTCCTTCACGAGATGCCATGAGAGCTCCTTGATAGTGTTTGCATAGTGCTCATCAACGTATGCATCGTCCTTGTCGGGGTTGTTGATGTGCATGATGCGCTTGAGTACATCGTCAGCAAACTTAAGTTCGCCGATGCGGTTCATCACATACTCACGAACGTCGATAAGGAACTTATAGTCGCTCTCGGGCACGAACTGCTTGGTGAGATCCTCCTTCACACGAGCGCGGAACTCCTCCTCAGAGTTTACAGCACCTTCGCCATAAACCTGGTCGAAGATCTCCTGAGTGAGGTCACCGGGAACGTAGCGAGTGATTTCGCCAATCTGGTAGCTAAAGTTGCCGTTTACGTTAGCAGCCTCCTCCTTGCTGATCTTGAGGAGTGAAGCGAGCTCAGCTTCGTTGCCATCATAAGCCTCGCGGGGGTTGATGGTGATAATATCACCAACCTTGGTACCCTCGAAAAGTGCTGTCTGGGCAGCATTCTTCATATACTTGGGGAGAACTACTGCGTCTTCAGCCTGTATACCACCCTCTACGGTGTTACCGTTCTCATCGAGCTGGCACATGAGACCCTTCACCATATCGTTGTCAGCATACTCTTCTACCTTCTCGTAGCGGCCATTACGCTGGGTATACATATTTACCTGGCCATCAACCATCTCGTCAGAGATCTGGATGGTATAGTAAGGGAGAGTATCCTCTGCGGTGAGTGTAGCCTCAAACTTGGGAGCAAGTGCAAGGTCATAGAGGAACTCGAGTTCGTCCATGGTGTCGAAGTCGAGAGTTTTCTGCTGGTCCTCGTTGGGGAGGGGTTCACCGAGCATGTCAACCTTATTCTCCTTGAGGTAGCCATATACAGCTTCCTGGAGCATCTTGTTGTTCTCTTCTGCCTTTTCTGCTGATCCATATTGCTTCTTGATGAGTCCCATGGGTACCATACCGGGACGGAAGCCAGGGATGTTTGCCTTCTGACGGAATGTCTTGAGCGCCTTCTCTACTTTGGGTTCATAGTCAGCCTTAACCAACTTTACGGTGAGCAAACCCTTTGCTTCGCTCACGTTCTGCAATGTAATTTCCATTATCTTATACTTATTATATTATATACACTTTTATTTCAGCCTGCAAAATTAGTGCAAACCGAACGAATTATCAAATTTATTTGAATATTTGACTTCAGCCCCTTCGATTTTTCTTCGGGCGTCGAACTTCGTTTCCGAACTGCGACCTATTTTCAACTTGCATCAGCAAGTTAAAATTAGTGCAACTGACGCATGAGAGAGCCTGAGTTAAGCTTGTTGGAACTCATTCTGCGAGCGAAAAGGAAGAAGACGAAGTCAAACCGAACGAAAAATGCCAAACAAATTGCATTATGAAAAGTTTTTATTACTAATTTTGTCCGAAAATTAGAAGTTCACCCATTCTATGGACGCAATGCATACCATTCTTCAGCCTATCGAGACTGAGCTCGCCCTATTCAGGAAGATGCAGGATGACTTAGCAGTCAACCCCAACCCATTATTGAGTGAGATTATCTGCCATGTCAACAGGCAGCGTGGCAAACAGATGCGTCCAATGCTGGTTCTGCTCGTAGCCAAGATGTTCGGAGAGATCACCGAGTCGGCCTATAATGCCGCGCTCGCCCTCGAGCTACTCCACACAGCAAGCCTCGTACACGATGACGTAGTGGATGACAGTATGCAACGTCGTGGGCAGCCCTCGGTCAATGCCATATACAACAACAAACTTGCCGTATTGTCGGGCGACTACCTACTGTCCACCTCTCTTATGCTTACTGGAAGGAGTGCAAACGTCCGTGTCACCCAGATCATTGGTTCCTTAGGGCAGACCCTTGCCGACGGAGAGATTGTACAGATATTCCACAGCCGTAACCAATCCGTATCAGAGGATGTCTATTTTGAGATTATCCGCAAGAAGACCGCCTCGCTCTTCTCTTCCTGTGCCGAGATTGGTGCTCTGACGGCGGGAGCCTCACAAGCAGATATCGACCGTGCCCGCCAAATGGGAGAGTTCATTGGTATCTGCTTCCAGATACGTGACGACATCTTCGACTACTACACCGACGATGTAGGCAAGCCCACAGGCAACGACATGCGTGAGGGCAAGCTCACTCTACCTATTATCTATGCCGCAAACACACACGGAGACGAGCGCATACACGACATGATAGGCCGCCTCAAGAGAGAAGGCCTCGGCGCTGATGAGATTAACGAGCTCATCGAATTTGCCAAGCGGCATGGCGGCATCGACTACGCTGAGCGCACCATGCAGGACTACCGGGAGAAAGCCCTCGACCTGTTACCCGAAGGGATTGACGAGGATATACGCAAGGCCATAACCTCCTACATAGATGTAGTCATCAATCGCAAGAAGTAGCACACCGTCCAGATGAAACAGGAAGAGCATATCCTATCCGAGGCAGGCATACGCCCCACAGCCATCCGCCAAATGGTGTTTAAGGAGGTCAAAGGATACGGGCATGCCTTCACCCTCTCCGATATGGAACATCGCCTCGCGACACTCGACCGCTCCACCCTTTTCCGCACACTGACCCTCTTCGTCAAGCACAAGTTGCTACACGAGGCCGACAATGGCTATGGTTCAAAGCTGTACTGCCTATGCGAATGCCGGCACGAGCACCATCACACGCCACACCTCCACTTTATCTGTACCTCTTGCCACGACACATTCTGCATCAAGGATATCGACCTTTCCACCCTACCCCACCCCAAGGGATATGAAGTCGAAGAGGTCAACCTTATCATGAAGGGTCTATGTCCCAAGTGCAAGCACAAGCAGTCGTAGTCCCATGCGACATTCCACCCCCATCAAACCATTTCGTCCCGGATGTGTTTATAAGGCATCAACCCTTTAAGCATAACCGAGAATGAAAAGTATCAAAGGAACCCTTACCGAAAAGAACCTCCTGACCTCCTTTGCCGGAGAGTCACAGGCCCGCATGCGCTACACCTATTTTGCCAAGGAGGCCAAGCGCGAAGGCTACGAACAGATTGCCGCCATCTTCAAGCAAACGGCCAAGCAGGAGATGATGCATGCCAAGCGTATGTTCCAATTCCTCGAAGGCGGTATGGTGGAGATCTGCGCCTCCTATCCTGCCGGAGAGATACGCACCACGATGGAGAACCTCCGCTCCGCAGCCATCGGCGAATACGAGGAGTGGCACGACCTCTACCCCACCTTTGCCGACATTGCCGAGGACGAGGGCTTCAAGGAAGTAGCCCTCATGTACCGC
>JAZOPX010000104.1:0-2804 GCA_045655845.1 Bacteroidaceae bacterium
CGCTGAGAAAAAGCAAGAAATCTTTGGACAGTACGGAAAGTCTAACACTGACACTGGCTCACCCGAAGCTCAAGTGGCATTGTTTTCATACCGTATTTCCCACTTGACGGAGCACTTGAAAAAGAACCGTAAAGATTATAGCACTGCAAGAGCACTGACAAAGTTGGTAGGTAAGCGTCGCGCACTCCTCAACTACTTGAAGGATCGTGACATCGAGCGCTACCGTGCTATCGTTAAGGCTCTCGGATTGCGTAAGTAATCCTCTGCTAACGAGAAAGAGAAAGGCTACACAATTGTGTAGCCTTTTCTTTTTGGTATTTCCCATATTCATTACCCCCATCTACCAGTCAACTCGCCAAATGGGCTCGCCAGGTTTACGAATAGGCCTGCCCACATGAACGCCAACCCGCTGGATACCAGCCAGTGATGGCACGTCGAGTTGTTGCGTAAGAGTTACGATGGTAGGCAAGGTATCGCAAAGGGTAAAGTTATCTATGGGTAAGATATAGTCGCAACGACGCCCGATACCAGGCTTAGGACTATTCTCGCATAGTAGATAATGTCGTTGTTCATTGTAAAGCAGACAAGAATCCTGCTGAATAGTGATATCAAGAGAGAGATTGGCATAGGCGTAGCCCTCGGTATGGAGAAGTAGCGATATGCCACTCCTTTTCTCGCCCTCTAAAGGAGCAATAGTATACATAAGAGTATCAGTCCTCGCCCAACCATCGGTGTCGATAGGGGCAAAAACTATGCTCTTTGTGTCGGGCATACAACCACATAGGAAAGTGAGCACAAACGACACAGCCAATAGAGAGCCTCTCATCAATAAGCTACTCTTGCGCGGCATTGTTCGATGAACGTTTCTGTTCTCTGTTCTGCCCTCCCGCTCTTCCATGGTTTGCAGGCTTTTTCCTCTTCTTTTTCTTCTTGGCGCTATCGAAACGGGTTACGCTATCCTGATCAAGCAAGTCTACACTCTGCGCCTCCTGATCGTATCCATCTTCGAGTAGCGATTCAGGCTTGACACCTTTCTTGTTAAGATTGATGACATCGAAAGCACGACGTGTACTGATGGTAACGAGGTTGGCCGCGAAACTCTTGTCGGTCGAGTAGGTAATCTCACGCTTGAGGATATCTGACTTGAAGTGGTAGTAGGTGTTGTCCAGTGTCTCGAGTGCGATGTCGCGGACAGGGAAGCGCTTCATGGCCTCCACGTAGACATCCACCTCGTAGTTCATGCAGCACTTCAGTTTGGCGCATTGTCCGGCCAACTTCTGAGGGTTCATCGAGATATCCTGGAAACGTGCTGCGCCAGTAGACACAGAGACGAAATTGGTCATCCAGGTAGCACAGCAGAGTTCGCGTCCACAGGGGCCGATACCGCCTATACGGCCTGCCTCCTGACGGGCACCGATCTGCTTCATCTCGATACGCACCTTGAACACATCGGCCAGCACCTTGATGAGTTGGCGGAAGTCCACACGTCCATCGGCGATGTAGTAGAAGATTGCCTTGTTGCCATCGCCCTGATACTCCACATCACCGATCTTCATATCCAGACCGAGATCCTTGGCTATCTGGCGTGAGCGGATCATGGTGTCCTGCTCCTTGGCCTTGGCCTCATAGAACTTCTCCATGTCCACCTCGCGGGCCTTGCGGTATACGCGGCGCACCTCTGCATCGCTCTTGATGCGTGCCTTCTTCATCTGCAGCAACACGAGGCTACCGGTAAGCGTCACCGTACCTATATCGTGCCCGGGGCTGGCCTCCACGGCCACCACATCATCCTTCTGCAGAGGAATCTTATTGCTGTTGAGGTAATATCCCTTACGGGTATTCTTGAACTGCACCTCCACGAAGTCTGTCTCGCCGAGGTTACCCGGCACATCGGCCAGCCAATCGAAGACGTTGAGTTTCTTATCTTGTCGGCCGCATCCCTGGCAACTGAGTCCGTCGCAGCCGTTGGTCTTGTAGTCGTTCATATAGTTATATGCTTATATCGTTTGCGCTGATGCACAAACTTTCCATTGTACAAAGATATGACATTTTTGTGAATGAGCAAAAAGGTGGTGTGTTTTTTGAAAGCGCATGACATCTCCTATGCCCTGGAATGGGTCCGCAGCCTTCTTGCCTCCCCCTGGCCACAACCATGCAGAGCATTCCGCGCTAACTAGTGATGCCTCCCTCGCTAGTTAGCGCGCTGTACCTTGCTAACTAGCGAGGTGCAGCGCGGTAGTTAGCGAGGAATGATTTCTCCATACATTTTGGGCTTCCTGGCTCTACCAATCCCTTACGATAGGTATGTCAAAATGATGTTTCGCCTGGTGATAATCCCATTTTTTTGCTTCAATAATTGCTTATTTTACGAAAAATGCCGTAAATTTGCACCCATCGTATTACAAATTAACACATTAATAAAAAACTTTATGAAGAAAACTTTACTCTCATTGACTATGTGCATCGTTGCATTGTTTGCAAGTGCACAAGAACCTGTCATCACATTGACAGCAGAGGTGACAGACGCCGAGCGCACCTTCGAGTTTGGTAGCGCGGTAGAGGGCGAAAACAAAATTTCTATTGATTGGGGTGATGGCACTATCGTAGAGGGTGCTACTATTGCTGGCGTGTACGATGGTTATACCACAACTTCCGTTATAGGCACTCCCAAGGGAACTGGCGAAATCAAGATTTACGCAACTGGCGCAATCTGCTACTTCGGTTGTGTTTCAAAGGTTGACGGCCCTGGTATCACCACACTTGATGCAAGCAAGGCTACAGAACTTACCGAGCTCTATGCCAAT
>JAZOPX010000105.1:0-3924 GCA_045655845.1 Bacteroidaceae bacterium
CAAGGTGGTACCCTCGGTGATGCGCCCCATGATGAAGAGGAGTCCGGCATCGATGCTGCCTTGGATGTAGGCATCTACGGAGGTGAAGATGCGCCTGTCGTGTACGAGATGGCGTATGAGACGGCTCGACTGACCTGCCGAGAGGATGTCGGTGATGAGGTCACATACATGATACTCCGGGCTCTTGCGGTCTCCCATGTGAAAGGCCATCACGAGCATGTCGGCAGGGACATCACGATACACTGTCTTGCGACGCTGACGCACTTGGGGCGGCTCATGTCGAGTGGAAAGTTGAAAGTTGAAAGATGAAAGTTCGTGCTCGGGGACAGATGTCTTAGTATTAACTTTTAATTTTTCACTTTTCATTCCACTTGGGTTCTCTATTGAGCCAAACCACTTCTCGGCCAGTCGTACCACCTCGTCGAAGGAGATGCCTCCTACCACGGAGAGGATGGCATTGCTCGGGGTGTAGTGGCGGTGGTAGAAGTCCATCACACTCGCCAACGTAGCCTGCTCGATGTGCTCTACACAGAGTCCGATGGTGGGCCATCGGTAGGGGTGTACCCTGTAGGCGAGGGCACGTATGAGGTGCTGTACGTCGCCATAGGGGCGGTTGAGGTGGCGTTGCTTGAACTCCTCGATGACCACCCCCTTCTGCACCTCGACACTCTCTTCGGTGAGGGCAAGCCCTATCATGCGGTCCGACTCGAGCCAGAAGGCGGTCTCTACATTGCTGCAGGGTAGGGTGATGTAGTAGTTGGTAAGGTCATTGCTGGTCCAGGCATTGTTCTCACCACCGGCCAGTTGCACATGGGTGTCATAGTCAGGGATATGTATGGAGCCTTCGAACATCAAGTGCTCGAGGAGGTGGGCATAGCCCGTTCGTTCGGGATCTTCGTGGCGTGCACCTACATCGTAGAGCACGTTTACCGCCACCATCTGTGTGGTAGGGTCCTCGTGGTGTACGATACGTAGTCCGTTGGCGAGAGTATGACGGTTCATTTCGAGTTGAAAGTTGAAAGTTGAAAGATGAAAGTGGAAAGATGAGCCTTTAGGTCGACGAAGTCAAAGTTGTGAGTGAGCGAGTGGGCGGAAATTTATTTACGCATACAGCGAGCGTAGCAACTTCGACGAAGTCAAAGTTAGTGCAAGTGCCGACGCGGTATGAAAGCGTCGGTTGCGACGACGGAAGATTTATCTTCCCAAAGGAGTCTCAAACTTGTTAGAACTCTCACAGCGAGCATAGCCGAAGTTCGACGAAGTCAAAGACGAAAGTTGCCATCCGGATGGGAATAACTTTCCACTTTCATCTTTCCACTTTCCACTTAATAGTTTGTTTCTCTTACGCGCTTGATGATGACAGGCTCGATGGGGCGCAGGCGGCTGTCTACAGCGCGCTTCTCGATCTTCGTCAGCACGTCGAGTCCTTCGACGACCTCGCCGAATACGGTGTAGTAGCCGTCAAGGTCGGCGGCACCACCCCCGGTCATGTATTGTTGCTTCTGCTCTTTTGAGTAGCGGAACTGCTTGCGCCCCGCCATCACCTTGTCGGTATCGGCGGTGATCTTCTTCTTCAGTTCGCGTATCTTGGGCATATTGCGTTTCTGATCCTTGGCATACTCTCGGAGTTGCTCGGCATAGGGCGAGGTGTGGGTGATAGAGTCGAACACCTCTTTGCGCAACTCCTTATTATATTTGTCCTCGGCGTTGAAGAGTTTGGTGTCGGAGTATTTGAATCCGGTGACGATGTAGAACTGTCCGCCCGACGACTTCTCCATCTTATAGTAACTGGCCATGGCCAAAGCGCCCCGCTTGTGGTAGAACTTCTCGGGCTGTATCTCTTCGGGGATGGTGTAGTCTACATCATTCTCGCCCAGCGGTGTCTCTCGTGTGGCTCCTTTCGACTTGGGGTCACCGGCCTGCACGGTAAAGTTGTTCTGTATGCGGTAGAACTGCTGGTTGTCGTAGTAGCCCTTGCGTGCCAGTTTCACGAAGTTGTGGCGATGTAGCGGGGTTTCCCGATAGAGTTTGAAGGTAATGTTGCCTTCGCTGGTCTCCATCAGCAGGTACTGGTCGGCATCCACGATGACGGTGTCGGTGTCTATGGGCTCTGCCGCAGGAGCCTCCTTCTTGAGGTTCTGGCAGGCGCCGAGCATAAGGGCCAATGTGGCGGTGAGGATAAGTGAAAGTCGCTTCATAAACGTCGTTGTTTGGTTTGCTTGCAAACTTACACAAAAAAAATGACTTTTCGGCAGAGTTTGTCTTTGTTTTGCATAAAAGAACAGATAGGATGACCTATCCAGGTCACCCTATCTGTTTATATAGAAGCGTAAAGTCTGCTTACTCCTCAAGCAGCAACTCCACTATCTTGCAAGCCGACTGGGCCACATTGGTGCCAGGACCGAAGATGGCGGCAACGCCGGCCTTGTAGAGGAAGTCGTAGTCCTGTGCAGGGATGACACCACCAGCGATGACCATGATGTCCTCGCGGCCGAGTTTGGCCAGCTCCTCGATAACCTGGGGAACGAGGGTCTTGTGACCTGCTGCGAGTGATGACACGCCGAGCACGTTCACGTCATTCTCCACGGCCTGACGAGCAGCCTCGGCAGGTGTCTGGAACAAGGGACCCATGTCGACGTCGAAGCCGCAGTCGGCATAGCCTGTTGCTACTACCTTGGCACCGCGGTCGTGACCGTCCTGACCCATCTTAGCCACCATGATACGGGGGCGGCGACCCTCCTTCTTGGCAAACTCCTCGGTGAGGGCGCATGCGCGCTCAAAGTCTGCATCTTTCTTGCTTTCTGATGAATACACGCCTGAAATAGTTCTGATTACTGCTTTGTATCGGCCTACGATCTTCTCGCAAGCGTATGAAATCTCTCCAAGGGTTGCGCGTACGCGTGCGGCCTCTACGGCCAGTGCCAAGAGGTTGCCCTCGCCGGTCTCTACGCACTTGGTAATAGCATCGAGTGCCTTGGTTACAGCCTCCTCGTCGCGCTTCTCACGCAGCTGTTTGAGGCCTTCGATCTGCTCCAGACGTACAGCGGTGTTGTCTACCTCGAGGATGTCGATGGGGTCTTCCTTCTCGAGACGGTACTTGTTGGTACCCACGATGGTCTGTGCACCGGAGTCGATGCGAGCCTGTGTGCGGGCAGCAGCCTCCTCGATACGCATCTTGGGCAGACCGGTCTCGATGGCCTTGGCCATACCGCCAAGCTTCTCGATCTCTTGGATGTGTTCCCATGCGCGGTGGGCAATCTCGTTGGTGAGCGCCTCCACGTAGTATGAGCCGCCCCAGGGGTCTACGTTCTTGCATACGTAGGTCTCCTCCTGGATATAGATCTGTGTGTTACGGGCGATACGTGCCGAGAAGTCGGTGGGCAGGGCGATAGCCTCGTCGAGAGCGTTGGTGTGGAGCGACTGGGTGTGACCCAGGGCTGCTGCCATAGCCTCGATACAGGTGCGGCCCACGTTGTTGAAGGGATCCTGCTCGGTAAGACTCCAACCTGAGGTCTGCGAGTGGGTACGCAGCGCGAGCGACTTGGGGTTCTTGGGGTTAAACTGCTTCACGATCTTGGCCCAGAGCATACGTGCGGCACGCATCTTGGCAATCTCCATGAAGTGGTTCATACCGATAGCCCAGAAGAACGACAGACGGGGTGCGAAGGCATCGATGTCGATACTGGCATTGACACCGGCACGGAGGTACTCGAGACCGTCGGCAAGGGTGTAGGCGAGCTCGATGTCGGCCGTAGCACCAGCCTCCTGCATGTGGTAGCCCGAGATAGAGATGCTGTTGAACTTGGGCATATTCTGTGAAGTATACTCGAAGATGTCAGAGATGATCTTCATGGAGAAGGCGGGCGGATAGATGTAGGTGTTGCGCACCATGAACTCCTTGAGGATATCGTTCTGGATGGTACC
>JAZOPX010000106.1:0-8538 GCA_045655845.1 Bacteroidaceae bacterium
CTTTGCATTCAGATACGAAACCCCTCTTTACAGACACGATATGAATCTACCTGAAGGAGCCTGGCTCCAAGGCGGTAAGTACCGCATCAAACGTTATATCAACAGTGGCGGCTTCGGCTGCACTTACGAGGCCAAGCATACGATGCTGGAGAAGCGCGTTGCCATCAAGGAGTTTTTCGTCAAGGACTTCTGCAATCGCGACGAGGCTACGGCTCGTGTCACGGTGGCCACGCTGAGCAAGCTGACCTTGGTCGAGAAGCTGAAGCGTAAGTTCATCGATGAGGCCAAGGCATTGGCTCGTATGCAGCATCCCGGCATCGTGAACGTGTCCGACGTGTTCGAGGAGAACGGCACGGCCTACTATGTGATGGACTACATCGACGGCTGTTCGCTCCATGATGTTCTCCGCCACGCGGGTCGGCTCAACGAGACGTGTGCGCTGGGCTACATCCGTCAGGTGGCCGAGGCGCTGTCCTATGTGCACCAGCAGAACCGCCTGCATCTGGACCTCAAGCCTGGCAACGTGATGATCGACCGCAAGGGCAAGGCGGTGCTCATCGACTTCGGTGCGTCGAAGCAGTACGACGAGCAGGGTGGCGAGAACACCTCCACCGTGCAGGGCTATACCAAGGGTTTCGCCCCGCCCGAGCAGATGACCAACGACGTGGTCAAGTTCATGCCTGCGACGGACATCTATGCGTTGGGTGCGATGCTCTACAAGATGCTCACGGGCACCACGCCGCCCAGCGCCACGCTGCGCATCAGCGGTGAGCCGCTGGAGGCTTTGCCCGCATCGGTGTGTGCTGGCTCTGTCCGTGCAATAGAGGAGTCCATGCGTCTCAACAAGCACCATCGTCCGCAGACGGTAGAGGCGTTCCTCGCCTTGCTCGATGGCTCCAGTGAGGCAGGCCGCACCGGAGAGGCCGATCCCGAGGAGGAGCGTACGGTGGTGTTGGACGATCAGGAACCACAGCCCGAGGAGAAGCCAACGCCTATGAGCGAAGCTGCCCGCCCGAGCACGGCGTACACCGACCGTCCCGTGGGCGTCAGGGCATGGGTGCCGGTGGTATTATTCTTGTTAAGTTGGTTATTATTCGTTGTGCGTTATGTCATCTCTCTTTTTTAATATTATAGATATACTGATAAATTGTGCATACATTGTATCGGCTACCTTTGTCTTTGCCAAGATGGGTAAGGGCGGTAGCAAGATGAGTCTGATATGCCTCTATGCATGGGCTTGCTTGATGCTCTCTGTGCAGATTTCTTTACTGATACATATAGCGGTTATAGAAGGATTTATAACTGAACAGGGTTTCATAGTGAATAATATGGGAGACTTCGTAAGCTTTGACCTCCTGAGTACATTATCTCTTGTCGGTAAGATTCTGCTAATCGTATTCTTGCTGATGAGGATAAGGAGGACATCGGTCTACAAAACTCCTCTAATGGTCGGTATGGCGGGCGTGGCATTAGGGATCGTCCACTCCTTGAGTAACTTTATTCCTATTACTGGTTGGGCCTTTCATACTTCGATGAGTTTCGCCCAAGACCTCTTGATGGCCACCTCGTTCGTCCTGATGTTCTTTGCTTCGCGGAAGCTTGAGAAGAGGGTAGGGCAATGCTAGGCACAGCATCGCCGTTGGCAAGATAAACAGACACTAACTATTAATCATTATACACGATATGAACCTACCACAAGGAACATTATTGAAGCACGGCGAGTACCGCATCGAGCGTGGGTTGGGCCAAGGAGGCTTTGGTATCACCTACTTGGCTGTGCAAGTGGGCTTAAACCGCCGTGTGACCATCAAGGAGTTCTTCATGAGCGATTATTGTAACCGCGATGCGGAGACATCGCACGTGACGGCCCCCTCGGAGGGCAGCAAGGTGCTCGTGGCGAAGTTTCGCAACAAGTTCATTAAGGAGGCGCAGAGCATCGCTAGCATGAAGCATCCCAATATCATCAACATTTACGATGTGTTCGAGGAGAACGGCACAGCCTACTACGTGATGGAGTATCTCGACCACGGCTCGCTGGCCGACGTGGTGAAGCGCCAGGGCCGCCTCTCCGAGGCCGATGCCCTCAGCTACATACGTCAGATTGCCGATGCGCTGAGCTATATCCATGCCCGCAAGATGAGCCACCTCGATGTGAAGCCGGACAATATCCTCATCAATGAGTACAATGCAGCCGTGCTCATCGACTTCGGTATATCGAAGCACTACGACAATGAGGACAAACAAACCTCCACCACTCCCGTAGGCATCAGCCACGGCTACGCCCCCCTAGAGCAGTACAAGAAGGGCGGTGTAGGCACCTTCTCTCCCGCCACGGACATCTACTCCTTGGGTGCCACGCTTTACAAACTCATCACGGGCACCACTCCTCCCGATGCGAATGATATCAATGATGATGGCCTTCCGCCCTTACCCTCGTATGTTTCTGTTTTCACGGCCAAGGCCATCAAACAAGCCATGCAACCCCGTCGCAAGGATCGTCCACAGTCGATAGAGGAGCTCCTCGCACTGCTCAACGCCTCTGCCGAGGAGGCCATCGACGTGGTGGTCACCCCCGAAGAGGATGAGAATACGGTGCCGCTGGGCGAGCAGAAGCCAAAGCCTGTCAACAATACCTCCTTCCTTGGCATGCTTCTGCGCAAACCGATTGATGCTATTGAAGCGTGCATAGCCGCAGCGTACGTAGACCGCCCCGTGGGCTTATGGGCGTTGGTGTCGGTGGCACTGCTGCTGGTAAGTTGTTTTGTTGATATTTACGGCAGTTTGATTATTAATTTGCCTGGACACTCATATGATGAATATCTAATCTTTCCAAGTATACTTCTCACGATCGCATACATCGTGTCCAGCACCCTTATGTTTGCAAAGATGGGAAAGAGTCGTAACAAGTTAAGTTCGAAATGCCTCTATGTATGGGCTTGCTTGATGCTATTTGTATATATTTATGGAACGTTTGTTATGAAGCTACCCTGGTGGAAAATTCCGAGTGATATACTAGTAGACGCTTTATTCTACATTAGTTGTTCCTTAAACATTACAAACATTATCGCTCAGGTTTCGTTAATCGCATTCTTAGTCTTGAGGTTTAAAAAGACATCTACCTATAAACTTCCTCTAATGGTGGGAATAGCAGGTGTGGTGGTAAGGCTTGTCAATATCTTGACATGCTGTTGTGATTATGGCATTTTTTCTTATGGTTCTATACCTCAGGTAGGGTGGCATCTTCTTCCTCTAATTATATACTGGGCCCACGTCCTCCTCATGGTTGCTTCGTTCATCTTGATGTTCTTTGCTTCGCGGAAGCTTGAGAAGAAGAGGGTAGGGCAATGCTAGGCAAGGGCTGGTAAATAGCGTCTCGTGTCATCCTGAGCGCAGCGCAGGATCTCGCAAAGTGCCCTGGCTGATTACCTGCGCGGGATCCCTCGGCGCTTCGCTTTGTCGGGATGACACCATCGCGATAAAGAAGAGATTGGATAACTACTATATTATTACTTAAACAGACACTAACTATTAATCATTATACATTATGAGTCAAGAAACATTATTACAAGATGGAGGTTGTCCTAACAGCGCGCCCCGCACCAACAACGAGTATGCAGACCGCCCCGTGGGCTTCTGGGCGCTGGTGCCGGTGGTGGCACTGCTGTTTGTCCTTTTTTTGAATGTTTTTAGCAAGCCGATTAATTCCGTGATAGAATATCTGATGGGCGATGTGCTAAGAATTCCTTATATCCTATACGATACGTTTGGAATAATGTTTTCTGAATTCTGGACTATTCCCTATGTTACAAGAGCACTCACATGTTGTGTATACGTAGCATCGGCTGCCTTTGTATTTGCCAAGATGAGTAGGGGCAGCAACAAGATAGGTACGGTATGCATCTGTGCGTGGGCAGGTTTAGAGGTTGTAAATTATATTTTTGGTATATATTCTGTTATATCACTCTGTTTCTTTGGCAGTCGTCCCTTGATGGCATTTGGTGCTATAACTGGAGTTATGACTTATATTGCCCCGTTCTTGCTCATTGCATTCCTGGTAATGAAGCTGCTCAAGTCGTCGGCCTACAAGATTCCTCTGATTGTAGGATTGGCAGGAGCGGTGTTGATGCTTGTTTATCGCTTGCTTAGTGGTCTTCATATGGCGAATGTGTCTGTGCTCTATGAGGGGCATCTGTTCGTCATGGCTGTCGCCTTCCTCCTGATGTTCCTGGCTTCGCGGAAGCTTGCCAAGAAGGCTAACTAAGGACGGCTAACTATTAAGGATTATTAAGGCCAACTAAGGGCTATTAGGGTATTCTCATGCTTTACAACATAAACCCGAAAAGTCCTTGCCGAAGATTTGGAGTTTTCGGGTTTTATGCTTTCCTTTGTGGAAACTGCTCCAGGGCAGCGACAGACCGTATCTAACCCAACTCAAAAGTCCGTATTATGAACACGAAGGATACCCTACACATTATCCTCAACGGAGGCGCCGACGAGCACGTCGGCCTTCTTCGTGATGGGGAGTCCGTGGTGGTATCTGTCGATGCCAAGCAGGGGCGGCGGAGACTCGTGGTCAGTGGTCCGCTACCCGCTGACCATGTCCTCAAGGTAGCCATGCTGAAGAAAGAGAATGAGCTACTCAATAGCCGGCTCCAAGCCGCCTTGGCCGAGAACGACCGCCTGAAGCGTGAGAAGTCTACGCTGGCCGATAAGGTGGTCAAGAGCGGTCTGGCCGACCTCCTCACCTCGCTTGCCGAGGAGCAGCGTGCTGCCGCCACCGCCACGCGCACCGCGCTCGAGGCGCGCTGCTTCGCTCCGTCGTGCCGCGTGTGGCTCATCAGGCGCGACCTGAAGAACTTCGTCGCCTCGATGGGCAGCGAGTGGCAGAAGCGCGACTGGTGCATCGCATGGAAGATATTCACCGATCTGCGGTGGTGGACGGGCAACCAGAAGGAGTTTGCCGGGTGGGTCGCCGAGCTGGGCTACGATATGGGCACCTTCAAGGAGGCCAAGCGAGGCTATGGTGATGCCCTCCTCGGCCAGTGGTGCCCAGTACTATGCCACCGGTCACTTTGCCGTGGTGGCACGCGGTCTCGCAGCGCTCTTCACGGGCAGTCCCACCATGCCCACCAGCTCTACCTACGAGGATAGCCACATGGACCACGACGCCCTATACCGCACCATGGGCCTCAGCCAAGCCGGCAAGCAGGGCACACGCGCACATATACTCATTGACACTCCGGGTCACGACAAGTCTATACGTTACAGACACTACAAGTCGCAGCGCAGCAAGGAGAACTTTGACATGGTCGCCATGAGACGCAAGATCTTTGGTACTTTCGGCCTCACTCAGAGCATACCCGTAGGTATGAGCCGACGGCCCCATGCAGCCCATACACCTCGTGCGAGAAGAGAGCCTACGCTGCCCCGAGGCTTCTACATTAGGTGACGCTGCCCGCAGTCCAGCACCATGAGCGGTCGTGTATGCCGATGGCCGCGCTCCCAGGTGGCGACAGCCACACAGGCCTCACGCGGCACACCTGAGCACACCACTGGACACACCTTCCCGACATACCGCCACACCCCGATGACGATTTTCCGTCATCGGGGTGTGCTTTTTTCGGTGGTCTGCTGAGGGCGCTTTACCTTCGTGTCAGCAACCCATAAAACACAAGCCTATGACACGTCACACCACCCCCACGCCCCGCTGGCTCGCCCGCCTGCTCCACACCGTGCGCCGCATCTTCCCACGCCCCAGCCCTCCCCAAAATCGGGCCTACTGTTTTCAAAAATCGGGCCTACCGTTTTTCAAAATCAGGCCTACCGTTTTCAAAAATTGGGCCTACCGTTTTTCTAAATCAAGTTAACCCTTTTTATTAATGACTGGCCTCCCCTAACCCCTCTCAACCTTTAGGTCGACGCCCGAAGGGCCGAAGTCGAGGAGGGGGACTCCAGGATCGCGACAAAATAATGTTGCCAGCGATGTCTGCAGGCTCCCTCCCTTCGGGGGAGGGCGGGGGGAGAGGCCTCTAAACACTAAACATCATGATTCCCATCGACACCTTCATGGGCTTTGCCGACAAGCAGCCCAAACCCGACACCCTCGACCACATGGTCGAACTCATCCGCAGCGACCAGACGCTGCAGTTCGCTACCCTCAGCCACCGCCAGGCCCGCGAGAGCGGCGACAAGGCGACGGCCCAACGCCTTAAGGCCAGCGTGCCCTGCTTCGCCGTGGCCGTACGCTTCAGCGGCGGCAAGGGCGAGGGCCACATCACTGCCTGCACGGGCCTCACGCTCGTAGACCTCGACGGCATCGCCCCCGAGCAGATGACCGCCGTGCTGGCCGCCGTCAAGGCCGACCCCCACACCTTGCTCGCCTACACCACCCTCAGCGGCCACGGCCTGCGCATCATCGCAAGGACCCACCCTAACCCTCCCTGTGAGGGAGGGGACTCAGACATCGCGGAGCCAGGGCTTCCCCCCTTCGGGGGGGATGAGAGGGGGGCTTTCTACCGCCAGGCCTTCCTGACCGTCAACGAGTACTACCGCCGCCTCACCGGCGTGGAACCCGACCTCAAGTGCAGCAACCCCACACGCCTCTCGGCCCTCGCCCACGACCCCGACGCCTACTACAATCCCGACGCCCAGCCCTTCGACACCGCCGCCCTCGCCGCCCAGTACAAGGCCGAGCAGCGCCCCGTAGGCCGACCGAAGAAAGTGAAGAGCGAAGAGGGAAGAGGGAAGAGTGAGAAGATGCGCGTCGAAGCCTGTGCTGCCGCTGCACTGCGCGAGCTCGAGCATCGCGGTGTGCGCTACGAGCCGGGCAACCACAACAAATACATCAGCGACGCCTGCTACCTGATGAACCGTTACGGCGTGTCGCTCGAGGACTGCACCGAGTGGGCCCTCAAGACCTTCCCCGACTATGCCGCCACCGACGACGTGCCCGCCATCGTACGCTCCTGCTACACCCACACCGACGAGCACGCCACCCGACAGCCCCATACCCCGAAGAAGAAGGGCGAGTCGGCCATGGGCGACGTGCGCGACATACGCCGCTACTTCGACGAGCATGGCATACAGTCGCGCTACAACGTCATCACTCGCAAGTACGAAATCTATGACGAGAGCACCGGTCTCTGGTACGAGAACACCGACCGCATGGAGAGCACCCTATACTGCAGCATCACCGACGCCATAGGCAAGCGCATCCTCAAGAGCGACCTTCACAACCTTCTGGTGAGCAAGTTCTCGCCCGACTACAACCCCCTGGCCCACTACCTCGACACGCTGCCCCCACTCGAAGAGGACGACACCACCGACTACATCGACCTCGTGGCCTCCATGGTACACGTGCCCAAGGCCGACACCGACAAGCACCGCCAATGGTTCAAGAAGTGGTTCGTCGCCATGCTCGCCACCTGGCTCGAGCCCAAGGTCACCAACCACGTCATCCTCACCTACATCGGGCCGCAAGGCATCTACAAGAGCACCTTCATGCGCCGCCTCATGCCACCCGCACTCGACAGCTACTTCGCCGTCCGCAACTATG
Source organism: Bacteroidaceae bacterium (assembly GCA_045655845.1). Classification (GTDB taxonomy): domain Bacteria; phylum Bacteroidota; class Bacteroidia; order Bacteroidales; family Bacteroidaceae; genus UBA1189. The sequence goes on from JAZOPX010000106.1 coordinate 7,556, forward strand.
CCAGCCGCATGGACAAGGACGACCGCCTCATGCTCGCCGAGAAGGGACTCGTGGCACTCGAAGAGATCGACAGCCTCACCCCGCGCGAACTCAACCAACCCAAAGCCATCGTCACCGCCGAAGCCATCGACGAGCGCGACTCCTACGAGCGCAACCGCGAACGACGCGTACACATCGCCTCCTTCTGCGCCACAGGCAACAACCGCCGATTCCTCACCGACCTCACCGGCAACCGCCGCTGGCTACCCTTCTACGTCACCGACATCGACTCGCCCTACACCCACCCCATCCCCTACGACCAACTCTACGCCCAAGCCTACAAACTCTACCGCGAAGGATTCCACTACTGGTTCGACCCCACGGAGGTGGCCCAGCTCGAAGAGCACAACCGCAACTTCGAAGAGGTGAGCCACGAAGAAGAACTCATCCTCACCTACCTGCGCCGCCCCTACGAAGGCGAGTCGTGCGAGTTCGTGTCATCCACACGCATCATCGAACTCATAGGACAATATCTGCGTACCAAGCTCAGCACACGCAAGATAAATCGCATCATGGAACGCCTGGGCTTCGAATACCGCAAGTCCAATGGCCTGCGCGGGTGGAACGTCGTCATCCTCACCGGCGACGACATCAAGCGCAACCAGCGCCTCAATGCACTGGGCAGCACGCCCGAAAGCGACGAAGATGCCCTCTGAGCACCGAAAGTGCCCTGAAACAGCACAAAAGTGCCCTAAGCAAACCGCTGAGAATAAACGATATAGATACTCTCAGGGCGCTTAGGGCACTTTAATACTATAGAACTCTATGGAAAAATAATTATCTCATACACCTATACACACACCATAATTATTTATTTATTTACAATCTACTCCATGCAACTAAGTGCCCTAAGTGCCCTGAATGCCCCATCCATCTTTAGTCGCCTTTAATTGCCGTTAATTGCCCTTAGAAGAGAGCACTCTAGAAAACCAGAGCCCTCAGTA
>JAZOPX010000107.1:0-6194 GCA_045655845.1 Bacteroidaceae bacterium
ACCTCGCCGTTCTTGATGAAGAGCACGGTGGGGATGTTGCGGACACCGAACTTAGAGGTGAGGTCGTCGTTGTCGTCTACATCGCACTTGCCGATGATGACACGGCCCTCATACTCCTCGGCCAAAGCCTCGATATCGGGAGCAATCTTCTTGCAGGGACCGCACCATGTGGCCCAAAAATCTACTACTACGGGTTTGCCTTGTGCTACCAACTCCTCGAAGTTGGCGTCTGTAATCTGTATTGCCATGTTATGAATTCTGATTGATGTGTTATGGATTGTGATTAATAGTTCTCGGGCTTGATTTGGAAGTGGGCCTGTGCGTGGTCGCATACGGGGCATACCTCGGGAGCTTCCTTGCCTACGCAGATGTGGCCGCAGTTGCGGCACTGCCAGATGCAGTCGCCATCGCGTGAGAAGACAAGCTTGCCCTTCACGTTCTCAAGCAACTTGAGGTAGCGCTCCTCGTGCTCCTTCTCGATCTTGGCTACGCCCTCGAACTGCTCGGCGATAGCGATGAAGCCCTCTTCGCGAGCCTCCTTGGCCATCTGAGCATACATCTCGGTCCACTCTTCGTGCTCGCCGGCTGCTGCTGCGAGGAGGTTCTCGGCGGTGGTGCCGATGCCGCCCAGGTGCTTGAACCACATCTTGGCGTGCTCCTTCTCATTGTCGGCAGTCTCTTGGAAGATGGCAGCAATCTGCTCATAACCCTCCTTCTTAGCCTTTGATGCGAAGTAGGTGTACTTATTACGTGCTTGTGACTCGCCTGCAAATGCCATCTGCAGGTTCTTCTCGGTCTTTGATCCTTTAAGTTCCATAGTCGTTATATATTTTAGTTGTGTGGTAAATCCATATTGTGAAGATTGGGCAAACGGACGAATAAAATCCCTTTTATTATCAATGAGCGCAGTCAATCCTCGTTATTCGTGTTGCAAAGTTAAGAGATATTTGTTTTATTGCAAATAATGATTGCTTTATTTTTCCGCAATAAGACTATAGATATCTCCTATCACGCCTCTCCCTTGAAGTCGCTCAAGCGGGGGATGTACGTTCCCTTTCCCTGTTCGGGCAGGCGGATGGGGCCGAAGGTCTGCTCGTACTTCTTGATATTGTCCTGCAGGGCGAGCATCAGGCGCATGGCGTGCTCGGGGGTGAGGATGGCGCGTGTCTGTACCTGTGCCTTGGGCATGCCGGGGAGCACGCGGATGAGGTCCATGATGAACTCTGACGAGGAGTGTGAGATGACGGCCAGGTTGCAGTATACGCCTTGGGCTACATCTTCCTTCAATTCTATCTGGAGTTGGTTCTCGGGTTTCTTTTCCATATGTTTATGAGTGTGTGGTTAGTGTTTAGGGTGTAGTGATCTTATTTTGCTTTTGAGCTTGGGGCAACTCGTTGTTCATAACTCACCATTCCGACGAACCTACTTGCGCTTGGCCTCCAGGTCGCTGATGTGCTGCTTGGTGCGCAGGTAGGTGGGCAGCGAGTCGATGGCGTCGATGAGGTCGTCGTTGAAGAGGTCGTCACCCTTCATTACGAAGGAGTGGATGATGCGCTTGGCCGTGAGGTCGCCCTCGCCATAATACTGGGAGATCTTCTTGCGCTCCTCTTCGAGGCGCTGAGCTCTCTCCTCGGCACTCTCCTTGGGCTCCTCCTCGGAGCTGCGGTCGAGCTGGATGGTGGTATTGCTCATGCCGGGGATGTTGCTCACGCCGAATCCCGTGGCGAGGATGGTGATCTTGACCTCGTCGTCAAGGTTCTCGTCGGTAGCCAAGCCCCAGATGACCTCGATGTCCTTGCTCACGAACTTCTCGGTGAAGCGGTTGATCTCTTCCATCTCCTCTACCATGAGGGGGTGCTTGGTGCTGCCGTAGATGTTGAAGAGTATCTTCTTGGAGTTGTAGATGTCGTTGTCGTTGAGTAGGGGAGAGTGTAGGGCGCTCTCGATGGCATCGGCCAAGCGGCGCTCGCCCTTGCCTATGCCGTAGCTCATGATGGCCACACCGCCATTCTTGAGCACCTTGCTCACATCGCGGAAGTCGAGGTTGATGATGCCCTCGGCGGTGATGATCTCGGAGATGCTCTTCACGGCTATGGTGAGCGTGTCGTCCACGCGGCGGAAGGCATCATACACGTTGCAGTTCTGGTAGATGTCGAAGATGCGCTCGTTGTTGATGACCAGCAGTGCATCGACATGCTGCGAGATGGCCTCGACACCCTTGAGCGCCTGCACAATCTTGGGACGCTGCTCAAACTTGAACGGGATGGTCACCACGCCTATGGTGAGCATGCCTGCCTTCTTGGCCTCGCGCGCCACTACGGGAGCGGCTCCGGTACCCGTGCCACCACCCATACCTGCGGTGATGAATACCATCTCGGTGCCACCGTCAAACTGGGCGCGGATGTCCTCGACATTCTCCTCGGCTGCCAGGCGTGCTACCTCGGGGTCGTTGCCCGCACCGAGGCCCTTGGTGGTCTCGCGGCCAATCTGCAATTTTACGGGGATGTCTGACTTGGCCAATGCTTGGTTGTCGGTATTGCATAGGACGAATGATACATCTCGTATTCCCGTGCGGTACATGTTCTTTACGGCATTGCCGCCACCGCCACCTACGCCTATCACCTTGATGATGCTGTTCGTCTCAGTGGGCAAATCGAAGGGCATAATATCGTTGTCGCTCATATCGTATATTGTCGTTTGGGGTCTGTATTACTCTTTTTCTTCGTCTTTGAGGAAGTCGTTGGCCAGCTTGTCTATATTGTCGCCCATCGACCTCATTCTCTTCACAAGTCCTGTGAGGAACCCGTTGCCGGTGCTCTTCTGCTTGTCGTTCTGCATGGCCATCTTCCGCTCTTCGGCCTCCTTGATCTTCTGCTCGCGTAGCTGGCGCAGCTCCTCATCGCGCTTGGCTTGCATGCTCTCGCCATCTTCGGTGAAGAGGTCGCCTGTCACGGCACGGCCTTCGTCTTGGGGAGCGATCTCCATCTGTACACCGCTTTGGCAGCAGTTCTCGGTGCCGTCCATGAGGAGTCCCACGAGCACTCCTTGTGTGCCGTTCTCGGGGCGCTCCATGGCGCTCCACTCCACCTTGGTCGCGGTGTTGTATGCCAGGCGTACCTTGGAGAACTGTGGCCTCTTCTCCAGAGCGCTTTGGAATCCCTTCATGTGAATGCCGCCACCGCAGCATACGACGCCTGCAAGCAGTTGCCCATCGCCATACCCCGAGGCCTCTATCTGATGGCATACGTTGAGGATGATCTCCTCGAAGCGTGCCTCGATGACTTCGTACACCTTGCGCAAGCCCACAGTACGGCCTTCGTCGAGGGTGAGGGTCTCGTCGCTCGAAGCGGGAGCCACCAGTCCGTACTCGCACTTGAGACGCTCAGCCTCGTCATCGACAAGGTTCAGCGTGCCGAGGTCGCGGGTGATGCTCTGTCCGCCCATGGGGATGACGGTCAGGAAGCGTAGGTAGCCGCCCTTGTATACCGATACGGTCGTAGTGTCGGCACCGAAGTCCAGGAGCACGCATCCTTGACGACGCTCGCTGTCGGTGAGCAGCACATTGGCTGCTGCGAGGGGCGAGATGGCCGTGTCGGCAATGTTTATCTTGGCCATCTCGAAGCTCTTGGCCGTGTTCTGCATCACCGAGGTGCGGGTGAGGATATTCAGGTAGTTGCCCTCGACCTGGGTGCAGTTCACTCCCACGGGGTCGTTCAGCAGGTTGTTGCCTATCTTGTACTCCTGCGATACCATCATCAGCATGCCGTAGCCCGGATACTGCTTGTAGGCATTCTCCTCTTCCATCTCGTCGACCATGGATTCTGCCACGCGCGTCTCCTCCTCAAAGGTGCGTACCACGATGTTGTGCTCCGAGTGCAGGGTGTATCCTCCCACGCCTACATATACCTGCTCGATGGTGTAGTTGCCCAGTTCGGGTTCGATCCGATTGATGAGATTCGACAAGGCCTGTGCCGTCTGGTCAATGTTATATGCCACACCGCGGCGTACGGCTCCTGCCACAGGCTCGTCAGCGTAGGCAAGTACCTGCAAGCTGCCGTCGGCGCACTTGCGTCCTACAGCACCGGCTATCTTCGATGAACCGAGTTCAATTGCTACAACCAAATCATTTATTGCCATATGTATTGTCTGTTTTATGCTGAGATTTGCGATTTCATATTTTCTGCACAAAAGTAACAAATCTTTTTATATCCGACAACTCAGTGCTCTTGTTTGTTTGTCTTTCGTTTTTTTTTAATACCTTTGTCTTGATTATGAATATAGACGGTTCTACACCCTATACATTGAACGTCGGGGGGCAATTGCTCACCCTCGATCGTCCGCTGGTGATGGGCATACTGAATGCGACGTCAGAGTCATTCTATGAGGCCTCGCGCACCTCGTCTGTGGACTCCATCGTGCACAGGGCACAGATGATGATGGATGAGGGTGCCTCCATCCTCGACATTGGAGGATGCTCCACGAAGCCTGGGCTTGCTCCCGTCAGCGAGGACGAGGAGATGAGGCGGCTGGCCATGGCATTGGATGCCATACGAAGCCGCTTCCCCGAGGCCATACTCTCGGTAGATACGTTCCGCGCCTCAGTGGCACAGCGCTGCGTCGAGGACTATGGGGCGCAAATTATCAATGATGTATACGGAGGGCAGGCCGACGGACAGATGTTCGACGCTGTGGCCCGCTTGCAAGTACCATACATACTCACCTATGATGGGCCACCAAGCAAACTCATGTACAGCATCGCCGAGCGCATCGAGCGGCTGCATCTCATGGGAGTGAACGACATCATCGTAGACCCCGGCTTCGGATTCGGGAAGACGCTGGACGAGAACTATTACCTTATGGCCCACCTGGAAGAGCTCCACCTGCTCGACTGCCCCCTACTCGTAGGAGTGTCGCGCAAGTCAATGATATACAAGCAGCTTGATTGTACCCCCGATGAGGCTCTCAACGGGACGACCGCCCTGCACACCGTGGCACTGATGAAGGGGGCTCATATCCTTCGTGTACATGATGTGAAAGCTGCAGTGGAGGCTGTACGAATAGTTGAAAAACTCAAATCCTCCACTCTAAACACTAAACTCTAAACACTAAACCCTACAAAATATGTTACTCGGCTTTGGCATAAAGGACCTTATTGATGTCCTGTTGGTTGCGCTCATGCTCTTCTATCTGTATAAGTTTATGAAGGAGTCGGGCTCGCTCAATCTCTTCATCGGCATTCTCGTCATCATTGTGACATGGGTGATGGTATCACAAATCTTCGAGATGCGTCTGTTGGGAGGAATTCTGGATACACTGATCAGCGTGGGAGCCTTGGCACTCATCGTCCTTTTCCAAGATGAGATACGCCACTTCCTCCGCGATGTGGGCTCGCAACGCCGTGTACGACGCATTCTTGATATTTTCGCACGGAAGAAGGCAAATGTCACTGACCATTCTGAAATGATGCCCATCGTGATGGCTTGCATGAACATGTCTAAACGTAAGGAGGGAGCGCTCATCGTTATCGAACAGAGCGACAGGCTTGGCGAAGCAATCAAGACGGGCGAGACCATCAATGCCAACATCAACCAGCTGCTTATCGAGAATATATTCTTCAAGAATAGCCCCCTGCACGATGGTGCGATGATTATCGGCCAGAAGCGGATTGTGGCTGCGGGCTGCTTGTTGCCCGTATCTCACAATATGGACATACCCAAGTCTATGGGCCTTCGCCATCGCGCAGCTCTCGGCATCTCACAGGAGTCTGACGCTCTGGCCATCGTCGTGTCAGAAGAGACTGGAGGTATCACCGTGGCCCATCGTGGCTCGCTACATCGTTGGCTGACTGCCGAGCAGCTCGAAAAACTCCTGTTCGAACTGAACTGAGCGACATTCTGTCACAAAAACAGACATTGTGCACCGATATGCCACATCTGCAACTAGGGAAAACAAATGTGGCACATCTTTCGTTCCATAAGTCTGCGTATATCTGACAAGGCTTCGCGTGCGAACAGATCAGAATATAGTTTTTAAACTTATAACTAATTTATAATATATACTACAAATGAACATCAAACCATTAGCAGACCGCGTGCTCGTAGTTCCCGCACCGGCCGAAGAGAAGACTATCGGTGGCATCATCATCCCCGACACCGCAAAGGAGAAACCCCTCAAGGGCGAAGTTGTAGCAGTAG
>JAZOPX010000108.1:0-2038 GCA_045655845.1 Bacteroidaceae bacterium
ACTCAAGGGCATCAAGGTGTCATCGAAGAGCAATACTGCGGTACTGCACTATAAACGCAAACTGGAACCCTCTCCCTTCGTCACCAAGGAGGAGCAGCACATACCGCTCTACATGGCAGGGCAGGAGGTGTTCAAGACGGCTGTCACCTGCTCTGTGGGCGACCTGATGGATGTGCTTACGGAAACTGGACTAAGCAAGGACGATATCACCTATTATATATTACACCAGGCCAACTTCCGCATCCTCGACTACATACGCCATCGCTTCGGTGTGGATGGCGCAAAAATCCCCATGAACGTAGACAAGTATGGCAACACCTCATCGGCCAGCATTCCCATGCTGCTTGACGAACTGAACCGTGAAGGAAAGTTAAAAAAAGGAGATCTGCTTGCTTTTAGTGCCTTCGGAGCGGGATTTACCTCGGGAGCGTGTATTATCGAATGGAATAAATAAGTATATTTGCAACAATTTTTTGGGTTTGTTAGTTATTGAGTTTTCATCTGATAGGTTAAACTCAAAACTGAAAAACTCATAAACTGGATAACTAATACGAATATGAAAAGAAGAGTTGTAATTACTGGATTGGGCACTATCAGCCCTGTAGGAAACACAGTGGAAGAATTCTGGGAGAGTTTGAAGACTGGTAAGAGTGGCTTGAATTTCATCCAAGGATTTGACGATGTAGACCTTCCCGTACGCATTGTGGCACAAGTAAAGGACTTTGATCCTACAGCTTATGGGCTTGAGCGTGCCGATATACGTAAGATGGATCTTTACTGCCAATACGCTATAGCAGCAGCCAATCAGGCTGTGTCGGATAGCGGTTTGGTAAGCGGTGAGAATATCGAGCCCGACCGTTTGGGTGTGTATGTAGGATCGGGTATAGGAGGTATCACTACTTTCGTGCGTGAGTCAGGCAAATATCTCGAAGAGGGTGCACGTCGCATTTCGCCCTTGTTCATCCCTACGATGATCGCCAATATAGCATCGGGCAACATCGCAATCCGCCACAATGCTCAGGGACCCTGTCTGCCCGTGGTGACGGCCTGTGCCACGGGTACCCACTCGGTAGGCGAGGCCTTCCACGCCATCCAGTACGGCACGGCCGACGCCATCATCACCGGAGGTGCCGAGGCTGCCATACATCCCTTGGCTATCGGTGGTTTTGCCAATAGCCGTGCGCTCACTAGTGCCGAGACACTGGAAGATGCCTGCACCCCGTTCGATGCTCGCCGCAGCGGTTTCACCATGGCCGATGGCGCAGGCATACTCGTCCTTGAAGAGTATGAGCATGCCTTGCAGCGCGGTGCTACCATCTATGCCGAGGTGGCAGGATATGGCAACACCTGCGATGCCCATCACTATACGGCTCCACGTCCCGATGGTATGCCCGCCTCAAGAGCCATCCGCATGGCTCTCGATGAGGCCGGATACACTGCCGATGACATCCTCTATATCAATGCCCACGGCACCAGTACGCCCCTCAACGACAAGACCGAGACCAGCGCCATCAAGCTCGCCCTCGGCGAGGAGGCAGCCCGCAAGGCATACATCAGTTCCACCAAGTCGATGACAGGTCATATGCTCGGTGCGGCAGGAGCTGTCGAACTCATCGCCTCGGCATTGGCCGTGAAGAACGGTATCGTGCCCCCCACCATCAACTACAAGGAGCCTGACCCCGAGTGTGATCTCAACTACGTGCCCAACAAGGCCGTGGAGGTCGATATCACCATGGCGGCATCCAACTCGCTCGGCTTCGGTGGACACAATGCGTGTGTAGTATTGAAGAAAATCTAAGATAAACCTATGATTCAAGAAAAAATAAAGACCTTCCTCCCTCACCGTGAGCCCATGCTGCTTGTTGATAGCCTCGAAGAAGAGGTCGTAACTAATGACAAGGGCGGGGTCACCCGTTATGCCGTAGGCACCTACCATGTGCGTGGTGACGAGTTCTTTCTGCAGGGACACTTCCCCGACTATCCCGTGGTGCCTGGCGTCATCCTCTGCGAGATGATGGCTCAGTCGTGTGCCCTGCTT
>JAZOPX010000109.1:0-2448 GCA_045655845.1 Bacteroidaceae bacterium
TTTGCCAGGGCCAGCGTGCCCTGAATGCGTTTGTTACCATTTAAGAGTTGTGTATACACACGGTCTGAAATCTGAATCTGTACTATCATAATCTGTTACGTTTTTGCGAGAGAAAGATTAGAGAAGGTGGCCACCTTGAAAACTCGAGTTTCCTCGCACCTTTCGTCTCAGATTAATGTGTTTGTTTAGTGCTGAAACATTAATTATTTATGGTCATTCGTGGGCAATTTACGGCAATTCGCGTTTATTTTTTATTGACATGAATGGTCACAAATGGTTCCATGAATAGTTTTTGTTTTAACTTCCCATCTTAATGATGTCCGCCACCACGATGTCCTGATACACCTGCCCGTTGTACTCGCGGGTCGTGAAGCGCAGCGCCGCCACCACCAGGTCGCCCGCATAGAAGCGGCATTGTGCCGTAGCCCCCAGCATCGTGGCCACATAGGTGTCTTCATACTTGCCGCCCACCTCCTGCAGGACGATGGTCGATTTCATCACTTGGCCGCCCTCGGCCTTCTGACTCGGCACGGCGATGGTCTCGCTCTGTGCCACTACTTTGAGGATTTGTTTCATACCTTTGTTCTTGTTTGTTGATAAAAAAACTCCCGCAACCACTTCGTTGTGATTACGGGAGCAAAGGTACGGCGACTTTCGCCGGGCTACCTTATACGGATATTATATGGGTACCTTATACGGATAAGGTCTACAGGGCATCGAGCCGTGAGCGGAACGCCCATGTCTTGTCCTGGTCGAGGCCACGGATTTTCGATGTGCGCAGCGTCTCGGGGTCGGTGTGCCACAGGGTGCCGAAGAGTTTCCACTTGGCGCGGATGTCGAGCCTCTCGGCCACATAGTCGATGAGCGTGCCCTTCTCGGTGAACGACAAGCCCACAGGCATCCACCCCTCGTCCACCATGCCCGCCTCGACGAGGCGCGCATGCAAGCCACGGGCCTCGTCGGAGCACAGTACTTCGGGCAGCGGTGTGGTATCCAGCGATGTCGGCAGCCCCTTGAACTCTCCCCTCTTTAAGGGGGAGTACCCGTAGGGGGAGGGGGTCGCAGGAGAGGGATGGGGAGAGGCCCCATCAATGACTTGCATGGTCATCTCCTTGTCGAAGTGCGCCTCAAGTTTGTCTACATGGGCGATGTTCTGCCCCACGGGGGCGTTGAAGTTGAAGGTAAAGTTTAGTGTGTTCATGATGCTTGGTATTGAAGGGTTACATGATCGGCATGGGCCACCACGGTGCCCACCTTGTGGTTGAAACTCATCGCCTGCGAGCGCATGGCGTGGCATGCGGCGAGGCACTCCTTGAGTTCCTTGACCTGTTGCGTCAGTGCCTCCTTGTCGGAGGTCAGCATGTCGATGGTTTCTTGTTGCTCGGCGATCGTCTTTTGGCATCGCGCCACATAGTCGGCTACCCCGCCCAGATAGTCCTTCACACTGGCACACACCATGCTGGCGAGCCCCTCCTCGGTCACTACCGAGGGTAATTCATAAGGATAGTAATGCATTGATTTATAAAAGATTTAAGGTTTTCACAAAAGATGAGCACCGCGTGCCCATCCGTCAATTCTCGTGGGTGCAAAAGTACGTCAAAACCCCGCCACCGCCAAACAAAAAAACCGAAAGTTTTCCACCATTTTGTCACCCCTCGGTGGATAACTTTCCGTGCCTCCCGCGCAACGCATTGCAAGACAACACACCCCGAAAAAGCAAACTTTTCGCGTGTGTTATGAAACATCTTTTGGGGGAGTTTTACATATTTAGACAACCGCGCTTGGCTATCCCGTTCACATTCATTACCTTTGCGAAAGACTATAAAAATAACCGAACAGATAACACGATGAAAAAGAGTATCTTGCTGCTTTTTGCAGCGTTTGCCACCCTCGTGGCCAGTGCGCACGACTTTAAGGCCTACGGCATCTATTACAACATCATCTCCGACACGGAGGTCGCGGTGACCTACAAGGGAGATCGCTACAATAGCTACTCTAATGAGTACTCAGGCTCAATCACCATTCCCACCACCGTCACCAGCAAGAAGTATAGCGTGACGAGCATTGAAGACTATACATTCTATAATTGCAGCAGCCTCACCTCCATCAACATCCCCGAGAGTGTGACGAGCATCGGAAACTATGCATTCTATAATTGCAGCAGCCTCACCTCCATCACCATCCCCGAGAGCGTGACGAGCATTGGGAACTCTGCATTCTATGGTTGCAGTAGTCTTGAGCATGTAACTATCAATTGCCCCAACGTGGGAAATTGGTTTAGTGGTTGTACGAGCATCAAGGAGGTCGTATTAGGTGAGGGCGTGACGAAAATTGGAGATGGTGCATTCAGTGGTTGCAGCAGACTGACGAACATTACAATCCATGCTATTGTACCGCCGACCTGTGAATATGCATTCACTGAATTTGACAAGTCGGCCTGCACGCTGT
>JAZOPX010000110.1:0-11599 GCA_045655845.1 Bacteroidaceae bacterium
CACCCGATGATGCCGTAGTCGTAAATGGCGGCTCTATACCTTCGGGATGGCTGAGTTCCAACGCACCATACACTTCATCTGTAGAGATATGATAGAATCTACAGTCTACAGACAACGGACAACCGTCAACAATCTTTTCCATCTTATATGGGGTTGCCTGTGATTCCCAATAGAGTTTGGCAGCCTGCAAGAGCGACAGCGTGCCCATCACATTGGTGCGGGCAAAGGTGAAGGGGTCCTTGATGCTACGGTCCACATGGCTCTCGGCAGCAAGATGAATGATACCATCGACATGCTCCTCCTGCATGAGTTTATAGAATGCATCAAAATCGCAGACATCCATCTTGACAAACTTATAGTTGGGCTTATCCTCCACATCCTTCAAGTTTGCCAAGTTACCGGCATAGGTCAACTTATCGAGATTGATGATAGTATACTCGGGATATTTATTCACGAAAAGGCGCACCACATGACTTCCGATGAAGCCTGCACCACCTGTAATGACAATACTTCTCTTTGCCATCCTTATTTAGTCTTTATGTTAGCTATACAATCTTTTAGCGAATCAGTCCAATAAGGCACCGATACCCCAAAGGTTTCTTTAATCTTCGTCTTGTCCAGTACCGAATACGAAGGCCTCGTTACAGGACTTGGGAATTCATCGCTATGACAAGGTTGCACATTGCATCGAGCAATAAGTTCTGAGTCTTGAACCTTGAGTTCCACTGCTATCTGTTGAATCATCTTGGCAAAGTCATACCAAGAGCACACTCCCTCATTGGAGTAATGATAGACTCCCGTTTGTGTGCCATCAAAACGTTCCAAAATTACAGCAATGGCCTTAGCCAAATCCAAAGCATAGGTAGGCGTACCCACTTGATCGAACACCACTTTAAGTTGAGGTTTGCTTGCCGTGAGAGCCATCATCGTCTTGCAGAAGTTCTTTCCAAACTCCGAGTAAAGCCAAGCCGTACGGATAATCACATGCTTACAACCCGTCTCAATAATACGTTGCTCACCTTGCAGTTTGGTCATACCGTATACTCCCGCGGGAGTCCCTTGCTGGTCCTCCTTACAGGGAACATTGTAACGTTCCTTGCCAAAGACATAATCCGTAGAGATTTGAATGAGCAAGCCACCCACTTCCTTCATCGCCTTGGCCAAGTTCTCAGGAGCCTCGGCATTGAGTCTCTCCGCTAACGCCTCATTGGTCTCTGCCGCATCCACATTCGTATAGGCGGCACAGTTCACTATGGCCTCCACCCGATGCTCTGCAACCATTCTACGCACAGCATCAAGGTCAGTGATATCAAGATAGTCTGTTTCCACTCCCTCCACCAAATCAACGTCAGTAAAGAAGTAGTTATCCCCACTTTCCTTTGCGATGATACGCATTTCATTGCCAAGCTGACCGTTGGCACCAGTGACCAGAATATTCACGACGGATATTAATAAAGTTTATCGTTGATATCAAAATCAAACACGGCATCACACAACTTTGCATGCTTCAAGTCCCTTTCACTAAGAATGGCACGCTCAAAGGGTATCCGCCAATCAATACCCAGTTCTTCATCCATCAATTGGATGCCCGCATCGGCTTCTGGATGGTAGAAGTTATCGCACTTATACTGAAAGATTGCCTCTTCACTAAGCACGGCAAAGCCATGGGCAAAACCTCGGGGAATGAAAAGTTGGCGACGATTTTCGTCCGTCAGTTCTATTGCAACATGTTGCCCAAACGTGGGTGACCCTTTGCGTATATCAACAACCACATCAAGCACGGCTCCCTTAACGCAGCGCACAAGTTTACTCTGCGTATAGGGCATACGCTGATAGTGCAAACCACGTATCACACCATACGTAGACATGCTCTCATTGTCTTGTACAAACTGTACAGGACGTACCTTCTCGTCGAACTCACGCTGAGAGAATGACTCAAAGAAATAACCACGCGCATCCCTAAACACACGTGGCTCTATAATAACCACACCCTCAAGGGCAGTCTTTATTATCTCCATCCTTATCGCCTCTTAAGGTCATCAATCACTTTCAGCAGGTACTGGCCATACTGATTTTTTATCATTGGCTGGGCCAGTTCGCGCATCTTATCCTCGTTAATCCATCCGTTGCGGTAAGCAATACCCTCCAAGCACGCAATCTTCAGGCCTTGTCGTTTCTCAATAACCTCCACGAAGGTCGACGCCTCACTGAGCGAATCATGAGTACCCGTATCCAACCATGCAAAACCACGTCCGAGCGTCTGCACCTTGAGTTCCTTATCCTCCAAGAATCGCTGGTTCACCGTCGTAATCTCCAATTCACCGCGTGCCGATGGCTTGATACCCTTGGCCACCTCCACTACCTTGTTGGGATAGAAATAGAGTCCGACCACTGCATAGTTACTCTTAGGCTGCAGAGGTTTCTCCTCAATACTGAGGCAGTTGCCCTCCTTGTCAAACTCTGCCACGCCATAACGTTCAGGATCGCTTACCCAATAGCCGAATATAGTGGCCTTGCCCTCCTCCTCGGCTGCACGCACTCCTTCACGGAGCATAGCACCGAGGCCCGCACCATGAAAGATATTATCGCCCAAAACGAGGCAGACACTATCATCACCCACAAACTTTTCGCCAATAATGAATGCTTGCGCCAAACCATCAGGACTGGGCTGCTCTGCATACTCAAAACGTACGCCATAGTCCGACCCATCACCCAACAGACGCTGGAAGCTCGGCAAGTCCTGCGGAGTAGAAATAATCAGGATATCCCGAATTCCCGCCAACATAAGCACTGAGATGGGGTAATACACCATCGGTTTATCATAAATGGGGAGCAGCTGCTTGCTCACACCCTTGGTAATGGGGTACAGACGAGTGCCGCTACCACCGACCAACACGATACCTTTCATACTTTTACATGTAAAGTCCTATATATACAAAGGTATGTATATATTTGCTCTTCACCAACCTTTTTATTATTTTTTTACCCCGTGTACTTTTTATTCTCCGTTTCGTTTCTCTTTTCACCTTTTTTATATACATTTGCAGCCTCACTTTAACAATGGTATTAAACTTAAGGTAATATGAAAAGAGACGAATTAGTATTCAACCTCATCGAAGAGGAACATCAGAGACAACTCAAGGGCATTGAGCTTATTGCTTCTGAGAACTTCGTTAGCGACCAAGTGATGCAGGCCATGGGTTCTTGCATGACCAACAAATATGCTGAGGGCTACCCCGGCCGCCGCTACTATGGCGGTTGCGAAGTGGTGGACAAGAGCGAACAGCTCGCCATCGAGCGTTTGAAGGAGCTCTTCGGAGCCGAGTGGGCCAACGTACAACCCCACTCAGGCGCACAGGCCAACGCAGCCGTATTCCTCGCTTGCCTCAACCCCGGCGACAAGTTCATGGGTCTTAACCTCGCTCACGGCGGCCACCTCTCACACGGTTCGCTCGTCAACACATCGGGTATCCTCTATACCCCCTGCGAGTATAATCTTAATAAGGAGACAGGCCGCGTAGACTACGACCAGATGGAGGAGGTTGCCCTCCGCGAACAGCCCAAGCTCATCGTGGGTGGTGGCTCGGCTTACTCACGCGAATGGGACTACAAGCGCATGCGCGAAATTGCCGACAAGGTTGGTGCTATCCTCATGATTGATATGGCTCACCCCGCAGGTCTCATCGCAGCTGGCTTGCTCGACAACCCCGTAAAATATGCTCACATCGTGACCTCAACAACCCACAAGACCCTCCGCGGTCCGCGCGGTGGCGTTATCATGATGGGCAAGGACTTCCCCAACCCTTGGGGCAAGACCACTCCGAAGGGCGAAGTGAAGATGATGTCTGCCCTACTCGACTCGGCCGTATTCCCCGGCATTCAGGGCGGTCCGCTCGAGCACGTTATCGCAGCCAAGGCAGTAGCCTTCGGTGAGGCTCTCCAGCCCGAATATAAGGAGTACCAGAAGCAGGTTCAGAAGAATGCCAAGGCACTCGCCGAAGCACTCATCGCCCGTGGTTTCACCATCGTATCAGGCGGTACTGACAACCATAGCATGCTCGTTGACCTCCGCGAGAAATACCCCGACCTCACGGGTAAGGTAGCCGAGAAGGCACTCGTATCGGCCGACATCACTGTAAACAAGAATATGGTACCCTTCGATAGCCGTTCGGCCTTCCAGACCTCAGGTATCCGCCTCGGCACTCCCGCCATCACCACACGTGGTGCTAAGGAGGATCTTATGAGCGAGATCGCCGAGATGATCGAGACCGTACTCTCTAACGTAGAGAACGAAGAGGTAATCGCAAGCGTTCGCGCTCGTGTAAACGAGAAGATGAAGGACTACCCCTTGTTTGCATACTAAAAGAAGCTATAGGAAACTCTAGGAATCTCTAGGACATCTAAGATTTCTAGGGTTTCCTATAAATTTTATAGTTTCTATAACATCACCTACCCGAACAAACACAATGAAAAAAACAGGCAACCTTGTCTTCCTCCTCTTCCTCATCGTAGGAACCATTATCATTGTAGGCCAAAACAAACCCACCTTCCGCACCCAACAGGGCAAGATATTCGGCACACTCTACACCGTAACCTATGAACACAATGCCGACCTCCAAACAGAAATCGTGGCAGCCATGCAAGCGGTAGACAACTCGCTATCGCCCTTCAACAAGCAATCTATCATCACTGCCATCAACAACAACGACAGCACAGAGGTAGACTCCCTCTTCAGCGAGGTTTTCCATACAGCCAAACAGATCTATGCTGAGAGCCACGGAGCCTTCGATCCCACGGTAGCACCTTTGGTCAATGCCTGGGGATTCGGTTTCAAGAAGGGGGCAGATGTCAGCAGCGCCACCATTGACAGCCTATGCCAACTCGTCGGGTTCGACCGTATAGTACTCGACGGCAAGCAAGTTAGCAAAGCCGATGAGCGTATGCAGCTCGACTTCAGCGCTATTGCCAAGGGCTTCGGCAGTGACTGCGTGGCCCGCGTGCTCGACAGCCATGGCATCAAGAACTATATGGTAGAGATTGGTGGCGAAGTAGTAGTGAAGGGGCACAACAAGAACGGCAATCCTTGGGGTATCGGCATCACCAAGCCCGTAGATGACTCGCTTTCTGTGAGCCAAGAGCTACAGACCGTGCTCCGTCTCACCGACTGCGCCATCGCCACCTCGGGCAACTATCGTAACTTCTACTATAAGGATGGCGTAAAGTATGCCCACACCATCGACCCACGCAGCGGCTATCCCGTGCAGCACTCCCTACTCTCGGCCACCGTCATTGCCGACAACTGCATGCGTGCCGATGCCTTGGCTACCGCCTTCATGGTCTTGGGAGCAGACTCAGCCATGGCCTACTGCGAGCGCCATCCCGAGATTAAGGGATACTTCATCGTAGCAGCCGATAGTGGGCGTTACGAGGTACAGCAATCATTTTAGAATCGAGAGAGTTCTGAGCGCTCTGAGTCCCCCGAGAACTCATAATTTCCCGAGTACATAAACATAGAAAAATAGAGCAGAGGATCTCTGCTCTATTTTTCTATGTTCTGAATCGGCCTACTGCGCCGTTTTCGCCGTGATTTCGAGAATCAGTTCAGCGATATTGTCCGTAAAGAGGCGTACAGCCACAGCAATGAGGATAACGCCAAAGAACTTGCGAACCAGATAAACTCCTCCCTTACCTATCCAGCGCTGCACCTTGTGGGTCATGGTCAACACAAAGAACACTACACCCATATTGAGCAGCAAGCCAAGCAAGATATTGATATCAGCATACTCGGCACGCAGAGAGAGCAGTGTGGTGAACGAGCCTGCACCAGCGATCAAAGGAAACACAAGCGGTACGATGGTAGCCTCGCTCGTCGGACCCTTAAATTTGAATATTTCCACATCGAGCAGCATCTCGATGGCCATCAGGAAGATGACAAGCGAGCCCGCCACTGCAAACGATTGGATATCTACGTGGAACAACTTGAGCATACCATCTCCTGCATAGAAGAATCCTACAAGCAAGAGCGTCGACATCCATGTCGCCTTTACAGCCTTGATCGTCTTACCGCTCTCACGCAATGAGATAATGATGGGCGTAGACCCCACCGCATCGATCACCGCAAACAGAATAATGAATGCGCTGACAAACTCCTGTAAATTAAAAGTTCCGAAAGTCATATACAACATCTTTTAAATATTCAACATCTCCGTCATCTTGGACAACGCAAGAAATCCAACAAAGCAACCTACAAGGTTTCAACGCAGGATTCCTAACTCCGTTCAGAACGACAATCGATTATTAGTCACGTAAACGGAAGTTATTGGCACGCGCCAGTATTTTGGCTTCCGTGGTACGGATAGAAGCGAAGCTCATTGCCGTGAGGATGAGCGACACCAAAGGCAAGCATATCTGCCAATTCAGATCGACCGTTTTCACTTCATCGTGCAGGATGAGTACAAATACCAACAGAACGATGTAGTACCCTGCCAGCAAGCAGGTGTTGAAGACAGCACTACGTTTCTGCAGCGCAAAGTTACGGAACAAGCAGACAAGCATCGTAAAGACACTCACCAAAGCCGAAACAATGAGCAATATGCCCAAAGCACACGGAACAGCCGAAGAGCTACCCTCGGCCAAACGATGCAAGGCAAAGTTGGTCATCTCCACCGCAGGCATATCCGCGTAGAAGAAGGTAATGAGCGGGTTGCACATACACACGATGAGTGCTACGATAGCCAACAGCAGATACAAGTGATGGATATAGAATTTCATAACTATCAATCTATTTATATTATATTACAACAACAGTTCCTAGAAAACCGGTCACCCAAACCACAGCGAAGGATCCCGCGAAATGCAATGCGAGATCCTTCGCTACGCTCAGGATGACTCCATCGCAGAAACATACTACAATGGATAGTATTAAGTTTATCCTTAGAACTCCTCAGTCTTGTTATCCTTCAACGGATTGCGGTAGTATACCTGATCTTCGGCAAACTCCTGTGCTGCGATGAGTGTAGGCTTAGGAAGACGCTCATAGAAGCGTGAGATTTCGATCTGCTCACGGTTCTCGAATACCTCCTCGAGGTTGTCCGATGATGAGCTGAACTCATCGAGCTTCTTCTTCAGTTCGTCCTTTATCTCTACAGAGATCTGGTTGGCACGCTTGCCCATGATAGCAATTGATTCGTACACGTTACCAGTCTTGTCGCGGAAGTCTTGCATGTCACGAGTTACCGTGTTGGTAGGAGCATTACTTTTCTTGTAGTCCATAGTTGTTCTTGTTCTATATTTAAATTATTTATTTTTCAGTACTTTCTCTGTCTCTCGGAATATCTTTTCCGCCTCCTTCATATATTTACTTTCGGGAAACTCATTCTTGAAGGCATAATATTCGTCCAGTGTGTCTCGATAGCGGTCTATCATCTTTGTCTGAACGCTCTCCTTGGCCATGCTGTAACGGGCACGAAGGACAAGCATCGAGAGGTCCTCGCGCAACTTCGTGTAAGGATAGTCGTTCAGTGCGTTCTGCGCAGTAATGATGCACGACTGGTAATTGTTGCCCATATAGTTACCCAAGTCATAGTAGAGTTGCGCCGCACGGTACTCCTTCTCCACCAGGCGGTCGTGCAATTCATAGAGCATGGCATGCACCTCCTCACCATACCTCGAGTAGGGGTAATACTCCAGGAAAGCCTGTATCTCACCGATTGCCTTGATGGTACTCGTCTGGTCCAGGCGTGGGTCTGGCGTATCGAGGTAGAGGGCCTTGGCCGACATGAAGCGTGCCGTCTCGGCATATGCGCCACGCGGGTAGGTTTTGAAGCAGGTGGTCAGATAATGCGAAGCGGTCACATAGTCACCCATATCATAGTAACACATCGCCAACATATAAAGCGACTCCTCCGCATACGATGTACCCTTCATAATAGCCAATACATCCTCCAGCAACGAACAAGCTTGGCTATACTCGCCTTCCATGTAGTATGCCTTGGCCAACTCATACTTATAGCTATAGTCCAACGATTTCTGCACCTTGGCATACTGCGTACAGCCTGCCAGAAAAAGCAACGGGAGCAAAAGTATGACTATCCTTTTCATCTTACAATTAGGCACAATTATATTTTGAACTGCAAAGTTACGGATAACTTATGAAATAAACACAAAAAACATGTTTTTTAATTGCAAAAAACCATTAAAACCGCTAAACGCTCCGATATATTTGGCACTTTTCGCAGTTTGCAGTAATTTTGTAGTTCATATCAATAGATATAATATCACATATATACATCTCTATGAAGACAGACATCGAAATCGCTCGCAACACCCCGTTGGTGAACATCGAGCAAATCGCTAAGGAAGCCGGCATCCCCGCCGACAGTGTAATCCCCTATGGCCGCCACATGGCCAAGGTCGACGAGCACCTCATCGACGAGGAGAAGGTGAAGAAGAGCAACCTCATCCTCGTCACCGCCATCACCCCCACCAAGGCGGGTATCGGCAAGACCACCGTATCTATCGGTCTCACCCTCGGCCTCAACAAGATTGGCAAGAAGGCCATCGTGGCTCTGCGCGAGCCCTCGCTCGGTCCCTGCTTCGGCATGAAGGGCGGTGCTGCCGGAGGTGGCTACACCCAGGTGTTGCCCATGGACAAGATCAACCTCCACTTCACCGGTGACTTCCACGCCATCACCTCGGCCAACAACATGATTGCCGCCCTCCTGGACAACTACATGTACCAGAACCGCGACAAGGGCATCGGCCTCAAGGAGGTACTCTGGCGCCGCGTGCTCGACGTCAACGACCGCACCCTGCGCTACGTCGTTACCGGCCTCGGTCCCAAGACCAACGGTTTCGCCCAGGAGACAGGCTTCGACATCACTCCCGCTTCAGAGATCATGGCCATCCTCTGCCTTGCCAAGGATGAGGCCGACCTCCGTCGCCGCATCGAGAACATCCTCCTCGGCTTCACCTACGAGGGCAAGCCCTTCACCGTGAAGGACCTCGGCGTAGCCGGTGCCATCACCGTACTGCTCAAGGATGCCATCTCACCCAACCTCGTACAGACCACGGAGAACACCCCCGCCTTCGTGCATGGAGGTCCCTTCGCCAATATCGCCCACGGCTGTAACTCGGTGCTCGCCACCAAGCTTGCCATGAGCTGCTCCGACTATGTGATTACTGAAGCCGGCTTCGGTGCCGACCTCGGAGCCGAGAAGTTCTACGACATCAAGTGCCGCAAGGCAGGTCTCACCCCCAAACTCACCGTGCTCGTCGCCACAGCCCGTGCCCTCAAGATGCACGGCGGTGTACCTCAGGACCAGGTAGCCGAGCCC
Source organism: Bacteroidaceae bacterium (assembly GCA_045655845.1). Taxonomy (GTDB): domain Bacteria; phylum Bacteroidota; class Bacteroidia; order Bacteroidales; family Bacteroidaceae; genus UBA1189. The sequence goes on from JAZOPX010000110.1 coordinate 9,336, forward strand.
AACCTCGAAGCCCTCAAGGCCGGTATGGTGAACCTCGACAAGCACCTCAAGAACCTCCAGTCGTTCGGTCAGACCGTAGTAGTCGTATTCAACAAGTACAATGGCGACACCGACGAGGAGATGGCTTATGTACGTCAGCACTGTGCCGAACTTGGCGTAGGCTGCGAAGTCAACAATGCCTATGCCCTCGGTGGTGAAGGTGCTGCAGACCTCGCCCGCCTCGTGGTGGAGACCATCGAGAAGAACCCCTCTACAGACCTCCAGTTTGCCTACAACGATGAGGACAGCGTAGAGGAAAAGATCTCCAAGGTAGCCAAGAACCTCTATGGTGCCGCCTCGGTGACCCTGAGCGCAGCTGCAAAGAAGAAGCTCGCCATGATCGAGAGCCTCGGCTACACCCACTTCCCCATCTGTATCGCCAAGACACAGTACTCCTTCTCTACCGACGCCAAGCGCTACGGTGCTCCCGAAGGCTTCGGCTTCAACGTACAGGACATCGTCATCAATGCCGGTGCCGAGATGCTCGTAGTCGTATCGGGCGACATCATGCGCATGCCCGGTCTTCCCAAGGAGCCTGCAGCACTCCACATCGACCTGGTGAACGGACAGATTGAGGGGCTCGACTAAAGACATAACCTCCTCCCTGCAAAGAGAGTTAGGATATAAAAAGAGTGGCAGTAGCAGCGATGCACTACCACTCTTTCTTTTTTTGTGGTAATACACTTTCTTTTTGTAGCAACACGACAGCCCAGTACTTACGGCAAAGTACTGCAGTACTTACGGCTAAGTACTACAGTACCTACGGCTAAGTACTCAGACGAGGAGCTGTCCATCTCATCAGACAGTTCTTTCAGGAGCATCGCTCTATATGGGTAACGGCAACATTCTCCCGGGGAAAAGCATTATAAAGTCTGGCCCAAAGGAGAAAAGCTGAAGTCAAGGATCCCTCGCTGGGACATAGCAAGAGACATTTGCGGGATCCTTCCTATCGTCAGGATGACAACATCGCTGTATTTTCTATGCCATGGGTAAACTCCTATATTATTGCTAAAAAACAAGCGAGGGCAGCCGATGGCTGCCCTCGCAATGTTTATCGAATCTGGAGGAGATTACTTGATGTATCTCTTCTTACCGTCGATGATGTAGAGACCAGGAGCTGTAGGAGCAGCGATACGACGTCCGAAGAGGTCGAATGTACCCTTAACAACAGGAGCCTCAGTCTCAACCTCAGCGAAGTCGATGTCAGTAACGTCGTACTGAGTCTCAACGATAGTCCAAGAAGAAGCTGTACCTACGCCAGAGCTCCAGTAAACGATATTGCTACCCTTACCGGCACCGCTACCGTGGTTGTTAGCGTGGATACGCTTACCTGACTGACCGAGAATATCGAGGGCAACCTCAACACCACCATTACCACCGAGTGAGGTGAGCACAACAGGAAGAGCCGAAGCCTTAGTAGTCAAAGATGAAGAGTTGTTATCTGCTACGGTAACTTCACCGATGTAGCTCTCAGTAGCTACGTTCTTGATGAAGAATGCAGTAGCATCCTCGCTCATACCAGCAGCCTTAAGCTCCTCAGCAGTAGCCTGCTCGAACTGCCAGTATCTGGTCCACTCAAGTTCGTTCTGGATACCCCAACGGAGGTTCTGAGCACCCTCAGAGAAGAGAGTCATCTTAAGACCACCGTTTCTCTCCTCGAATGCAGTCACTGAGTTATAGATGAAGTAGTACTTACCAGCAACAGGCATGTTGGGAGTAAGACCCTCAACAGCAGCCTCAAGCTCAGCGATCATAGCTACGATCTCTGCGTCAGTACCACCATTAGCAAGCATAGCCTCGGCCTTTTCGATAGCACCGTTGTACTCGCTGAGGTCAGCATACTGCATTACCTCAGTACCCTCTACGGGAGCAACGGCTACAGCCTCATCGAGAGCATCCTGCAAGAGACCAAGCTGAGACTCCTTAGCATCGAACGATACAGAAGCAACACCCTCGTTGTTGGTGAATGCAAATGCGCAACCAGGGATGTTGTTCTCAAGAGTGACAGTAGCAGTGTTACCTACAACAGTTACGTCAGCTACCTCAAGAGCGTTACCATAGAGGTCGTAGAGAGCCAAGTTAGCGAATTCGCAAGCCTTGTCAGCGACCAAAGTGATTGTGTTAGCAGCCTGGAAGTGGATGAACTGAGACTTGAACTGACCAGCAGCAACATCTACTGTAGCGGGGAGCTTCACGAACTCGCGGATGAACCATGCAGAGCAGCC
>JAZOPX010000111.1:0-12743 GCA_045655845.1 Bacteroidaceae bacterium
CCACAAACGAGAAAAGCGTGAGTACCTGTACCTGTTGCCCGTCACACACTCGGAGGCTCTCGCATTGCCCATCTCATCGTAACGAGCAACGCAGACCTCACGCCGATATGCATAGAACTACCGAAACTCCTTGCTGAAACAGCAAAGAAACATTCGGAAAGAATGAACACATCCCGTGACATCTACCGTTGCTATGTTCTTGATGAGATTCTGAAATTTGCGAGATTTGTACACAATCAGATATAAATGAAAAGAAAAACAAAATAAAAGATATATAATACAATGATATATAATTCATTATCTAACGTATTGCTATTTTCATTTATTTGAACATATTACTCATATTTTGTTGATATTTGCACGTATTTTGTTTCTATTTTGTTTCTCCATTTCAATATTATTTATTACTTTTGCAATGTAATAATCGTGAAAAAGCAAAGGTTATGGGCAGAAGCAGGATAACGCCAAAAGCGAAAGAACCAATCCGTCTTAGGATGAAAGACCTCAGCAATGGGAGCAAAAGTTTGTACCTTGACATTTACCGCGACGGCAAAAGGTCATACGAATATTTGAAGATGTACATTATCCCGGAAAAGGATGAAAACGCCAAGAGGCAGAATAAAGCGACACTTGCTGCAGCAAATGCCATAAAGTCCAAGCGTATCATTGAACTGACCAACGGTGAGGCTGGCATCAAGAATCCTAACGACGAACCAAAGGTTCTGTTGCTTGACTGGATGCAGACATATAAGGAAAACCAAGCGAAGCGTGGCAAGAAGGATGGGTATCAGATAAAGACTGCCATTCGTATCATTGAGGATTATGCAGGAAGGAAAGTAACACTTGACCAAATAGACAAGGCCTTTTGTCAAGGATACATTGACTATCTGCTGAATGAATACAGACCGAACGGAAAGCAGCTCATGCATACCACAGCGCATAACTATTACCGTGTGGTAAACGGCGCTTTGAATGCCGCCGTTCGTGAGGATTTGATGAAGGTGAATCCGTTCACCCGAATCAGCAGCTCGGATAAAATCCACAAGCCAGAGAGCAAACGCGAATACATGACCATAGATGAGGTGCGTTCGCTCATTGCTACCCCGATGAGTAACGAGACCGTAAAGAGCGCCTACCTGTTCTCATGCTTCTGCGGACTACGTATCAGCGACATCAAGGAACTGAGATGGAAAGACGTATTCTGTGACGGGGAGCAGTACCGCCTGCAAGTCATCATGCAGAAGACAAAGGCACCGATATATCTTCCACTCTCCCCCGAAGCGTTGAGATGGATGCCTGAGCGCGACGACAAGACGGCCGACGAAAAGGTGTTCGACCTTCCCTCCGTATCGCGCATCAACGAGTTGCTCAAGCCGTGGGCCGCAGATGCTGGAATCAGCAAGCATTTCTCATTCCACACCGCCAGGCACACGTTTGCAACCATGATGCTTACCCTCGGTGCAGACCTCTACACGACATCCAAGTTGCTCGGGCATACGGATGTGAGAATGACACAGGTGTACGCAAAAATCATCAACCGCAAGAAAGACGAAGCGGTAAACCTCGTCAACGGCCTGTTCGATTGAACATACACCGTTATCGGGGCAACAAAAGACAAAACGCATTATCTACAACCATATTTACTAATTAAAAAATCAAGAAGAAATGGCTGATTCAAAAGAAAAGCTTCTCTCTTTTTGAAAGATGGGAAGTACCGCACAAGCACTTCAAGTGCAATGAAGATGTAATGGACATCATGTATCGGATGTTCGAGAAAGCAAGAAGAATCCATCGCGAAGATGTAGTGAACAACGGCATGCCGTATGCACGGTTCGTGAAAGACTTCTACCATGGGAACCGCCACATCGATTGTACAAATCCCACGTGCAAAAACATCCACTCGGTAATCCTCAACATTGTACATGAGGTATTGCTAAACCACAAAGAGATTGCAGACCGGTTGCTCTTCGGACGGGATTTCCAACCGGGCGACTGCGTCGAATTGAAAAAGGCGTTCGACTCCTCCGCCTCACATCCTCCCAAGATTTTCCCTTCACAGTCCCCTCATATCGTCGCACCTCCTCCGACATTCGGGTGCAACATGACAGAAGAACAGATAATGCGTATCACGGCATTTGCCGATGCGAATTATCTGTTTTCTTTTTGCAACAACCCTATCGACGAACTGCAGGCATTGTTCACTTGTAAAGATGGGGTAAGGCTTACAGTCAACAATATACGCAACGTCGCCGTCCTCTTCGATGCCCTTTATGAGTTCGGCTATATTTCACGCGGATGGCAGACGGTGATTCAAAAGCGGAAGCTGCTGTACTCCAAGAACGGAATCCCAATCACAGCCACCACGCTCTCAACCGCACTCAGCGAAATCAAGAAGAGCCCGACAGCCATATCAACGGCTACCAGAGCACTGATAAAGGCTCTGCATGAAAACAGATAAGCCTGCAACAACAGCAGAAACTGCAACCAAATGCAAGCAAAACCATGACTTCAACCGTGACACACGCCATTCGTCACGGCGTTTTTGTTTTCATGAGGTAACGCATCACCTAACTTTGCCACCGCTAACCGCCGAACGGCAGTAGCTGACACTATGTATAACAATCAAGCAAAATCATTATGCAAAACAGACTTACGCTCATGGAGCAAATGGACAGACGGCTGACCGCTATAGAGGACTACCTCAAAAGCGTGGGGCCTGTCAAGGATTTCCTCATGCGCATCTCCACAATGGAGAACAGTATTTACTCCACGAAGTCCACCTTCACCTTCAAGGAAGCCTGCATGTATCTCGGCATCTCCGAGAGCCTGCTTTACAAGCTTACCTCCACACAGGAGATTCCCCACTACAAGCCTCGCGGCAAGTTGTTATATTTCGCCAAGGAAGAGCTGGACAATTGGTTGCTGCAAAACCGTGTTGACACCATCCAGTCGATAGTGCAGACCGCTACAGAGCAAGACAATCCTATTCCCTACTATCAACAGCACCGCTATGGAAAGAGCAAGAGAAAATGACGCATGGCTTCCGGAAAGGGAAGATGAACTGTCACAGATACTGAGTTCAGCCCTCATCAAGGCCTCTGACACGTACACGCTGCCACCGCAGATAATATGGATAGACAACTCCACCATAGCCACCTTCGGCAATTTCAGTGCATCCACAGGCAAGGCCAAGAGCAAGAAGACATTCAACCTCACCGCACTTGTTGCCGCCTCACTGGCCAACAAGCAGGTGCTCCAATACCGTGCCCACCTGCCAGAGGGGAAAAGGCGCATACTGTATGTAGATACAGAGCAGAGCCGTTACCATTGCCGCAACGTGCTGGAAAGGATACTTCGCCTTGCAGGGCTGCCCTCAACCGTTGACAACGAAAACCTGGACTTCATCGGCCTGAGGGAGTACAGCCCGAACATGCGCATACGAATCATAGACTACGCGCTCAACCGCAACAAAGGGTACGGACTGGTCATCATCGACGGCATACGCGACCTCATGTTCGACATCAACAATGCCAGCGAGTCCGTAGAGGTCATCAACAAGCTCATGCAGTGGTCAAGCATCCATGACCTCCACATCCACTGCGTACTCCACCTCAACAAAGGCGACGACAACGTGCGCGGGCACATCGGCACCGAGCTCAACAACAAGGCCGAGACAGTGCTTGTCATCAGCAAGAGCAGTCAGGACAACAACATCAGCGAGGTCCGCTCCATGCACATCCGCGACAAGGACTTTCCTCCTTTCGCCTTCCGCATTGACGAAAACGGCTTGCCCAAAGAGGTCTCCGAATACTCCTTCGACCAGCACATGCCCCGAAAGATGAAATTCGGATATACCGACCTCTCCGAAGCACAGCACCGTGCCGCACTGCAATGCGCATTTGACGGCAAGCCCATCCGTGGATTCGACAACATAAAGAGGCTCTTATCCGTGGATATGCCTGCATCGGGTTCGAACGTAAACGCAGCATCGCCATCCAATTGCTCCAATACCTGCAAGATGAACTGCGCCTGATAGTCAAGCTGGGCAAGTGCTACTATTTCGGGAATGTTCCCGATGAACGGGGGCTGTTTGCCGATGAAGAATGAAACCTCCCGTTTTAAGTTAAAAAAAACGGTTTAGTTTAGTCCAGTCTATATATAATATAAACAAATAAACTGCTTATTGTATGAATATCGAACAGGCAAAAAAAATCAACCTTAAAGACTTTCTCTGCGAACTCGGCTTCAATTATGTCCGCCAGCGGGGAAATAACTATTGGTACCTCTCCCCGTTCAGGGATGAGCGTACCGCTTCGTTCAAGGTCAACACGACTCGTAACGAATGGTTTGACTTCGGCATAAACGAAGGGGGAGGTATCATCCAGCTGGCCAAATTCCTCTACCATACCAACGACATCCCCGAATTACTACGCCGCATTGCCGAAAAGGCTCCTGCCTGCACTCGTGTCACCCTCACCTCACGGTCACAGCAGCGCGAGACAGTACCATACTGCATGGTTGAGGTGATTCCTCTCTCAAACGAAGCCCTCCTGTCCTATCTGTCGTCTCGTCGCATTGACTTTCACGCCGCCCGTAGCGAATGTGTAGAGATCCATTATGTCCTCTACAACAAGCCCTACTACTCCATCGGTTTCAGCAACATGTCGGGCGGCTACGAGATTCGTAATCCCTACTTCAAAGGATGCTTGGGCGAGAAGAATATCTCACGTATCACAGCCACTCCCGACAACACGGCACTCTTCTGTTGCGTGTTTGAGGGATTCATGGACTACCTTTCCTATCTCACTTTCCTCAAACAGCACGATTCCCCCATCTGCATCCGTTATCCCACAGACTATATCATCCTCAACTCCGTAAACAACATCGCCAAGGTACAGCACTTCCTTGATGAGTACGAGCATATACACTGCTACCTTGACAACGACCAGGCCGGGCGTGTAGCCACTGAATATATACTCGGCATACAGCAAGGTAAAGCCTCCGATGAGTCGTGGCGGTATAGTGACTACAAGGATTTGAACGATTGTTTGCGCGAGAAAAAGAGATTCCAACAGCCTAAGATTTTACCTACAAGTAAAATATAGACCATAAATCTTTGGTAAACCGAGAGAAAAGAGTTATATTTGCACCGATTCAATTAACCATAAAGTAAAAAAGCTTTGGAAATAGTTGAAATATATGAGAACTGGCTGTACAGCATACAGTTTGATGAGGAAGACCTGAACGAATATGCCCGCGTGTTCAAGCAATGGCATGATTTGGATTATCTGGAAGATTTCTTCACTGACCATGCAGCCTATATTGACACCCCTTTCTGGAAAGATGCAGGTCTCTCCCCTGACGACCCCTTGACATCCGCCCAGCGGGTTCTTGATGAAGCGGAGGACTTGGAAGACTACATCGCTGAGCTTGTTTCCAACATGCAGGCAGGTATCAAGCCCGACTTCGATGAATACTTCCACTTCCTTGACGGCAAATACAAATGCCTCTGGACCTTGGAGCCCATGAAGTCATACGGAACAGGCAACCCTTCGCTGCTCCGCCTCTATGCCATCAAGCTTGACAGCAACTGCTATCTCATCGTATACGGCGGTATCAAGCTGAGCGACACCATACAGCATTCCCCCATACTGCGTGACAAGGTATTCAACAAAATAGACACAGTCCTGAACTATCTGAGAGCCAACGGCATTGAAGACAGTGAAGACATTTAACATATAGGTAATATGAAATTCAACGTAGAGAAACTCAAGCAGCTGTCGCGTCCTATGACCGACGAAGAGAAGCGCGACATCGATTTCCGCAGAGAGAATCGCGAATGGCTCGCCATCTCCGAGCGTCTGGCATTGAAGCTCCGCCGCATCCTCCGCACTGAAGGTATCTCACAGAACGAGCTTGCCATCCGCATGGGAGTAACACCTGCTCAGGTGACCAAGGTATTGAGTGGAAAAGAGAACCTCGGCCTCAAGACCATCAGCAAGATTGAGCGTGCCATCGGACAAGCTCTCATTGAAGTTCCTTCCGATGAGTCCAGTCGTAGCGTCGAATATGCCAACCATGTTGTCATTCCCCAGCCTACCGTAGACGGATATATTGCCAGTAGTTCGGTCATTCCAGTCACCAAAAAATATTCTGGCACCTATTCATCCATCGTAGCACGTAACCTATTCGCCTGAGCTATGGACAAAGAGATAATGTACCGTTTCATCCGCATGGAGCTCGTGCAGTTCGCCACATTCGATGATGACACAACCGCATGCGATACCGATATCGAAGTATCCAGCAAGTTCCTATTCGCATACAATTTCGATAACGATGCCATGTGTTGCACTGCTTCGGTCACACTTACATCAGCCAATGAGCCGTTATTGAAGGTTGAACTCTCCTCTTATTTCGACATTGAACCTGACTCTGCCAAGTCGTTGAAGGTTTCAGGCGATTTTATTGCCCCAGCCGAACTGCTTGCACAGTTCGCCTCGCTCACTTACGGTGCTGTCAGGGGTGTTATCTTTGCCAAAACCATCGGTTCTCCCCTCAACCGCATCATTCTTCCCCCGAATAACATCAGTGCCATTTTCCAGACATCTCAACGATTCGTGAAGATATGATACATACTTTTTTGGGTAAGGCATAAACACTCTTTCAACAAACACTTTTAAAGCATATATGATTGATTTTAATAGAATACGCCCATGTCCTAACAAATACGTAGATGGACAACTGGAAGATGGAAGACTTGTAGAATTTAAGACCTTCATACCTCACAACCTAGACAAATTAATTCCTCCAATGATAGCTATGGCCAATACTAACGGAGGACTAATAATATTCGGATTTGACGAAAGGACATCGTCTATTGTTGGCTTACAAGGAGATTTCAACCAACATATCAGAAATCTTGAGCAAACAATAAAAAAGCTATCATTAGGAATAACATATTCATTATCTCATGAAGAGATAGATGGTAGGGTTATTGTGATTCTAGAAATTATGGAATCTGAATCTACAGCGTATTTTTCTAGAGTGGAAACAACACCTGCACGTCAGATTGCCTACAGATACACTGAAGGAGAAACTGGGGATATATCTGTCACAAAGGAAGAGATGCGCTACACTAAAGTCTACAAATACATGACTTTAGATGCTTTTTTAACATCATTATATCGAAAAAACTGGAGATTCTTCGAACCAAGTAAATGGAATGACAAATTTGAACAGAGATTTTATTGTGCGAACTATACCTTTCCTGCTGCAAAAAATAATACTCCACAATTATTTGCTACTTGTGTAACCAGAGCTAAAAATAGTGAAGCTGCTTGGAAGGTTTATTCCCATGGGCAAGGATTGGGTGCTCATTGTTTGCAAATAGAATTGGATATTGTTGATTTACGCAAACAATTAAGAGCATCTGGATATAGATTTGAAGAGAAACCGGTTGTATATAAACACGAGAATTTGATATTAGAGTTACATAAGAAAAAGAATGCTTATTATAAAGAATATTTCAATTCTTTCACATTAGATTCTTTCCTGAGACTTTTATCTTTAAAGCGTGATGCTTATACCTACGAGCAAGAACTTCGTTTATTTCTCATTCCCCTAAAAGGTGGAAAACGAAACACATGTAAAAAAGCACAATCAAAAGACATTAAAATCAATTGGGACACAGTAATAACCAAAGTTCGTGTTGATAAGAGGTGTTCAGATGCGGAACTAGCTTCTATCCGTGAGGCTTGTCTATTCGTAGGCATTAATCCCATTATTAAAAATTACACCTTTATTGATAATGCCAGAAACATCGCAGGACTCAAGCTTAAAGATGTAGAATTTGAAAGATATGACATTGATGATATGCCTGGTGCTAATCGTATCACAATAACATAAGGACTAATTGACCCAATAAATCGAGTAGGAGAAATTACCATCATTCCTCCTACTCGATTATTTTTCAACCACTATCAGATTTATTTCACATAGGTTTTCTTGCCATTGATGATATAGATTCCAGGAGTTGTTATCTTCCTCTGTCGCTGACCATAGAGGTTGTAGATGACGGCATCATCGATTGCTGCCGCTTCATCAGCCGACAGATAGGCGGAAGAGATTGAGGTAGTCTCCGTGTGACGTCTGTTTGCAAGCTCCTGCAACTCGTATGTATCACCAGTTTCAATAGCCGTGATGTACCACTGTGAAGCTATTGCACTTGCACTCCATCCTACAACCTGATATCCTTGTGTGGCAGCGCAGTGCATACTCTTACTGCTGTCCAGCGTCCACAGTCCGGCTCCCATATCATTCAGTCTGTATGCTACCGCATCTGCAGTGGAAGCACCGCTTCCATCCAACGGTACACTGGTGGATATCGCCTTGGCATAGGTACCCGTACTCTTGTTCTTCACATAGTAGGTACCTTCATTTGCTGCAGCCTCGAAGTACCACAACTGCGCATCGCTATCAGCCGTAGTTTCGCCAATAATGATGTTACTGCCATTGATTGACATGGAGAGATTAGGATATGCTTTGTTTACCAGACGGTAGGCATTACCCTCCACAATGCCGATTCTGGCGCTCTCGTTATTCTTCACCTCAACATACGCCTGATAGACTGCATTGTAGGCATCGTCATAATAGGTGGCATTCTCGTTGTCATAGAATCTCTTGGCCACATCATAGATGGGTTGTAGTTCGAACAATGCCGATGCATCATAGTATCCGACCTTGCATCCTGTGGTATCGGCCAAAGCCAGCATCTCCTCCACAAGTTCCAGTTGTTTGCCCAGAAGTGCACGCTTGGCATCGGTATCATCGGTATCCATCACATTCATCGTTTCGGTGAGGGTATTGTCCGCATTGACTACGATTATTTGCAGTCCGTCCAAAGCTAGTGAAGTAGCAATATCGTCGGCTATGGTAAACGATTTCTTATCGGAGAATCCTACAAGCATATCATCTGTATCCAAGATGAGGAAGCCTACACCACCGTTACCATCCATCGTGATGGTGTTGCCCGACACCGCGTAGGTATAGTCTGCCTGAACTGTATTGCCGAACGAGGCATAGTTGCCGACCTCGGCGCATACTGTAGAACCGCCATAGAATGCCAGCGTATCTCCTTTATGGCTCACAATGGGCTCGCCTGTGCCATCGTTGATAAAGAGTACGGCGATGTTCTCTTCGTAACCCCACCCCTTCACCTCGGCAATGGCGGCATCAATCTCTTCCTGCGTCATTGTATATACAGCATTGGAGTAGTCACCCACATTACGGGCATTCATCACTTCGAAGAAACCGTAGGCACGGAAGAGCTCAGTCAGGTCGTCACCCGATGCCAAGCAACATTTCTTGTAGAAGTGGAGCAACGATGCGGCACCGCTCTGATTGTACTGGATAACCATAGAGTCTTGACGGAGCATTTCAAAAAGCACAGGATAGAACTTGGGATTGTGACCAAGGACATGATAATAGAGGAACATCTTGTAATACATATGTGTCAGTGCCCAGATGTTGTTGCTGAAGAAGTCTGTCCCTTCGGCGGTATATTGTGCGAGTACATTGCTCAACGCACCATCCGAACCGTTATAACGCGAAGTACTTTCACCATAATACCATAGTACTACATTGGCAAAGAGGTTATTGGTAACCTCTGTGAGACCTCGCATGTTGAGCAGACCCTGGTGTTGATGGCCAATCTCGTGCGCAGGTCCCCAGTGTGAACCGGCATCGGTAGGCATACTCTTCATGATGCCACTCATCGTATTGTAATGGTATCCACAATGATCCCAGCTGCCATACATATAACTATTGCCTCCTACACCGTATGAGAGTCCATGTACATTATAGTAGTCACCATAACCGCTGGAAAAGTCACCGGTATCATTGCCCGTATACTCGAATACATAATCCTTGTCCGAATAGGGTGACTTCAAAGCCTCGGCTTTTGTAGTCGTTTCATCAAGCACACCCAGTACAAGGCGTTCCCACAACATCACATTGTCCCACTCATCGATGACATCCTCAACATTTACCAGGTCATTGAGATAGTAAGCCATGCCTCTGTTCCCCCCGGTATTGGCATCGTTGAGAGGGAACTGCAACGTCATGTACTTACCGAGTACAGTGACATCAGTCTGTGTAGCACGTGCCTCTATGTAGTCCCAATCGGCAGCCTTGTCCGGAGTGTACAGTGCATCGCCTACCTTGTTGTAGTATCCATTGATGTAACCACCCTCGATATGGATTTTCAAGTCATCGTAGTCAGACAGACGGCGTGCCTTAGCCTTGTTACCGCGCTTCCCGTCAGAAGTGTCGAAAGTATGTACCACATAGTTGACGCAGTAGTTGGTATTATTGGTGAACGAGGGAATCACGTTGAGTCCTTCGTGCAGCTGTATGCCTTCAGCATAGCCGCCCAATTTGCCATGTCCTGTATATGAGGAGAGACAGAGTGAGGCACCTTCTGCAATCGTCCCTTCCACCATCACATATAGGGCTTCCTTGGCATTGGAAAAGATACCCGTAGGATTGTTCAGGTTGGTATGGGCGTTGAGACCGAGTGCCTTGGCTGCCGCTTCGGGTTCGTTGTAGGGCTCGTAGAGCTGTACACGGTATTTCTTGGCATAGTCAGTATCCCAATCGGACTTGAGGGAGTCGCAGTTGTCCTCGGCCCAGTTGGCGGTATATACCTTGAGTACCATCCGTTGCAATGCTTCAGGCAAAGCCAGATAGTCGGCATCGCTCTTCACGGCATCCTCCGTCGCGAACGTTTTCTTCAATACGGTGCACGCCTTGTCCGAGAATAGGTTGTCGAGAGCTGTCTGGTACCCGGCTACGGTTGCTGCCTCGGGGTCGATCTCCGTCAGCTTTTCCCAATTGGCAGTCAGTTCCGATTCGTCGATGTCAACAATGTTCACCGTCCACTGCGTGGCGGCATTGCCGCTTTCCCAACACACTATCCGCCCCACATTGGAAGCATAGTGCATATTATGATATCCACCCGATGTATTGGACGCACGGAGGGTATGGCCCGAAGCGGTAGCGATGCAGTTGAACCTGCAATTTGCATCCAAGCCGTCAGTCTTTACCATCGTCCATGCCACCGAAGTAGCATTCGAACTGCGCAAATAACGTCCATTGGCAAGATTGCGCAGGCTGTAGCTACCATCATCATTCATAATGGCATACCACAGTTGTCCGTAGTTGCTTGTGTCGGTAGCAGCTATGGAGATGTTGTTGTTAGAGACAATGCTCATCGATGAGCTACTGTTTCCCACATTTACAAAGTTGTAAACCTTTCCGTCTGAAAGTTGTGCTTTTGCTGCCAGACATACAAGCATAAGCAGCATCATGGTCTTGATTCTTCGATAGTAACACATAGTTTTGAAGATTTAAAAGTTTTTTAATGTTATTCGGTTTTATCCGACATGTGGTGATCACTCTGCTCCAAATTGTAAACTTTACAATAATTGTGTTATCGTTTGTTATTACAATGAGGGAACATGTAACATCTGCAAATTGTTTGCACCCGTTAAAAAAAACATAAAAAAACAGTTTTGCAATGATTGGTAATTCTCACATCCCATTGTCTGAAAATAAAGTATGATTTTCAGTAATGTCATAAATGCGGTTAAATTTAGAGTGATTTTGCTCCGTTTCTTTTCCTCACCTCATTTTTCATTATTCCTTTGTGCCTGAAACAACAACCGAACAATACCTAAAAGGAACTAAGATGACCCCATTTGTAATTTTCGCCATCGTGCTTACCGTTGGCTATATCTTCTACTTCGGTATAGTGATAGCGCATGACCTCTACGGCAAGAAAGGACAGGAGAACACTGACGAAGAGCATTTCGATGTCTTGTCCATGCGAGAGTCCGAAGACTCCATTCTGGTAGACGAAGAGGGAGACAGCTTCCGCATCGGTGGAAAAACAGTCCGTGATGAGGATGCTTTTGTTCATGACACGCAAGAGAAGTTTCCTTCCGTGATGTCCGAAGAAGGTACAGCCGATGAGCCTCAAGAGTCCATTGTGGAGAAGACGGTTGCCTCTCTACAGGACAGCATGGAGGATACCGTCTGCCTCAGTTCGTATGCCATGAGTGGCACAGAACTGTACAAGGCACTGCTCGGCGGCGAAGTTTCCCATAGCAACGGCATCGACATACGCAAGGTGATTGTGACAGACAAAATCTAGGGATTATGACCAAGAGATACTGTTTTTTCATTGTGTGTTCCCTGCTCTGTATGTCCGCATCCGCCAAATGTGGCGGTGTGGACTACAGCTGGGGTGCCGATGCTCTTGGCCTCATGCACGACTATGTGGTGACCCTCATGCTCTATGTGCTCTATCTCATCTATGCCATAGCAGCCATCGTGGTCATCTATGCCAGCCTACAGATTTATATCAAGATGAACCTCCGCGAGGAGGGCATCATCAAGGAAATCATGATGCTGGTCGGGGCTATCCTTTTTATCATCGGTGCCTCCATCGTTTTCCCCGCTTTCTTCGGCTATCAGACATAGCAATATAACGGCTCAACTGCAGAAGAGTGATTCATTAACAAAACAAAACTCATTGAAATGCTTAAAAATGTAAAGAACTTTTTGAGACGCCATGCGTCCGGCAAGCGTATGAAGACGCTCGCCCTCATGCTGCTGGCAGGTACAGCAGTGACCTTTGCACAGAGTGCTGCCGGTGACTATTCACAGGGTACTACCGCCCTGGC
>JAZOPX010000112.1:0-24436 GCA_045655845.1 Bacteroidaceae bacterium
TTCCACTTAAATGAGTTCCACCGTACGCACCACTACCATTCGGATGACCGGAGATAAAGTCAAGCCTGCGACCAGGAAGACCACGGCAGGTAAGCGCAAGCCGATGTCCGAAAAGGAGAAGCTCAAGGCTGCCAAGGCGAAGGCCAAAGCCAAAGAGCAAGCCAAGCGCGAAGCATTGCGCAAGAGGGAGCGTATGCGCCGTTGGGCAAGGATACGCCAGTCAGAACTCATGCATTGGCTGCTCACGGGCATTGTGGCCATGGCACTGTTGGGCTTCTTCTACTATTTCTTCATCCGCCCCTACAGCTATCGCTGGAAACCCTGCTACGGATTCAAGGGGTATGGGGTATGTCTACCCCTGAACTATAAGGTGCACGGCATCGACGTGTCGCACCACCAAGGCACGATAGATTGGGATGCGGTCAAGGCTACTGAAAAAGAGAAGTATCCCATCCGTTTTGCTTTCATAAAGGCAACCGAGGGAGGCGACTATAAAGACCGTCGCTTCGATGAGAATTTCAGTCAGGCCAAGGAGGCCGGACTCATTCGTGGTGCCTATCACTTCTACAACCCTAACACCGACCCCATACGTCAAGCCGACTTCTTCATCTCGCAAGTCACACTGAAAAAGGGCGACCTT
Organism: Bacteroidaceae bacterium; assembly: GCA_045655845.1. Lineage (GTDB taxonomy): Bacteria > Bacteroidota > Bacteroidia > Bacteroidales > Bacteroidaceae > UBA1189. The sequence goes on from JAZOPX010000112.1 coordinate 641, forward strand.
GCTCCCGTACTCGACATTGAACGCAAGCCGAAGGATGTGGCACAGATGCAAGCCGACCTCAAGCTGTTCCTTCAACGTCTGGAGCTGCATTATGGCGTGAAACCTATCATCTATACCTCATACAAGTATAAGAAACGCTATCTCGACGGGCCCGAGTTTGATGCCTATCCGCTCTGGATAGCCCACTACTACGTAGACCTACTCACCTATGAGGGTACATGGCAATTCTGGCAACATACCGACTATGGCGTGGTACCCGGGATAGAATCCAATGTCGACTTGAATGTCTTCAATGGCTCATTGGAAGCGCTCAAGGCCTATAGGATAAAATAGTACGTACTCTTTTACTACGCTTTTTTATGCAAGCAACGTCGGCAACATTGCGTAAAAGCTTATCGGGACGTCCCGACAAGGAGTTCACTCTGGCACTTGCCCATGAGGCTACGACCGATGCGAATCTGCTTGGCGCATTGTGTGCACTCCTGTATGACGAGTGCGAGAAGCTGCGTTGGCGGGCAGCATGGGTGCTCGAGAAAGTGAGCGAGAAAGAACCTTCGCTCCTATATGCCGAGCGAACAAAATTGACGGAACTCGCTATGCAGACAGATGTTTCAGACGGTGTAAGACGACTACTACTAAGCATCTGTTACCACATGCCCGATGCTGAGGAATGGGATGGACGGTTCTATAATTTCCTACTGGATACGATGGTAAGCCCTCACTCATCAGCTGGAGTACAAGCATTAGCCATGAAACTGGCTGGGCGCATGAGCCATGCCGACAATTTCTTACACGAGGAATTCTTGTGCATCGTAAGAAATATGGAGGTGGAGTATTACTCGCCCGGAGTACGTGCGGCAATGCGTAATTGCTTGAAGATGAAAAAAAGAAAAAGCTGATAGGTGCAAGGAGGGGAGAAGGCATTGAAAATTCATTGTAAAATGTTATAAATTGTTGTAAATTTGCAGCTATGGTACAAATTAATCGACAAGAAGCCAAGAGTTAGGAAAAAAAATATTACCTTTGCGAAGATTTGTAAAAGACAAACATAACTAACTTAATAAATTTGGATATGAAGAAAAGTGTATTGTTCGGATTGTTGAGCGTGGCGCTCGTGTTTACCTCATGTAAGACTAAGGAAGGCGCTTATAAGCAAGCATACGAAAAAGCCAAAGCACAAGAGACCACTCAAGTGCAGGTGAATGCACCCATGCAGGTGACTCCCGTTGAAGCAACTCCCGTAGAGGAAAATTATGACTCGGCTCCCGTACGTCAGGAACAAGTGGTATCTGTTAGCGGAGACTTGAAGGCATATAGCGTTGTATGCGGCAGTTTCTCTTTGCAGGCCAATGCGCAGAACCTGAGAGAGTATCTCGTAGGTGAGGGCTATGCTGCAGGCATCGTGAAGAACGTACAGAAGAATATGTTCCGCGTTATCATCGGCTCGTACGATACAAAGGCCGAGGCTGCCAAGGCGCGCGAGGCATTCAAGACTAAGTATCCGAGCCGTGCCGACTTCCAGGGCTCATGGATTCTCTTGAACAAGTAATTCGTAGACCTATGCATACATAAAGGGTGACCCTTAGGTCGCCCTTTATTATGTTTTTTTATAATCTTTTATCACATTACTTTTGTATATTTGCAGGAGTTATGGCACGCATATTAGCAATCGACTACGGAAAGAAACGTACAGGGTTGGCTGTGACCGATGTGTTACAGCTCATAGCCAACGGTTTGACTACGGTGCCCACACATACGTTGATGGACTTCATCCTCGACTATGTGAAGCGCGAACCCGTAGAACGCATCGTGGTGGGGCTGCCCAAGCAGATGAACAATGAGCCTTCGGAAAACATGGTTCGTATCACTCCTTTTGTGAATCGACTGCGCAAGGTGCTTCCTGACATCCCTGTAGAATATGTCGACGAGCGATTTACCTCAGTACTTGCTCATCAGGCCATGCTCGATGGAGGACTGAAAAAGAAGGATCGCCAGCGTAAGGAACTCGTGGACGAAATCAGCGCCACCATCATCCTGCAAAGCTATATGGATAGCCGAAAATTTAAATTATAATCAGTAAAACAGTAAATCATAATGATACTTCCCATCTATACCTACGGTCAACCCGTATTGAGAAAAGAAGCCGAGGATATCACTCCTGACTATCCCGAATTGAAGGAACTGGTTCAAAATATGTTTGAAACCAATGAACGTGCCGATGGAGTGGGCTTGGCTGCTCCTCAGATTGGCTTGCCCATTCGCGTGGTCATCGTAGACCTTACCCCCCTGGCAGAAGATATGCCCGAGTATGCCGACTTCAAGCGTGCCTACATCAATGGCTACATCGTAGAGGAGGAGGGCGAGACTATTCTTATGGACGAGGGGTGCCTCAGCCTTCCCGGCATACACGAAAAGGTTCCCCGTGCCGAAAAGGTACGCATACAGTATGTCGACGAAGACTTCGTGGAGCACGACGAATGGGTTGAAGGCTTCTTGGCTCGCGTCATCCAGCACGAATTCGACCACTTGGAGGGTAAAGTGTTCACCGACCGCATCTCGCCGCTCCGCCGTCAGATGAACAAGGCCAAGTTCAATGCCTTGCTCTCGGGTAAGGTACGTTGCGACTATAAAGTCAAAGTGGCGAAGAAGTAAGTTCCTTGTTTAGGGCTAAGAGATTAGTGTTTAGACGTAAATTGCTTTTCTGCTTGTACCTTTGGAGTGCATTGCTATCCATGGCACAAGTGAACACCGACCATATGATGAGGGTGGGGCGTAATGCGCTATACTTCAGCGATTATGTGCTTTCCATCCAATACTTCAATCAGGTTGTCAACGCTAAGCCATACCTTTACGAACCCTATTTCTTTCGTGGATTGGCCAAATACTATCTGGACGATTTTACAGGTGCAGAGGCCGACTGTACCGAAGCCATCATCCGCAATCCTTTTGTAGTGGATTGCCATCAGTTGCGCGGACTCGCACGTGCGAATCAAGGAAAATACGCAGAGGCCATAGGCGACTATCGCAATGCCTTGAGCCATGCACCCGAAAACGAGGAGTTCTGGTACAACCTTGCTCTTTGCTATGCCCACCTAAAAGCCTATGATAATGCTATCGGAGTGCTCGATACTATCGTCAGCATCGTACCCAGCTATGCCCCGGCATGGAATATGCGTGCCCAAGTGCATATACAGCGTGAGGACACTGCAGCTGCACTGAACGACCTGAGAACCTCGCTGAAGATAAACAAATACGACTCTGAGGTCTATGCAACGCGAGCCCTCGTCTATTTACAACAGGAGAACTATGAGGAGGCAGAGGCCGATTTGACCTATGCCATTCACCTTACCCCTAAGAGCAACTACTACATCAACCGTGCACTGACTAGATATCACCGCCAAGAACTGCGAGGTGCAATGGAAGACTACGACCTGGCTATAGACCTCGAACCCAACAATGTGTTGGGGCGCTACAATCGAGGCTTACTACGTGCCCAGGTGGGCGATGATAACCGAGCTATTGAGGACTTCAATGTGGTAATTGAATATGAACCTGACAACACGATGGCCATATTTAACCGTGCTTTGCTATTGATGCAAACTGGCGACCTCGAAGGTGCCGAGAAGGACCTGAATCGAGTGCTCGAAGAGTATCCCAAATTCCTTTATGGATATCAATGCCGTGCTAATGTACGTCGCCAACAAGGTAACTTGAAGGAAGCCGAGCTGGACGAACTCGTGGTATTGCGTGCGCAAATGGAGGAGCAGAATAGACTGCTGGCAGGTAAGACAAGCCATAATGAACAGGAGAATGAAGACGAAAGCAATACACGAAAAGAGACAGATAAAAACATCAAGAAATATCGTCGCTTGGTGGTGGCCGACGATAGTATGGGGGATAGCGAATTCTCCTCATCCTACCGCGGAAAGGTGCAGAATCGCAATGTGTATGTCGCTCTGCAACCACTCTTTGCACTCACATACTATAACAAAGAGAGTGAAGTTGGACGCATCATACACTATCATCACTACTTGGAAAGCATAAAGCAGACAGGAGAACTTCCTCTGCCCTTGCTTGTCACCGCTTCAGAGCAACCGATAGACAAGAAGCAGATAGATTTTCATTTCGATGACATCAATGCACGGACAGCAAAGTTTTCATTCGATGGAGATGAAGATGCTATCCACTACTTTGCCCGTGGATTAGACTTCTATCTGGTACAAGACCTTGAGGGAGCTATCAATGACTTTACGCAAGCTATAGTTGCCGATGGTACCATGTGGCTATCTTATTATGCTCGTGCTGTGGTACGCTACAAACAGGTGGAGATACTACGCGCCATTGGAGAGAATAGAGAAGAACAACCCTCTACATCACCCAATGACTTTGTGGTAGATACCCGACTAAACGAATACCAAATCATCCTTGCTGATTTTAATAAAGCTATTGACCTTGCTCCAGACTTTGCTTATACCTATTACAATAGAGGATATGTGTTAAGTCAACTCAAGGACTATCATGCTGCCATTGAGAGCTACAATGAGGCTATTGACCTCGAGCCCAACTTGGCCGAAGCCTATTATAATCGCGGTCTTACCTACATTTTTCTCGGTGAGAATGCCCGTGGTGTAGCCGATTTAAGCAAGGCTGGTGAGCTGGGGCTATATAGCGCCTACAACCTCATCAAGCGCTTTGCGGAATAGGGGGGGCTGCAGTCATTACCTACATTACACCAACCCAAACAGCACAAAACCAAGGGCTTTATGCAATGCTCTTAAGGAGAAGCTATCGGTCGTGTTTGTACAATTTTACACATGCTATTGTGGTTTTTTCGTCTATTTATTCGTCACATTCGCCCCTTTTTTTTAGATATTTTTGCTATTTCAACGAATTAAGCCTACTTTTGCAATCAATTAAACCTGCGGTGTCAACACCTCTTATATATATAAGTGTGTGGGGAAGCCGTAATAAAAATGACTATATGAAAAAAACTTTAGTAGATTTGTTTGAGGAATCGGTAAGCAAGTTTCCGAACAACACCTTCCTCTTGGAAAAAACAGACAAAGTATTTGAGCCCACTACCTATGTACAGGTAAAGGAAAAGGTATATCAGCTTGGTGCTGGACTCCAAGCCCTCGGCGTGAAGAAGGGCGATAACGTTGCGCTCCTCAGTGAGGGACGCAACATGTGGGTTATCGGTGAGCTGGCTATGTTCTATGCTGGAGCAGCTAACGTGCCCCTTTCAATCAAGCTCGAAGAGAGCAACGACCTCATGTTCCGTCTCCTGCACGGCGACGTGAAGTACATCATGGTGTCAGGTACGCAACTCAAGAAGGTGCGTCTTATCAAAGACAAACTCCCTGCGGTGGAGAAGATTATCGTGTTCGATGCACAGGACAAGTATGAAGAACGCGAGATAGCTCTCACTGAGGTGCAGAAAATGGGTGATGAGTGGCTTAAGGCACACACCATGGAGGAGTTCCTCGCAGTGGGTCAATCTTTGCAGAACGATGACATTGCTACTATCACCTACACTAGCGGTACCACTGCCGACCCCAAAGGCGTAGTGCTCACACACCGCAACTACACTTCTAACGTAGAACAGGCTCGTACGCTCGTAAACATAGACGAGACATGGCGCACACTCATTATCCTGCCTCTCGACCACTGCTTTGCTCATGTCGTAGGCTTCTACATCATGATGGCTTGCGGTGCTACTGCTGCCACCGTACAGGTAGGCCGCACGGGTGCTGAGACTTTGCGTAATATTCCTCTTAATATTAAGGAAGTACGTCCCCACTTTATCCTCAGCGTGCCCTCATTGGCTAAGACCTTCAAGAAGAACATCGAGAGCAACATCAAGAAGAAGGGTGCTATGACCCAACGCCTCTTCGATTGGGGTATGGCCATCAATCAATGCTATTATGGTGATAGCAACCTCGATCCCAAGGGCTTGCGTGCATTGCTCAAACCTCTTGTGGCCTTGTTCGATAAGGTTGTCTTCTCAAAGGTACGAGAAGGATTCGGTGGAGAGATCAAGTTCTTCATCGGTGGTGGAGCATTGCTCGATAAAGACTTGCAGAAGTTCTATATTGGTGTACGTATGCCTATGTTCCAAGGCTATGGCTTGTCAGAGGCTACTCCCGTTATTTCATCCAATGGTCCCGACCTCTATCGCTTCGGTTCGAGCGGTAAACTTGTGAAGCCTATCGAGTTGAAGATTTGCGACTCTGACGGTAAGGAGCTTCCTGTAGGTGAGCTTGGAGAAATCGTCGTTCGTGGTGAGAACGTGATGAAGGGCTATTGGAAGAACCCCGAATCAACTGCTGATACCGTACGTGACGGTTGGCTTTACACAGGTGATCTTGGTTATATGTCTAAGGAGAACCTCCTCTACGTGAAGGGCCGCTTCAAGAGCCTGCTCATCTCTAGTGATGGTGAGAAGTATAGCCCCGAGGGTATCGAAGAGGCATTCGTGGAGCATTTGCCCACAGTGGACCAGGTAATCCTTTATAATAACCAATCACCATATACTATTGCACTTCTTGTGCCCAACAAGGAGAACATCCGTGCCCGTCTCAAGGAGCAAGGTCTTGACCTCACTACCGAGGAGGGCCGCAAGGCTGGCGTGCAGATTATCGATTCCGATATCGCTCGATTCAAGAAGGGAGGCGACCTTGCCGAACTCTTCCCCGATCGTTGGTTGCCTAGCACCTTCGCCGTATTGCCCGAAGCGTTCACCGAGCAAAACGGTATGATGAACAGCACCATGAAGATTGTGCGGGGTAAGATTGAGAAGGCCTATGCCGACCGCATTGAGGCACTCTACACCCCCGAGGGCAAGAGCTTCCTTAACTCCAAGAACCTTGATTCGTTGACATAAAAGGAACAATACTTATAAATAGGATAGGGGAGCACCGTTTCGGTTGCTCCCCTATCTTTATGTATTATTGGTCAACAGCTTTATTTTAGCCACTTATCTAACCACTCGAAATAGGTGCGCTGCCACAGTATACCATTCTGGGGACGCAGTATCCAGTGGTTTTCGTCAGGGAAAACGAGCAACTGGGCAGGTACTCCGCGCAAGATAGCTGCATTGAAAGCTGCCATGCCTTGTGAAGACAAGATACGATAGTCTTTCTCGCCATGAATGCAGAGGATGGGAGTATCCCACTTATCCACGAAGCGGTGGGGAGAATTGCTGTAGGTGTGTTCAGTCGTATTGTTCTTCTCCCAATAGGGGCCACCGAGATCCCAGTTTGCAAACCATGACTCTTCGGTCTCCAGATATTGCTGTTCGAGGTTGAAAATTCCCGAGTGGGCGATGAATGCCTTGAAACGTTTCTCGTGATGGCCAGCCAACCAATACACTGAAAATCCTCCGAACGAAGCTCCGACACAACCAAGGCGGTTGGCATCAACGTAAGGTTCCTTAGCCATCTCGTCGATAGCAGTGAGGTAGTCCTTCATGCATTGTCCGCCATAGTCACCACTGATAGCCTCGTTCCACTCAAGACCGAAGCCTGGGAGGCCACGACGATTAGGAGCTACAATGATATAGTCGTTGGCTGCCATGATTTGGAAATTCCAACGATAGCTCCAGAACTGACTCACGGGACTCTGCGGACCACCTTCACAGAATAGTAGGGTGGGGTATTTCTTGGCAGGGTCGAAGTGGGGCGGATAAATGACCCATGTGAGCATCTGCTTTCCATCGGTTGTTGTCATCCAGCGAGGCTCTACCTTGCCACGCTCTATTTGGTCATAGATGTGTTTGTTCTCGGTAGTCAACTGTGTAAGTTCCTTGTCATTGGCAGGAGAGAAACTATATATTTCATCAGCCTCAGACATCGAATGGCGCTTACAGAGTATTTGGTCACCCATAAGACTAATGCCACCAAAGTCATATTGCCCTTCAGTAAGTTGTGTGAGGTTACCCTCAAGGTCGAGACTATAAATCATGCATGTGCCGTGCCATACACCGCTGAAGTAGAATCCTTTACCATCAGGCATCCATACGAACTCGTCCACGTTACTATCGAAAGCACGGCTCACGAAACGCTTCTCACCTGTAGTAAGATTCATCACGTAAAGGCGATTCCAATCACTCTCATAGCCATCGCGCTCCATACTCTGCCAAGCTATCATGGTGCCGTCAGGTGAATACTGAGGATTGGTGTCATAACCCATGTTCTTGTCTGTGGCGTCAACCTTGCAGATGTTTTGAGTCTCCCCCGTCTCTATATTATATAGGTAAATGTCGCTGTCGGTACTCTTCGAGTAAGCTGCACCAGTTTTCTTGCGACAGGTATATGCAACAAATAGCCCATTAGGACTCCATGAGAATTGTTCCATACCACCGAAGGGACGCATGGGCGACTCGTAGAACTCACCCTCGAGAATATCGCGCACATTACTAATGACACTACCGTCAAAGTCGGCAAGGTAAGGGTGGGGGATCTCGTCGACCCACTCATCCCAATGCTTATACATAAGGTCGTTGATAACACGACCCGTGGTGAGAGGCAAGTCGGGATGTTTATCTACTGTGGAAAGACCATTCTTTACGGTCATCACGAGGAGCAGTTTCTTCTCATCAGGCGAGAAGCTGAATCCTTCAAGACTTTTCTCCATATTGGTAAGTTGACGGCGTTCTGTACCATCGGGATTCATCTCCCACAATTGATTACTACCGCTGGCATTGCTGAGAAAAGCAATCTTGGTACCATCTTTAATCCATACCATATCGCCCTCGTTAGCTGTAGTTGTTGTTAGTAGATGCTGGTTCTTGCCGTCTGATGTCATCGTATAGATGACGCGGTGGCTCTTGTTCTCGGGTACGCTGTAGTACGATACATCATAGGCAATCATTTGGCCATCTGGAGAGGGGCTCACGCTACCGATGCGTCCCATTGCCCACAGCGCTTCGGGAGTCATGCGTCCTCCCTCAATGATGATCTCATTCTTGCCGATGAATCCGGGCTCGAGCTTGTCTCCTTCTGTGCAGGAACACAATGCCCCCGCCATGATGGTTGATGCCATAAGTAATGAAGTTTTTGTCCAGTTCATAAGGAGTGACAATGAGTGGATGGGTTAATGAAAGTGTTTGTTGACGATTATAATGATTCGCCGAAATCCTTGCGGAACTTCTCGGCCAATTGCTCCTGCCAATATCCTTTTTCCTTCAGTCGACCCGAGAAGAAACGTAGCACAGAGGGTTCTTCAACCCACTCGAGACCACCGATGAGTTCGCGGTTGTCCCAAAGCCATTTTACGCGGTCAGCCACATACTTCAGTTGTGACAAGGTGTAGACACGACGAGGAACTGCAAGACGCATAAGCTCGAGTTCTGCAAAGGGCTCCGTGCCGTCAGGGTTACGTTGCTCCGAGAGCGTACCACGCTCCATACCGCGGATACCGCTGGCAATGTAGAGTGCTGCAGCGACAGCAGCTGCAGGATATTGGTCGTGCGGCATATCGGGCACGAAAGCTCCCGCATTGAGGTGACAACCCAGTCCACCAGCGGGGAGAATCACGGGTACACCGTAATCATTGAGTTCCTTGGCGAGATAGTTAATAAACTCAGGCCCCTGACTGATGTACTCCATATCAAGGCTCTCGTAAAGACCCTGTGCCATAGCCTCCATTGAGCGAACGTCCATACCTCCATAAGTGAGAAAGCCTTCATAGAGAGGTATATACTCAACCATCATCTTTGTGAATTTCTCATTCTTGCTAGTAATAATACCACCCTTGGCGAAACCAAGCTTACGGGCAGAGAAATAAATGATGTCGAAATGATCAGCCAAAAGATGATAGATTGTCTTGAGGTCCATATACTTACAACGCGCCTCTCGAGTTTTCATGAAGTACACGTTATCCTGCAGTAAGGAGGCGTCAAGTACGCTAACGATGTTGTTGTCATGACAAATATCGGTCACGGCAAGCATATTCTCAAGCGAGACGGGCTGACCACCGATGAGATTAGTGCCGGCTTCGACGCGCACGAAAGCGATGTTTTCGGCACCTTTCTCCTTGATGGTAGCACGCAATTTCTTGAGGTCGAAATCACCCTTGAACGGGTCATTTGTCTGAGGCTTAAGACCCTTCTCGGCTACTAGCTCTTCCACGGTACCACCCATGCGCGTAATGTGCGCCTTGGTCGTAGTGAAATGGAAGTTCATCAATGCTGTTTGTCCGGGTTTCACCAAAGCCGATGCTAGAATGTTCTCACAGGCACGTCCCTGGTGAGCAGGCAAAACGTATTCAGTTCCGAACACCTCTTTTACGGCTTCTTTCACACGAATAAAGGTTTCGGAACCTGCATATGAATCGTCAGCGCGCATCGATGCGGCCATCTGTAAATCGCTCATAGCGTTTACACCCGAATCGGTGAGCATATCGAGATAAATATCCCGATTCTGGAGGAGGAAGGTATTGTTACCTGCCTGCTGAATCTTTTTCAGACGTTCCTCCACGGGGAGGAGTGATATTTTCTGAATCATACGCACCTTGTGCATCTCAAGTGGCACTTGGTTTTGTTCTTGATAAAATTTTACTGCCATAGTCGTAATTCTTTTTACCGTTTTATTATTGTTTCTACAATTCAAGTTGCGAATATACATATAAAAAATGAATTGAATGATAAATTAATATTAAAAAAGCATTCTTAGTAACAAAATGAGATGTGATCTCTTGTTGAAAAATGACATAATTAAACATAATACCGATTATGAATAAATTGCGGGTGGTATTTTATAAACACGTTTTTGTAAAGCAAATATACCTTATATAGAGAAAATAATGGTCATTTTGTATTATCTTTGTTTGCCGGATTAGATATTATGACAAATCGAAAGATTATCCATATAGATATGGATGCTTTTTATGCATCAATAGAACAACGCGACAATCCAGAGTTACGAGAACGACCTATAGCTGTAGGACATGCTGGTGAACGTGGCGTTGTGTCGGCAGCCAGCTATGAGGCGAGAAAGTTTGGCGTACGTTCGGCCATGGCATCACTCAAGGCTGCAAGGCTATGTCCTGAGCTGGTATTCGTTCCCGTACGAATTGAGGTTTATGAACAAGTCTCGCACCAGATACATGAAATTTTCCGCGAATACACGAATCTCATTGAACCTTTAGCGTTAGATGAGGCATTCCTTGATGTCACTATAAACAAAAAAGGAATAGCATTAGCCGTAGACATTGCTCGAGAGATAAAACAGAGAATACGAGAAGAATTAGGTCTTGTTGCCTCGGCAGGTGTATCCTATAATAAGTTCCTAGCCAAGATTGCGTCAGATTATCGTAAACCTGATGGGCTGTGCACCATACATCCCGATCATGCTCTTGATTTCATCGCTCAGCTACCCATTGAGAGTTTTTGGGGTGTCGGCAAGGTTACCGCCAAACGGATGCACGAACTGGGCATACACAATGGAAAGGAGTTGCGAGAGTGGTCACTCGAAGGGCTCACTCGTGAGTTTGGCAAGGTGGGTAAACTCTATTATGATTTTGCACGAGGCATTGATTTACGTCCCGTGGAAGCAATAAGGATACGAAAATCCGTAGGATGTGAGCGTACCCTAGAACACGATATCCATACACGTTCAGCCGTAATTGTAGAGCTATACCACACAGTCGAAGAGTTGATAGAGCGATTGGCCGAAAGCGAATTCAAAGGCAATACGCTGACACTAAAAGTGAAGTTTCACGACTTTACTCAAATCACTCGGAGCATCACTCAAGACAAAATACTGAGTCAAATGAAGATCATACTCCCCCTGGCCAAGAAATTGCTCTCGAATGTGGAATACGAGCATCATCCCATACGATTATTGGGATTGTCGGTATCAAATCCGCGCGATGAAGAGAGTGAGGTTTCTTATCGTTATAGTTGGGAGCAACTGGAACTGAAGTTCAAGGAATATTAGGGCTTAAACGTCTCATACGTGCCGTCATCGAAGAAAATTTTTATTTCGACGATTTTTCGCTGCAAAGATTTTTTTGCATATTCTAATTGTGTATCAGACAGATAAGGTGCCTTTGGCGGTGTCTGAAGCGGTATTTCCTTGCGATTTTTTGCACCGCCTGTACTCTCGGGCGCAAATACGGCATTCTCAGCGAATAATTCACCTTGGTAAAAACGTGATTGAGCTGAAGATTGCTCGTTGTGCGTCATATCATCTGAATAGACCACTTGATCCTCTATCAATGCGCCACTGGAATAATCGGACACAGCATCACCCTCATATGAGCCCATCCCATCAAGAAGCCACAGGATATTTATTTGGGGGAACTTCTGATGAATCTTCATCACAACTTCCATACTCGGATTGTTTCTCCCAGCTAAGATATGCGACAATGTGGGACGATTTACTCCTATAAAGTCAGCAAACTGGCTTTGTCCCATTCCCTCACGCTCAATTATTTCTTTAATACGCTCTCTCATAGGTTTACTTTTGTTACGAAATGCCACATTCAATTGTATTACAAAGATAAACACTTTTAGTTATATTTGCAATTTATAATTGTAAACACATTTGCAGAATATAAATTATCATGAATTTCACAATTGTAAATCCATATGACCATGACTTAGATTCCTATGACTCAATAATAATGTAAACAACTTTCAATAACCTCTATAACTAACTTATATACAAATAAATAGATAAGAAAACATACTCTACAAAGCTGCTTTTACGCCACTATCCATAAATATACAAACCATTCCATAAACAACTTTAACAAAACCCATATAACCATACTGATATTCTTGATAATATGATGAAATTAATCCATATATCTAAATAATACAACTTCAAAATTTTCGCAAATCACAAAAGACAATAACCATACAAGTTTACAACAATAAACCCTCTATTTTTTCCACACTCCCCTACTCTATTATTTACAATTATAAACAATAATCAACAAAGCAAATAACCAATATAACTATATTTGAATCGGGATGAATTATCTATGTAACTAAAAGATTGCAAGTATGCCCATCTTATAAATTTGGAAGCCCAGATTGTGCGAGAATCTCATATTTCCGTCCAAGAATACAGAAAATGATAAAAAACGCAAGGATTTTGCATTAAAAACAAGAAAATTACCACCTATCTAACTATGATACAATATCTTATATTGAAATTTTCCATTTCTAAAGAAATGAGCGTTTCGTTGAAGAGCCAGCCTCTTTTATCAGAGATACATCATTGTGCAAAATAAACCGTTCATAGCACTCCATCTTGCATATAAGTGCTCATACCATTATTCCTTAACTATAAAAATAACAAAGGAGGTCAATTGACCTCCTTTGTATATGCTGATATGATTACAGAATTTCCTGTGTATGTATTGACGCTTAAAATGGCACGATGTCTCCACCTCCTACTCCTCCCATTGGGAATGGATTGCCTGATACCGATGGAGGTGGTACGGGTGGCATACCGATATATTGATCAATATCGTTAGGCTGACGTTTACGATCATTCATTTTAGAAACCAGCACAGTATCTTCTGGTAGCGGAGCCAGACTCTCATCCTCGATATTTTGGAATCGCGCATATTGTCCCACAAATCGTAAACGTACATCACCTACTGCACCATTACGATGTTTGGCTATAATGATTTCGGCTACGCCATGTAAGTCATTGCCTTTCTCATCTTGGTATATCTTATAATACTCGGGGCGATGAATGAAGCATACCATATCAGCATCCTGCTCAATGGCTCCCGATTCACGAAGGTCACTTAACTGTGGACGCTTTCCCTCAATACCCTCACGGCTCTCCACACCACGGTTGAGCTGGCTAAGCGCGATGATAGGAATGTTAAGCTCCTTGGCCAGTCCTTTGAGCGAACGTGAGATGGTGCTTACCTCTTCCTGACGGCTACCAAACGAAGCTCCCGAGGCATTCATCAACTGCAGATAGTCGATGATGATAAGTTTCACGCCATGTTCCCTTACCAAACGACGCGCTTTTGTGCGCAATTCAAATATTGAAAGTGAGGGGGTATCGTCTACGTAGAGCGGAGCATCTATCAAAGCAGTAATGTTACTATCGAGTTGTCCCCATTCATAGGGTGCCAATTGTCCGCTCTTTATCTTCTCTCCCGAGATTTCACACACGTTGGTGATGAGACGGTTTACCAGCTGTACGTTACTCATTTCGAGAGAGAACATGGCCACCGGTTCGCGATTGTTCACCGCGATGTTCTTGGCCATAGATAGTACGAAGGCTGTTTTACCCATGGCGGGACGAGCCGCAATGATGACAAGGTCAGAATTTTGCCATCCTGAAGTATATTTGTCCAACTCATAGAAACCCGTAGACAATCCACTCAACCCCGAGTCACGAGAAGCTGCAATCTTCAGTTGATCATAAGCAGCTTTAATAACTGGATTAATCTGTGTATAATCCTTCTTCATATTCTGTTGTGAGATGGCAAAGAGCTTACCCTCTGCCTCCTGCATCAGATCCTCCACATCGTTTGTCTCGTCGAATGCCCGAGTTTGTATATGACTAGTGAAGGTTATTAACTCACGAGCCAGAAATTTCTGTGCAATGATACGTGCATGATATTCGATGTGTGCCGATGAATTGACCTTGCCTGCCAATTGTGATATATATACTGGCCCCCCCGCTTCTTCCAGTTCTGCCGTAGAACGCAACTGCTGTGCCACAGTGAGTATATCGATGGGCTTTTGCTGTATAGCTAACGTCTGTATAGCTTTATAGAGCAATTGGTGGCGGTATTCGTAGAAAGACTCTGGTTTAAGAATCTCACTAATGAGCGGATATGCATCCTTCTCAATCATCAGGGCGCCCAATACGGCTTCTTCCAGTTCTGGGGCTTGGGGTTGCAAGTGGCCATAATCATCGGTCTGTTTTACAGTGTGCGTCGTTGTTTTTCGGGGTTGTCTAGTTGTTGCCATAGGTCTATTTTCGTTTGCAGACACAAAAATACATAAAAGGTCTCGCATAGAAAAAAAATGCCCTGAGAAGTTTTCCACATTTTATCCACACCGCCTGTGAACAATACGAAGGCATAATGACTCTTTGTACAAAAATCATATATTGTAGAGATAAAATCTTTCGATTGCCGGGGTGTAAAATAGTACAACCTCTCATTCCCCTTTAGGCTGGGTGCTATTTTTGTACATCTGAACAACGCTGTGTCAACCCGTAATAAACTAATATTCATATTGATACAATTTAACAAAACAGATATGAGAATTCTTTTTTTTAATGTAGCTCTTTAACAATGAATAAGTGGTAAACTTATGCAGAGAGGATAACTATATCTTCGTACAGATTACGAAATGTTATAAGAACAGTAAAAGAGAATCAATCTTATTCTAGAAAATGCCAATCTATGAAGAGATTTTTAGTCATCTTTTGAGAGATTTTCCTTACCATGTGCTATCTTTGTAATTTGAAATTGTGAAATAAATACATGCGATATATGAACGAACAATACAGAGAAGAGATAAAGCGTGCTTGCGATGTTCTTTATCATGGAGGAGTTATACTATACCCTACCGATACGGTGTGGGGCATCGGATGTGATGCCACAAACGAGGAAGCTGTACGCCGCGTCTATGAAATAAAGAAACGTATGGACAGTAAGGCTATGCTGGTACTCGTGGACAATGAAGTGAAGGTAGACTTTTATGTCCGTGAGGTATCTCCCGTGGCGTGGGACCTCATCGAACTCTCCACAAAACCGTTAACCATCATCTATGATGGGGCTCGTAACCTTGCAACCAATCTTATAGGTGAAGATGGTAGTGTGGGTATCCGTGTCACCCGTGAGGAGTTCAGCAAACAGTTGTGTTTCCGCTTCCGTAAGGCCATTGTATCCACATCAGCCAATATCAGCGGCGATCCTTCTCCTCGTTGCTTTTCCGAGATTAGCGAAGAGATAAAGCATTCGGTTGACTACATCGTGGGCGTACGTCAGAATGAGCCAGCCGGTGCTACCCCTTCAAGTATCATCAAGCTAGGTGCACATGGAGAAGTTAAGGTTATAAGAGAGTAGACTATACTTTTAACTGCTTTTTGTACTATAATTGATTTATTTATTGTACTTTTGTTGCTTGAAATCATTAGACTATGGTAAAGAAACTAATATATGCCTTGTGGGGTATTTTGGTGATGGGACTCATCACCGTGTTCTTGGTGTTCTATTCTATCAATAAAGGATGGGTAGGTTTCGTCCCTCCAATAGAGGAGTTGGAGAATCCCAATTATAAGTTCGCCACACAGATCATATCATCGGACGGTAAGTTGTTGGGAACCTACTCGAGAAGCCGTGAAAACCGTGTTTGGACTGATTATGACGACTTGTCACCTGCACTTGTCGAAGCATTGATAAGTACCGAGGACGTACGCTTTACCAAGCATTCGGGCATCGACCTGAGAGCCCTTATGCGTGCCATCGTTAAAACTGGAATATTGCGCCAGAGCAACTCGGGCGGTGGAAGTACCCTCACCCAACAATTGGCCAAACAACTTTATACTGAGGTGGCAGGCAATAAGATTGAGCGCCTATTCCAAAAGCCTATCGAATGGGTTATTGCCGTCAAACTGGAAAAGTACTATACCAAGGAGGAGATACTGACGATGTATCTCAACAAGTATGATTTTGGCAACAATGCCATCGGTATTAAGACTGCCTCCAACACCTACTTTTCCAAGGAGCCCAAGGAACTCTCCGTTGAAGAAGCTGCCACATTGGTGGGTATGTGCAAGAACTCATCGCTCTACAACCCAGTACGTCGCAACGAGCTCACTCGTGAGCGTCGCAATGTCGTGTTGTCGCAAATGGAAAAGAATGACTGTCTGACTAGTACCGAGCTTGACTCGTTGCAGGCAACTCCGCTTGTGCTCAACTATCGCCGTGTGGACCACAAGCTGGGTCCTGCCCCCTACTTCCGCGAGTATTTGCGTGGTGTGATGACCGCCAAGGAGCCTGTGCGTAAGAACTACCGCGGATGGCAGATGCAGAAGTTCTACGAGGACTCGCTCGACTGGGCCAATAACCCACTCTATGGATGGTGTAATAAGAATAAGAAGAAAGATGGTTCGCACTACAACCTTTATACTGACGGGCTGAAGGTATATGTCACCATTGACTCACGTATGCAGCAATATGCCGAGGAAGCTGTAGACGAGCACCTCAAAGGATATCTTCAACCTCGATTCTTCAAGAGCAAGAAGGGGCGCCGAAACGCACCTTACGACAACCTGAAACCCGACGAAATAGAGACTCTGCTCGTACGTGCCATGAAACAAACTGACAGATATCGTGGCATGAAGAAGGATGGTTATTCTGATGCGGAAATACGCAAAGCGTTCGACACGAAACAGGAGATGCGCGTGTTTACTTACGAAGGTTACCGTGACACTACGCTTTCTCCTATGGATTCCATACGCTATTACAAGCATTTCCTCCGTACAGGTTTCATGTCCATGGATCCCGTTACAGGACATGTCAAGGCCTATGTCGGCGGTCCCGACTATACAAATTTCCAGTACGACATGGCCATGGTGGGACGACGCCAGGTGGGGTCTACCATCAAGCCCTACCTCTACACCTTGGCTATGGAGAATGGTTTCTCTCCCTGTGATCAGACACGCAACGTAGAGCAGACCATCCTTACCGAAGACGGCAAGGTATGGGCTCCGCGTAATACGGGTCGCCAGGAAGATTATGGACGGATTGTAACCCTTCGCTGGGGGCTATCGCAATCGAACAACTGGATATCTGCCTACCTTATGAGCAAGCTTAACCCCTATGCATTCAAGCGCCTCATCCACCAGTTTGGCATACGTAACCAAGATATACAGCCTGTGCCCTCGCTTTGCCTTGGCCCGTGCGACATCTCCGTGGGTGAGATGGTCGGAGCCTACACCGCATTCCCCAACAACGGCATACGCACCGAACCCCTTTTCGTAACGCGCATCGAGGATAATGAAGGCAATATCGTGGGCACTTTTACTCCTAGGACCTACGAGGTAATCAGCCAGGAAAGCTCTTACAAGATGATTGACATGATGAAAGCCGTTATCGACGAGGGTACTGGTCGCCGTTTGCGTTTCAAGTACGGATTTACCGCAGATATTGCAGGTAAGACTGGTACGACCAATAATAATTCCGATGGTTGGTTTATGGGATATACACCTTCACTCGTGAGCGGCTGCTGGGTGGGAGGAGATGACCGTGACATCCACTTTACTAGCATGAGCGATGGTCAGGGAGCCTCTATGGCACTTCCCATCTGGGCACTCTATATGCAAAAGGTCTATGCTGATGAGTCATTAAGCTATTCACAAGAAGAGAAATTCAACATCCCTGAAGATTTCGATCCTTGTGCCCAGCAAATCCTCATGAACAACCCCGTCGAGGAATTACAATTAGATGAATCATTTGATTTTTGATTGGTAAGTAATGCTCGACCGTAGCACCCCACCCCAGATCCAACCCACTTCGTTTGCTTTTCGCAAGCCTATCGAGCGCGTGCTATGTAATGGCATCCCCATGTACGTCATAGAGGCCGTAGGGTTGGATGCCGTGCGCATTGACTTCGTTTTCTCCGTAGGACAGTATCATCAAGCACGCAAGCTACAAGCGCTCTTTGCCTGCCGTATGCTACGAGAAGGATGCCGTGGGTATACTGCAGCCGAGTTTGCCGAACGCCTCGACTACTACGGAGCATGGCTTGAGCTGAGCGTAGCGATGAACCGAACTTTTGTTACCTTATATACGCTCAAGAAACACTTCTCAGTTACGATGGAGCTAGTTCGGTGCATGCTTACCGAGCCCACCTATGACGAAAAACAGTTTACTACGGTGTGCGCCAATAACAAGGCTCAGCTACTCGTCAATCTCAAGAAGGGCGATGTCATAGCCATGCGTGCTTTACGCAGTAGCATATATGGAGACCACCATCCCTGCGGCTTGCAGCCCCACCCTGAAGATTACGACACCTTACAGAATTCCGATATCGTAGACTTTTACCGTCACTACTATGGGTCGAGTACCTGTAGCATCTACCTCTCTGGGGACGTGGATGATATAGTGCTTTCATGTGTTGAGACGTTGTTTGGGAACGACGTATGGGGAGCGTCTGAAGCCGCAGGTCAAGGAGCCAAAGTAGAGCTCCAGCCGCTTTGTCCTCACATCTCTCCTGCCCCGCTCGATTACCAACTCGAAGGTGCTGTGCAGGATAGTATCCGATTGGGATGCCTACTGATGGATGTGAACGACCCGGACTACCTTCCGATGCGTGTACTTACCACCATTCTTGGTGGATATTTTGGTAGTCGTCTGATGAAGAATATCCGAGAAGAAAAGGGGTACACCTACCATATCGGTGCTGATCTCGTCACCAACACTCCACAAGTGATGTTCATGATACACTGTGAGGCACAAGCAGGTAAGGCACAAGAGGTTATCGATGAGGTGCGTCATGAGATGTTGCGCCTACATACCGAGTCCATATCTAATGAAGAGTTGCATATGGTGCGAAATTATATGACAGGAGAGATATGCCGCAACTATGAGAGCGCCTTCTCGCTTTCCGATGCCTATATTTTCATGCATCATCTCGGTTTACCAATGACACATCTCGAGCAAACCATTGAGGCCATCCGTACCACCGATACCGCACAGCTACAGCAACTGGCGCAACGCTACCTACACTTCGAGAACCTGCATTGCGTGGTAGTACATTCCTGAATTCAAAAAAATATATAATACCCTTCCCCACTGAATATCACCATAAATAAAGGGAATAAAAGAAAACAGGAAGCACCAACGCTTCCTGTTTTCTTTATGATACGAAGACTTTTTTGTCGAGAAGAATCTTAGTTGGCGGCTTCAAACTCTTTAAGGAAGCGCACATCGTTCTCTGAGAACATACGGAGATCCTTCACTTGATACTTGAGATTAGTGATACGCTCGATACCCATACCGAGAGCATAGCCCGAATACACCTTGCTATCGATCCCATTGAGCTCAAGCACATTGGGATCTACCATACCACAACCAAGAATCTCAACCCAGCCGGTACCCTTACAGAAGGGACAGCCCTTGCCACCACAGATATTACAGCTAATATCCATCTCAGCAGAGGGTTCGGTGAAGGGGAAGTATGAGGGTCTGAGGCGAATTTTGGTTTCCTCACCGAACATCTCCTTAGCAAAAAGCAAGAGAGCTTGTTTGAGGTCGGTGAACGATACGTTCTTGTCCACATAGAGTGCTTCTACCTGATGGAAGAAACAGTGTGCACGATAGCTGATAGCCTCGTTGCGGTATACACGTCCTGGACAGATAATGCGGATAGGAGGCTCTGAATTCTCCATCACGCGGCTCTGCACGGAAGAGGTATGGGTACGGAGGATGATGTCGGGGTGAGCCTCAATGAAGAAGGTGTCCTGCATGTCTCGTGCTGGATGGTCCTCAGCAAAGTTCATCGAAGAGAACACGTGCCAGTTGTCCTCCACCTCAGGGCCATCGGCAAGGGCAAATCCCATACGGGCGAAGATGTCGATAATCTCATTCTTGACGATCGAGAGGGGGTGGCGTGTACCTAACTCTACGGGATAGGCCGTACGGGTGAGGTCCATCTCTGCTGTTGCGCTATCATTGGTCTCGAAGGCCTCCTTGAGTTCGGCGATACGCTCGGTGGCACGAGTCTTCAGTGCATTGAGACGCATACCCACCTCTTTCTTCTGCTCTGCAGGCACGTTGCGGAAGTCGGCCATGAGGTCATTTATAGCTCCCTTCTTGCTCAGATATTTGATGCGCAGGGCTTCGAGCTCCTCTGCGCTATTTGCGGTGAGGTTCTCGACCTCAGCCATGAGTGTATCTATTTTATTTATCATAGTGATATATTTTTTTCAAATTAGCTGCAAAGATAGTGCATGCCGAACGGAAATGCAAATTAATTTGTAAATTCCTAAAGGGTGATACTATCAGAGATAGGCAGCTGTTAAAACAGTGCAAGGTAAGAGAAAAAGCTTTTTTATTTGGATATTTCCGAGCCGTGGCCTATCTTTGTATCAATTTAAACGTTTTAACTCAAAAGGAAAATAGACTTATGTGGAGAAAATTTTGTGGTTGGTTGCTTAAGACCATGGGATGGACCGTAGATAACGACACAATCGTCCCTGAAGACAAATGTATCATCCTCGGTGTGCCACACACTTCAGGATGGGATTTCTTGATTTCATACCTTTTCTATACCTCCATCGGCGGCAATGCCAAAGTGATGATTAAGAAGGAGTTCTTTTTTTGGCCCTTGGGAGGATTGTTGCGCAAGTTAGGTGGTCTCCCCGTAGACCGTAAGAACCCTACCCGACTCTTGGTTAGTACCATCCACGAGATGAGAGAGGCCAAGGTTTGTCATCTGGCCATCTCTCCAGAGGGAACCCGCAAACCCATCAAGAATTGGAAGACGGGCTTTCACACTATCGCAAGCAAAACAGGTTGTTCTGTATATCTGGGCTATTTCGATTGGGGCACCAAGCATGTAGGTTGGGGTAAGAAGGTAGAGCTCACCGACGATGCACGTGCCGATATGAAGCGCATACAGGCTATGTACGAAGAGATGCACCTCGTGGGCAAACACAAGGATATGTATATAACAAAATAAAAAACATTAACCTAAAACCTAAAAACTATGATTCAGCTTTATAAGCGTATGCAGCGCATGAGAGAAAACTACGTGGATACTCTCGCTAGGCTCTACGAATATGCAACTACGGCATATGCCAAGAATCAATACACTCAGTGGTATAACACTAAAGAAGGAGGATACACTTACCATGAGTTCAAGCAGAAGTGTGATGGTGTTTCAAAAATACTGACCCAATATGGTATCGGTGCAGGCGACAAGGTTGCCATCTTTTCGCAGAGCATGCCCAATTGGTCTGTGGCATTCTTCAGCACTGTACCCTTTGGACGTATCTCAATCCCTATCCTTCCTGATAGTTCCGAGAATGAGGTAACCAACATCATCAACCACTCAGAGAGCAAGGCGATGTTTGTTTCGCAGAAGCTCATGGGTAAGCTCAGCCAGGAGGTGAAAGACAAGATGGTACTCATTTTCGACCTTGACACGTTCGAAATTATCAAGTCCGACGACGAACACTTCACCTGCGATGGCCGCACCAGTGTCCCCACCCCAGACGACATTGCCACCATCATATACACTTCGGGCACGACAGGCAGCGCCAAGGGCGTAGTGCTCAGTCACCGAAACTTGACATCCAACGTCATCACTTGCTATCACTCATGCAAACGTGCCGAAAAGGATCGTTGGCTTAGTGTACTCCCCATGGCACACACTCTGGAGATGACTATCGGCATGCTCTACCCCATGTATTGCGGCGCCACGATATACTATCTTCCCAAGCCTCCCGTAGCATCACTGCTACTCAAGGCACTCAAGATTGTGAAGCCCACCACCATGCTCACTGTACCGATGATCATCGAGAAGGTGTACAAGGGCAGCGTGCTACCCACCATCCAGAAGAGCCGTGCGCTGAGTTGGATGAACGAGCACATGAACGGACTCATGTGCAAGATTATCGGCATGAAACTGAAGAAGACCTTCGGTGGACACATGTCGTTCTACGGTATCGGAGGAGCTAAGCTTGATCCCGAGGTAGAGCGCTTCCTCCTCAAGGCCGGATTCCCCTACGCCATCGGTTACGGACTCACCGAGACCTCACCTCTCTTAGGCTACTCAATGAGGGGATGGCGTGAAGTAGGTTCGTTCGGATACCCTGTATATAACGTACAACTCAGACTCCATAACGTAGACCCCAAGACAGGCGAGGGCGAGATTATAGCCAAGGGTCCCAACGTGATGCTCGGATACTATAAGGACCCCGTACGTACGAAGAGCGTCTTCACTGAAGACGGATGGTTCCGCACCAGCGACATTGCCATACAGGACGAGAAGGGACGCTACTACATTAAGGGCCGCAACAGCAACATGATTCTCGGACCTTCAGGTGAGAACATCTACCCCGAGGAGATTGAGAATGTAATCAATAATGTTGAAGGCGTCAGTGAGTCTATCGTCGTAGAGCGCGAAGGTCGTCTGGTAGCCCTCGTGCAACCTATGGAGAATTACATCGAGTGGGATGGCGAAAACCTCGACAAAATATATGACTTCATCGAGAACTGGAAGGATAAGGTGCTCAAGGGAGTAAACAAGAACGTCAATAAATCATCGCAGGTAAGCTCTGTCGAGGTGATGAAAGAACCTTTTGAGAAAACCGCTACACAAAAGATCCGTCGTTTCAAGTATAAGGATTCAGCCCCTACTGTAGAGCAAGAGAAGAAAGAAAAGAAAAAAGAGTAAAAGCGTTTCTCAATTAGCAAAGAAAAAAACGAGGCTTTTCTCCATTTTAGCACGTTGAGATTTGCTTTTTCGATTGCCTTATACTAATTTTGTCACACGAAATAGAAGAATTTTTGTTTTCATTCACTTAATTAAATTTAAGAAACAATGGTTTATTCACACGAAGTAGAACACATGTGTGTTGTGAAGAAGGGTCCTAACCACGGTCCCGCTCCCATCCCTGAAGAGGGTAAGTGGGTACAATCAAAAGAGATCAAGGATATCTCAGGTTTGACACACGGTATCGGTTGGTGCGCACCTCAGCAGGGCGCTTGTAAGCTCACCTTGAACGTGAAGGAGGGTATCATCCAGGAGGCATTGGTAGAGACTATCGGTTGCTCTGGTATGACTCACTCTGC
>JAZOPX010000113.1:0-5460 GCA_045655845.1 Bacteroidaceae bacterium
CCATAAACATCCCTGAGGGCGTGACGAGCATTGGAGAGCGGGCATTCTATGATTGCAGCAGCCTCACCGCCATAAACATCCCCGAAGATTCAAAGTTGACGAGCATTGGAGAGTATGCTTTCTATGGTTGCAGCAGCCTCACCGCCATAAACATCCCCGAGAGCGTGACGAGCATTGGAAGCGGGGCTTTCGAGTATTGCAGCAGCCTCACCTCCATCAACATCCCCGAGAGCGTGACGAGCATTGGATACAGGGCTTTCTATGAATGCAGCAGCCTTGAACGAGTAATAATCAATTGCGCAAATGTCGGTAGTTGGTTTAGTAGACTTTCTTCATTAAAAGAAATTGTATTGGGCGAGAGCGTGACGAGCATTGGAGAGCGGGCATTCTATGATTGCGACAGCCTCACCGCCATCACCATCCCCGAGGGCGTGACGAGCATTGAAGACTATACCTTCTCTGGTTGCAGCAGCCTCACCTCCATCAACATCCCCGAGGGCGTGACGAGCATTGGAGAGCGGGCATTCTCTGGTTGCAGCAGCCTCACCTCCATCACCATCCCCGAGGGCGTGACGAGCATTGGAGACGAGGCTTTCTCTTGGTGCAGCAGCCTCGCCGCAGTACATATCAGCAGTCTTGAAGTTTGGTGTAATATAGATTTTGCTAATTATTCAGCTAATCCGCTTTATTATGCAAAGAATTTGTACTTGAATGGGGGTCTTGTGACAGAGCTTACTATTCCTAATTCAGTAAACGCAATTAAGGACTATGCTTTCTATGGTTGGAGCAGCCTCACCGCCATCAACATCCCCGAGAGCGTGACGAGCATTGGATACAGGGCTTTCTATGAATGCAGCAGCCTCACCACCATCACCATCCCTGAGAGCGTGACGAGCATTGGAGAGTATGCTTTCTATTATTGCAGCAGCCTTAAGACGGTTATCAACTATTCCGACTTGCCCCTTCAGAGAGGAAGTAATGGTTATGGATATGTGGCTTATTATGCCGATAGAGTTATCAATGTCGATGAAGTTATAGACGGCTACGCTTTCAAGACGATAGAGGGTGTGCATTATCTTACTGGCTATATAGGAGACAAAACGGAACTGACTCTCCCTGCCGACTATAAAGGTGAGAATTATCAGATAGGAGAGCGTGCCTTCTATAAGTGTAGCAGCCTCACCGCTATCAACATCCCCGAAGATTCAAAGTTGACGAGCATTGGAAAGAGTGCTTTCGCTTATTGCAGCAACCTTACCTCCATCGTGCTGCCTAAAAGTGTAGAGTTTATTTCTAGTGAAGCCTTTGCCAGCTGCCCCGAGTTGACCGATGTGTACTGCTATGCCGAGACGGTGCCTTCAACGAATACTGATGCCTTCGGCTCAGACATCAATTGTGCCACGCTGCATGTGCCTGTAATCGCTATGAACTACTACAAGAAAACCGCGCCCTGGAGTGGGTTCGGAAGGTTCGAGACATTAGAAGTTATTGTGGAAGATATCACTCTCAATGTATCAACAGCCACGCTTATTGAAGGAGAGGATTTGACGCTCACTGTTATGGTGACTCCCGACGATGCTGCAGACAAATCAATCTCTTGGAGCAGCAGCAACACAGCAGTGGCAAGTGTGGATGCTAATGGCAAGGTGACCGCCAAGGCAGCAGGCACCGCCACCATCACAGCCACGGCCAACGACGGCAGCGGAGTGAGCGCCCAGTGCGAGGTGACCGTAACACCTGCCAGTTACGTTATAACATTCCTTGTTGATGGAGAGGTGATTTTGACAGATACATTGACTCGTGGCAGTACAATAAACCTGCCTGATGTCCCCGCCAAGGAGGGCTACACCTTCAGCGGCTGGAGCGAAGTGCCTGAGACCATGCCTGCCAGGGATATTACCGTCGAAGGCTCATTCATCATCAACAGGTATCTCGTGACCTTCAAGATTGGCAATGAGGTGATTGCCGCCAATTCTTTTGAGTATGGTGCTGCCATCGTAGCCCCCGAGGCTCCTGAGAAGGAGGGCTATACCTTCAGCGGATGGAGCGAAGTGCCTGAGACTATGCCTGCCAAGAATGTAACCGTCAGCGGCACTTTCATCATCAACAAATATCTCGTGACCTTCAAGATTGATGATGTTGTATTCGCTTCGTATTCCCTTGAGTATGGGGCAACAATAACATTGCCTTCTACTCCTCCCACTCGCGAGGGCTACACCTTCAGCGGCTGGGGAGAAGGTGCAGAAACGGTTCCCGCCAACGATGTTACTTATAGCGCTTACTATATAGCCAATGTGTATATGGTGTATTATTTCGCAGGGGCTAAACTGGTAAATATGGTCAAGGTTACCTACGGCGAACCTATCCCCGAATACATCTACGAGCCCACCACTGAAGGTGATGAGTTCCTCGGATGGATAGGCGAAACCTACGCGACAATGCCTGCCCATGATGTCACATATACGGCAAATATTTGTACTGACATAAATGACATGTCAACGGACAAGGGTCAACAGACAATAGTCATCTACGACCTCACAGGACGTAAGGTAACCGATACGAAGAACCTCAAGGGTGGTATCTACATCATCAATGGTCGCAAGGTTATGATTAAATAATACACATCACCCATACACACCTTCACGGGGCGCAGCCACACGAGTTGCGTCCCGTGCTGTATATTTGCCACGCCACGCGAATGTGTGAAAGCTCGCTTGCACACACCATGAGCACGAAGTGGGTCACAGCATCGCTGCTACCGCCACGCCACGCGAATGTGTGAAAGCTTGCTTGCACACACCATGAGCACGAAGTGGGGTCACAGCATCTCTGCTACCGCCACGCCTGTGATGTCATCAAGGAATAGGCGCAGGCGTATCTTGAAGAGCGTGACAGTAGACAGTAGACAATTAATATACGCACTCTCCCGATACGAGAAAATAGTGAATGGTAAAAACTCTTATTTTTGTATTAGATATACATAGTATATATAATACTTAAATAAGCCCTTAAATAATAGTACACACCCGGCAGCGATACAGCGCAGGGTATCTGTCTACTGTCTACTGTCTACTTCTCCTCGCGTGGCGCGTAAAAAAATTAGGAGTTAGGAGTTTTTAGTTAGGAGTTAGGAGTTAGGAGTTGGGAGTTTCGGAGGTGCGGCCGCGTGCGGTGCAGGGCTGCTCCGCGTCGGGAGGATGGCTACGCGAGAGCGCGAGGCAGGTGTGGTAGCGCGAAAATAGAAAAGAATTATTTCTCTCTCATCCTCAGCCTATTAAGCCAAAGCACTTTACAGTCTTTTGCAGTCTTTTGCACTAAGTCGAAGTGCCAAGAAATCGTGTAGTATCTTTGCATTGTCAATGGATGACAAAGGGGGCCTCCCCCTGCCCCTCCCGAGGAGGGGTGACTCGGAAGACCGCGCGGACCGAGTCGCCACGACAAAGGAGGGCAAACGAGGCACAGCAGAGAACCATTAACCTAAACCATTAACCAGGCTTTCTCTCCCCAGCGATGACTGAAAGCCCCCTCCGTTCGGGGGAGGGCGGGGGGAGAGGCTTCTAAAAACGTTTCAAACCATGCCTATTACCTACAAAGTGGTCAAGTGCCGCAACCCCAAGTATCCCGAAGTGGACTATTTCAAGGGCACCGCTGTGAAGACTAGCGACTATGACTTCAACGACCTCGCCGAGGACATCGCTGAGAGTACCACCGTCACCAAGGCCGACTGCATGGCCGTGCTCGCCGCCATGAAGCCCAAGATCAAGAAGGCTTTGCTCGCAGGCCGTCGCGTCGTGCTGAGCGAACTCGGCTCGTTCGTCATCTCGCTCCAGGGCAAGTCGTATAATGCCGATACCATGGCCGACGAGGCCTTCTCGCCCTCATCCTATATCAAGGGCCACCGCATCCTCTTCCGCGCAGAGCCCGCCCTCAAGAAGGAGATTGCCCGCGACATCTCGCTGAAGCGCGTCTCATCTGAGGTGATGGAGTAAAAGCTGAGGCCCCCCCAACCCCCTCCCGAAGAGGGGGCTTGCGGGCCTCGCGGAAGAAAACTCTAAACACTAAACCCTAAACAAGTATGTCACAGACTTTCAACTGGGCAAAATTGCTCAAAGTATTAATCGCAGTACTCACCGCCGTAGCGGGCTCGCTCGGTATCGTGAGTTGCATGTCCTGAGCGCGCTATGATGAGTTCAGAACTTATGACCCGAGTAATCCGAGGCATCGGCCTCGCATTGCTCGGTCTTGTGTTGATGTAGTGTTGATAGTAAATTCCCCTTTTATCTCAACACATAGGTCGCCAATAATCCATTCCTTCCAGGAGGGTTTTTTCTGCGAAAGTTTGTATCTTTACGCCGTGAATCGTACGCTGGGAGTATACGGCGTAGCATAACCCTACAACAGAACGACGAATGACTATCATCGAAGTGGATGACCTGAGGGTCGAGATAGAGCGCAAGTGGATAAGGAACATCTACCTGAGGGTGTCGCCCACAGATGCCCGCATACGCATATCGGCACCGATGCTGATGAGCGAGAGGACGATACGACAATTTGTCCTCGATAAGGAGGCGTGGATAAGGCAGCGCGTGAGGAGGGCGGGCGAGAGGGGATGTCCTGCACCACGGGAATATGTGTCGGGTGAACTGCACTACTACAAGGGCCGGGGCTACAGGCTGCAGGTGGTGTATCGCGACGGCCCGGCAAAGGTGGAGCTGGTGGGCGATGAACTGATACTGCTCTACGTGCGTGAGGGGGCAACGAAGGAGCAGCGCGAGGCTGCGATGAGGGAGTGGTACCGGGCAGAGATGAAGGCGCTCATCCCCATGCTCGTGGCCAGGTGGGAGGCCGTCATCGGCGTGAAGGCCCGCCGTATATCCATCAAGCAGATGAGGACGAGATGGGGTAGCTGTAACCACGGGACACACGACATCAACTTCAACCTGGAACTGATGAAGAAGCCTCTTCGCTGTATCGAGTATGTGGTGGTGCACGAACTGATACACATCATCGTGCGTCTGCACAACGAGGAGTTCAAGGCTCTGCTCACGCGCTACCTGCCCGACTGGCGGGAGACGAAAAGGGAGCTGAACCAGCCCTTAGGGTAAGGGGAGGGAGAGACCGTATTGCAGAAGCCCCGTGAGGCAATGGGGAGAGGGGATGGATAGGGTTGCCGTAACCAAAGATTTTTTGTAATTTTGTGGCATCTAAGATAGGATGACAGACATGAGACGATATGGTATAGGTATGATGGTGATGATGGTCGTGGCACTGATGGTCGCGGGATGCATGCAGGGCGATGACAGACGATACGACGAAGGGGTGTCGGTGGAGCTGGCGCAGTGGCGCAAGGAGACTATCGGCGACCTGAGGTATGCATTGCGGTTTGACATCCCGGAGAGGAGGGACGAGGCCGTGGAGGGCGAGGCAAGCATAGGGTTCGCCCTGAAGCGACGACAGGAG
>JAZOPX010000114.1:0-3554 GCA_045655845.1 Bacteroidaceae bacterium
CACAAGGAGGAGATGTACTCCAAAACCAACAAAATATTGCTAAAAGATTTATAAAACAACCTATGGATATAGTAAATAGATTTCTGCGCTACGTGCGCATTGATACCCAGTCGGCCGAGGATGCCGGAGTGACACCCAGCACACCTGGGCAGATGGAGTTCGTAAAAATGCTCCGTACCGAACTTGAAGAAATGGGACTCGAAGAGATTAGCCTCGATGAGCACGGTTACCTCTTTGCTACCCTACCAGCCAACACCACACGCACCGTACCCACCATCGGCTTCATTGCCCATGTAGACACCAGCCCCGACATCACAGGAAAGGATGTCAATCCGCGCATCGTAGAGAACTATAACGGCACCAACATCACCCTCTCAGCCGAAGACCACATCGTGCTCTCTACCACCGAATTTCCCGAACTGCTGAGCTACATTGGTGATGACCTGATCGTTACCGACGGCCACACACTCCTCGGTGCCGACGACAAAGCCGGTATAGCAGAAATCATGTCGGCCATCGCTTACCTACAAGCCCACCCAGAGATAGAGCATGGTAAGATACGCATCGGCTTTAATCCCGATGAGGAGATTGGTCTTGGTGCTCATAAGTTCGACGTAGACCTCTTTGGCTGCGACTGGGCCTACACCATGGATGGTGGTGAGGTGGGTGAACTCGAATACGAAAACTTCAACGCCTCATCTGCCCGTATCACCATCAACGGCCGTAACGTACACCCCGGATACGCTAAGGACAAGATGCTCAACTCGATGCGAGTGGCAGCCGAGTTCATCGGCATGCAGCCCAAGAACGAGGTGCCCGAATGCACCACTGGCTATGAAGGATTCTTCCACCTCGTGGGTATGAAGGGCGGCGTGGAGCAAACTACCCTCACCTACATCATCCGCGATCACAGCGCTGAGATCATGAGCAAGCGTAAAGAGCTATTACAACGCTGCATACAAGACCTGAACAAAAAGTATGGAAGCGACATTGCCACCATCGAACTTGCCGACCAATACAAAAATATGCGCGAGGTCATCGAGCCTATGATGTATGTCATTGACATCGCTTGTCAGGCTATGCGCGAAGCGGGTGTAGAGCCTAAGATAAAGCCTATCCGTGGTGGTACCGACGGTGCCCAGCTCTCCTTCAAAGGACTCCCCTGCCCCAACATCTTCGCAGGCGGTGTCAACTTCCACAGCCGCTACGAGTTTGTCCCCGTAGGCTCCATGAAGAAGGCCATGATGACCATCGTCAAGATTGCAGAAATCGTAGGCAAGCGATAAACATCAGAAAAAGGACCTATAAGAAAGAATGGTGAGAATCTCGAAACTCTCACCATTCTTTCTTATTCTTGCATCCTTTATTTCACCACATATCCCTCATCAATACGTGAGCCACGGAGGAAATCTCCTATGCCCATGCGTTTTTTACCCGCCAATTGGAGAGTACGGATACTGAGAGCACCATCGGCAGTGTATATGCAAAGGCGTGACTTCCCATCGGTTTCTATCGCCCCCGAGGGAAGAGTCCGAACCACAGCAGGAAGTTTCTCAGTCTCATAAATCTTGAGTACTGTCTCTGTGCCATCGGGAGCCACGAGCGTGGTCCAAGCAGCGGGATAGGGCGAGAGACCACGGATAAAATCATAGACCTGCTTGGCGGGACGATTCCAATCGATACGACAGGTATCCTTGAAGATTTTCGGTGCGGGGCGCAGTTCTTCGGTAATCATCTCTTCCTGCGGAGTAGCCGCTGCACTGCCATCGAGGATAGCATCTACCGTCTCACACACCACACCGCCACCAAGCAGCATGAGGCGGTCGTGCACATCGCCCACACAGTCGGTATCGCTGATGGGTACACGCACCTGACGGATGACAGCGCCCGTATCAATCTCATGCTTGAGGAAAAAGGTGGTCACACCCGTCTCCGTATCGCCATTGATGACTGCCCAATTGATGGGAGCCGCACCGCGATACTGAGGGAGCAACGAGGCGTGCAGATTGAAGGTACCGAGTGGCGGCATAGACCATACCACCTCGGGAAGCATACGGAAAGCCACCACAATCTGAAGGTCGGCTTGCAAGGAACGCAGCTCCTCGATGAATGCTTCATCCTTCAGTCTCTCGGGCTGGAGCACACGCAGACCATGCTCTACGGCATACTGCTTCACCGGTGTAGGCTGCAACACACTGCCATGACGACCTACAGGCTTGTCGGGACCTGTCACCACACCCACTACATTGTAGCCGCCCTCAACGAGGCAGCGCAAACTCTCCACAGCAAAGCCGGGAGTGCCCATATATACGATTCGTAAACTTTCCTTAGTCATATTATCAAACATTTCTTTATTAGAGAAGACAAATTTAGGCATAATCCCCGTGACAGCCAAGAAAAGGCGACAAAAGCCCCATCACCGAAGATAAAAAAGATAGAAAAACTTTGTCATTCAAGATTTAAGTTGTACCTTTGCCGTCCGAAACCATTACACATTATTGTTACCAGCAATAAAGAAGAGTAATAACTATTTAAAACGAAATAAAACAATGAAAAAAGGTATTCATCCTGAGAACTATCGTCCCGTAGTATTCAAAGACATGTCAAACGGTGACTGCTTCCTTTCACGCTCTACTTGCGCTACAAAGGAGACTATCGAATTTGAGGGCGAGACTTATCCCTTGATCAAGCTCGAAATCTCAAACACTTCTCACCCCTTCTACACCGGTAAGTCTAAGCTCGTTGACACCGCTGGTCGCGTAGACAAGTTCATGAGCCGCTACGCTCGCGCACAGAAGAAGTAAGGATAACACCTATCCAATATAGAATAGCACCGAGTCTCCTCAGTGCTATTTTTTTATCCCGTAATGAAAGGTCAAAAAAAGAAGTCGTGCCGGATTGATGCGATGAAACTCCGAGAAATAGGATTTGAGTGCTCGTCCCCTTTGTAATCCACCGACTCAAGGTTACCGCTTACGCGGCGTGGCCCGCCATTGGAGATCGAAGCTGTCCTCGGTTTTCAGAATTGTTTGATGAGTTTCCCAGTCTAAACCGACACGACTATATTTCGAGCTGAAAGTTGAAAGAGGAAAGTTGAAAGTTTATTCCTAACACCCTCTACCAATTTCCACTACGCTTCAAAGAACACTTTTAGAAGAGGTATTGTTCGCACTACGAACCATTTTCCTTGTGCAAATATAGGAACTATTTCCCATAAAAAAAAGAGGCCGAAGCCTCTTTTTTCGTTATCATGTTAAATAACATCCCCCAAAGGGATTGCTATCTAATCCGCATGAGCCACTCTATTAAGCAGCCTTAGCCTTCGCTACGATAGCCTTGAAAGCCTCAGGATGATTCATTGCGAGGTCAGCGAGCACCTTACGGTTGATCTCGATACCAGCCTTGTGCAATGCACCCATGAGTTGAGAATAAGACATACCCTCGAGGCGAGCGGCAGCATTGATACGCTGGATCCACAACGCACGGAAGTTGCGCTTCTTATTCTTACGGTCGCGGTAAGCGTAGGTCAGACCCTTCTCCCAAGTATTCTTGGC
>JAZOPX010000115.1:0-4398 GCA_045655845.1 Bacteroidaceae bacterium
AGGAAATAAAACTTGACGGTTCGTTCAATTACCCAATGTCGTGACGACATCACAACATTGCTTCTTGTACTACTTGTCTGTATGGAAAATATTTTCAAAGAACTCTTTCTTCATCACAACCCCAAGGAGTGTCCCTCTCGACTGCGGATGCAAAGGTAGATACTTTTATATTACTGACCAAACATTATCACAACTTTTTTACGAGATTTTTTTAACAATAAATCACAAAATGCTGATTTACAAACAAAGCTGAGAAATGACGGCTCGGAAGAATCTATGGATTTTGCCAGATACATGTTGCAAAACATGAAATTTCTAAAAATATAGTTACTCCTCAGAAACACCAAAACGACCCCAAACCAGTCCTAATCTTTCCATAGCCTCCTAATTTATCATTTTAATGCTTTAAATATTGGTGTGGGACATTGGGTCGTGGTATCGTACCCGAACCAATAGCCATGTCCCGCATCATCTGAGGGCAGATAACAAAGACGAAGCGTATCGGCATATTCGCCACGAACAACTATCCAATCCTCTGCGGGTCGTACATGCTTGGTACGTACTCCTCTGGCCGGAGCTTTTTTTAGAGACATGCCAGCCTCAATCCATGCCACCGTAACATCAATGATATAGGCAGGATAGTAATTGCTACAAAAAGAGTAAAGCAATTCACCACGGCGTTCCAGACTCATAGGTTGGTCTATATAGTTATGTTCCGTAAGAAAAACGAGGAAACAATGTAGGAAATTCTCTTCAGCAAGCATAAGCTTCCGCGTTATCATCTGCCATGCCGCAGTATTATAGTAGGCATCAAGCAAGCGCGACAAGCGACGTGCTTCTTGCAACTCGTGGCTTGTGATGGAATCGGTTTCCAGCACCTCATAGGGAGGCAAAGACGAGTAGCGTATGCCCATTATTGCCGCATCTCGGCGCATCACCGTGCCTGGCAGCAATTTAAGCAACTCGAGTTGTACTTCACCAGCACGACATTCGGCCAAAGCATGCACATCTTCATATATTTGTTGCAGTGTATAGAGTGGCAACCCCGCAATGAGATCGGCATGTGTAATCAAATTCGGCAATGAGCATAGGAAGCGCAATCCATCGAGAGCGTCTTCCAATGCTCCCTTACGTAGACTCCTGCTGAGAACATCTTGCCTCAAGCTTTGCATGCCAGCCTCAAGGTGTAGAAGTCCGTCGGGCATTTCAGCGAGCACCTTACGCACGCCGTGCGTCAACAAAGACGGATGTATCTCTATATGAAACCTCAGGTATGGGTGATATTCCGCAAAGAGTCTCAATAGGTCAATAGCGTAACGTGGATGAAAGTTAAACGTGCGATCCAAGACTCTCACATCTCGTATACCCTGGCTACGAATACGGTCAAGTCGTCGACGAATATTCTCAAGGGGGATTCTACGCATAGGATCCCCCACTCCGCTAACACAGAAGGCGCACGTATTGAAACATCCTCGCGTGGTTTCCAACTGCACGAAGGGCTTACTCCACACGAAAAAAGCGCTTTCTTCAGGAGCATGAAGTAAGGCAAAGTCCTCGACACGGGCAAGACCATTATCTCGATACACACCTTTATATATATAGCACATCCCTACTATGTCATTCCATTTATCAGGAGTATTCCACACCTCAAGCCAGCGAGCAAAGCTCTGCTCTCCCTCTCCACGCAACAAGCAGTTCACTTCTACATGACGACGCAGATAGGCCTCATTATCGCCCAAAAATTCGGGACCGCCAAGGATCACTACTACTTGAGGTAACAAAGCCTTCACTCGCGCTACGATATGTAACAGATGTTCGTGTGTGAAGAGCCACGCTGTAGCTGCCACCACATCAGGGTGTTGTTCATAGATGGCATCCACCGCTGTTCCCACTTGTTCGCCCGACGTTGTTCTCACCACCGTCCATTCCACATCTGATCGGTGCATCACCTGAGCATGCAATGCTGGCAATGCCAATGAACTATGGGCATACGAGCAATTGAGGTCGAGCCAAAGAATACGCATAAATATTGTTTAAATTTTCAGCCGTAAAGGTACGAATAAGCAAGTAAAAAGCCAAACCTATAAGGACTTCTTAAGTTCAAAGAGCCTTCCCTGCTTACCGCAAAATGGACTTAAAGATGTTTAGAGTTAGCTTTCTTATCTCTTTTAGGATTCCCCTCTAGGGCAATATGCTTACACATGTCCCTCAATCCACATACATCACATTTAGGCTTGCGGGCGATACAGGTGTAGCGTCCATGGAGGATGAGCCAGTGGTGAGCTATGGGAATAAGTTCGTCGGGGATATGACGCGTGAGTTCCTTCTCAACACTATAGGGTGTAGTACACCGTGCAGAAACGAGGCCTAAACGGTGGCTCACACGAAACACATGGGTATCGACAGCAAAGGCCGCCTTGCCCCACACAACGGACTGGATAACATTGGCCGTTTTTCGTCCCACGCCAGGTAGGCGCACAAGCTCGTCCAATGTATCGGGCACTTCACCGCCAAAATCGCGCATCAACATCTGCGACATACCTACCAAATGTTTAGCCTTGTTGTTGGGATACGACACGCTTTTGATATACTCGAATATAACCTCGGGAGTGGCTAATGACATAGCCTCAGCATTGGGATAGTCATGCAAGAGACGTGGGGTAACCATATTAACCCGTTTGTCGGTACACTGGGCCGAGAGGATGACAGCCACCAATAGGCTGAACGGTGTATCATAATCCAGCTCCGTCTCTGCCACGGGCATAGCCTCCTTGAAGTAGGCAATCACTTTGTCGTAGAGTTCTTTTTTGCGCATTTGTATTATATGTATATATTAGTAGTGCCCTACCCTTTTAGCCAAGTGTGTTTGGCCACACTGTAAATAGGTACAAAAGGGATGATGAGGGGCGTTTTCTCAATGTATTTCTGAAACTCGGGGTTATTGCCGTAGGTCTCCTTCTGGCGCAATTCGAGGCGGCGTGCACCACTGAACATTACATACACAATGCCCATATAGCCCAATGCCGCTATTATCCATTGACCGACAGAGCAGCATGCCCCGAAGCCAATGCTGAAAAAATAGATAAAACAGACCCAACCCAAGGCCGATATGGCAAACGACAATGTCAGAAGTACATAAAGGTAAGTCATGATAGTATTTTTTCATCTACAATATTCTAAGATGCAAATGTATCAAAAGGGATGCGAAGAAAAAAAGATTGACACAATTTTTCTCTTGATGCTGGTGATATTCTTCCTTAATTTTCTTTCACGCATAACAAAGCAAAGCGTATTCGTATTGTCTTCTTATTTTTTTTTACTACTTTTGTACCCTATTTTTAGAGAAATATAAAACTTAGAAAAATGAAGAAAATCAGAGTAGCCATCGTAGGATATGGCAATATAGGTAAACATGCCCTTCAGGCCCTGGAAGCGGCTCCCGATATGGAGTTGGTAGGTGTAGTACGACGCAATGGCAATGTGGACTGCCCCGCAGAGTTGGCCCCCTACCCCGTAGTAAAACACGTGAGTGAACTCACGGATGTAGATGTAGCCATCCTTGCTACACCCACACGTAGCGTGGAGCAATATGCGCTGGAGTGCCTTGCACTGGGCATCAACACAGTAGACAGTTTTGACATACATAGTAAGATCGTAGACCTTCGCCGTTCGCTTGACGCAGCAGCCAAGGAGCATGGCAAGGTGGCCATCATCTCAGCAGGATGGGATCCAGGTAGTGACTCTATCGTGCGCACTCTGATGCAGAGCCTTGCTCCCAAGGGTATCAGCTACACCAATTTCGGCCCCGGCATGAGCATGGGCCACACTGTAGCCGTCAAGGCTATCGACGGCGTGAAGGATGCGCTCTCAATGACCATCCCCGTAGGCACTGGTATACACCGTCGCATGGTATATATCGAGTTGAAGGAGGGTTACAACTT
The DNA here is from genome assembly GCA_045655845.1 of Bacteroidaceae bacterium. Taxonomy (GTDB): domain Bacteria; phylum Bacteroidota; class Bacteroidia; order Bacteroidales; family Bacteroidaceae; genus UBA1189. Next base: position 3,942 of record JAZOPX010000115.1, read on the forward strand.
CGATGAGGTAGCCGCTGCCATCAAGGCCGACGCCTACTTCGTGAACGACGAGACACATGTCATCCAGGTACCTTGCGTAGATGAACTCAAGGATATGGGTCACGGAGTGAACCTCACTCGTAAGGGTGTATCAGGCGTTACACAGAACCAGCTCTTCGAGTTCAACATGCGCATCAACAACCCTGCGCTCACCAGCCAGGTGTTAGTAAATGTGGCACGCGCTACCATGCGCCAGCAGCCGGGTGCATACACCATGATCGAGATTCCCGTCATCGATATGCTCCACGGCGACCGCGAGGAGTTGATCGCACACTTAGTGTGAGAAGAATGCTGAATTTTGAATTATGAATACTGATTCAACCCAATAGCCATGATTCTGGATTAAACAACCTTCAGAATTCATAATTCACAACTCAGGATTAAACAACCATCAGAATTCATAATTCACAATTCAGGA
>JAZOPX010000116.1:0-8556 GCA_045655845.1 Bacteroidaceae bacterium
CTTCACTCTACGACTCTGCCATCTTCAACTACTTTGATGGTGATAACGCTTCTATGTTCCGCAAGGCGGTGAACCATCCCAAGTCACTCCGCTATGGTGAGAACCCCCACCAGAAGGGCTATTTCTATGGCGACTTCGAGGCGATGTTCGACCAGATCCATGGTAAGGAGATCTCTTACAACAACCTGCTCGACATTAACGCTGCCGTTGACCTCATCGACGAGTTCGAGGAGACCACCTTCGCAGTGCTCAAGCACAACAACGCTTGCGGCCTTGCTTCACGCGACACCTTGCTCGAGGCTTGGAACGACGCTTTGGCTGGCGACCCCGTATCGGCTTTCGGTGGTGTGCTCATCACCAACCGTGCTATCGACAAGGAGACTGCTGAGGAGATCAACAAGATCTTCTTCGAGGTTATCATCGCTCCCGACTATGATGTGAACGCTCTCGAAATCCTCACTCAGAAGAAGAACCGCATCATCCTCGTCCGCAAGGAGACCGAGATGCCCCGCCAGCAGTACCGCTCAGTACTCAACGGCGTGCTCGTACAGGACCGCGACCTCAAGACCGAGACTGCCGAGGATTGCAAGACTGCAACCACCAAAGCTCCCACAGCAGAGGAAATCGAGGATATGCTCTTTGCCAACAAGATTGTGAAGAACAGCAAGAGCAACGCTATCGTACTCGCCAAGGGCAAACAGCTCCTCGCCAGTGGCGTAGGTCAGACCTCACGCGTAGATGCACTCAAGCACGCCATCGAGAAGGCACAGGGCTTCGGCTTCGACCTCAATGGCGCCGTGATGGCCAGCGATGCGTTCTTCCCCTTCCCCGACTGCGTGGAGATTGCTCATAAGGCAGGTGTGACAGCCGTTATCCAGCCTGGTGGTTCAGTACGTGACGCTCAGTCAGTGCAGTACTGCAACGATAACGATGTGGCAATGGTAATCACCGGTTTCCGTCACTTCAAACACTAATCCAGTCATGGGACTTTTCTCTTTTACACAAGAAATAGCGATGGACCTCGGTACGGCCAACACCATCATCTTGCAGAATGGCAAGATTGTGGTGGATGAGCCTTCCGTGGTGGCCCTCGACCGCCGTACCGAGAAAATGGTGGCTGTAGGTGGTCGTGCAAAGTTGATGCATGAGAAGACGAATGAGAACATCAGAACCATCCGTCCTCTGCAGAATGGCGTGATTGCCGACTTTAATGCTTGTGAGCAGATGATGCGCGGACTCATTAAGATGGTTAACACACGTGCCCGCCTGTTCACCCCCTCATTACGTATGGTCATTGGTGTGCCTTCGGGTAGCACCGAGGTGGAGCTCCGTGCCGTACGCGACTCGGCTGAGCACGCCGGTGGACGTGATGTTTATCTGATTTATGAGCCTATGGCAGCTGCTGTAGGTATTGGACTCGATGTGGAGGCCCCCGAAGGTAATATGGTGGTCGACATAGGTGGTGGATCTACTGAGATTGCCGTAATCTCACTCGGTGGTATTGTCAAGAACAGTTCTATCCGTGTAGCAGGTGACGACTTCACTGCAGATATCCAAGAATATATGGGTCGCCAGCACAATCTGAGGGTTAGTGAACGTATGGCCGAGCGTATCAAGATTCATGTAGGATCGGCTCTGACCGACCTTCCCGAGGAAGAGGCTCCAGAGGATTATATCGTGCACGGCCCCAACAAGATTACCGCGCTGCCTATGGCTGTACCCGTATGCTATCAGGAGATTGCGCACTGCTTGGACAAGTCCATCTCCCGTATCGAGACTGCCGTGCTTGATGCGCTTGAGAACACTCCTCCCGAGATTTATGCTGACATCATCCACAATGGTATCTTCCTTGCTGGTGGTGGTGCATTGCTCCGTGGCTTGGCCAAACGTTTGCAGGATAAGATTAACATCCCCTTCCACGTTGCCGAAGATCCCTTACACTGCGTAGCACGTGGTACAGGTATTGCACTGAAGAATGTGGATCGTTTCTCGTTCTTGATGCGATAAGTTTATTTGGAGTTGAGGGTTGAGGGTTGAGAGTTCAGTGAATCTGCCAGATGGTTTCTTTCGACTCCCGACCTTCAACTCTCAATTGTTATATTGATGAATAACCTTCTTCAGTTCCTTTACAAGCATGTTCATTGGATAGTCTTCATAGCATTGGAGATTATCTGTTTTGTGTTGCTGTTCTCTTACAATAGCTTTCAGGGCAGTGTGTACCTATCTACAGCGGGGGACTTGACGGCACGTTGGCTTAAGGGTAAGGATCGGGTGACTACCTATTTCGGACTGGCCGAGAAGAATCGTGCGTTGGCCGAGCAGAATGCCCGGTTGCAGCAACGTGTTGTGGAGTTGGAGATGCTGAATGCTCAGTTCCGTTTGGATAGTCTCGCCGAGGCTGAGGCTGTCAGGCGTGTGTGTCGTGCCGGCTACCGCATCCGTCCTGCTCAGGTGATTGACAAGTCGGTAAACAAGATGAGCAACTTTATCACTCTTGACCGTGGCACTGCTGATGGTATCGGACCCGATATGGGTGTGATGGGTATTGATGGTGTAGTAGGTGTCGTGTATAAGTGTACGGAACGCTATTCGTTGGTGATGCCATTGCTCAATGATGATAGCTATACCAGCTGTAAGGTGCTCGGAAGCAAGGATATAGGTATTCTTCAGTGGCATGGTGGCGACCCCTTATATGCTACGTTGCATGATCTTTCCCTTCATTCCGATGTGCAGCTGGGTGATACGATTGTGACGAGCGGCAACTCTTCGTTCTTTCCCGAGGGTGTCATGGTGGGCACTGTGGTGGAGGCGAAACCTACAGCAGATGCTTTGTACAAAGAGTTGAAGGTGCAGTTAAGTACGTCGTTCAGCCAGTTGGAGCACGTCTTTGTGGTAAGCAAGATGGATGCCGAGGAGTTGGCTGAGCTGAAGGAGTTGTTGAATCCGAAGAAAAAAAAGAAATAACAAGGCTCTCTATACATGGAAAGGATATTGTCTCGCATGGCATGGTTCGTGGGCTTGGTTCTTCTCCAAGTGCTGCTGCTCAACAATATTTGTTTGTTTGGCTTGGCCACTCCATTTGTCTACATCTATTTTCTCTTGGTTTTGGATCGTGATACTGATATCAATGCGCTGCTGCTGATGGCCTTTCTGTTGGGCCTGTCGGTCGATGTATTCAGCAATACGCCGGGAGTCAATGCTGGTGCTTCGGTGCTTGTGGCCTTCATGCGCCCGAGGCTGTTGCGCTTGTTTTCTCCTCGCGATGAGTTCGATAACTTTGAGCCAGGTATTTACACGTTGGGTATCTGGGGATTTGTACGCTATGCTGCTGTTGTAATATTGTTGCATCACACGGCTTTGTATCTCTTCGAGTATTTTTCGTTTGCACATTTCGGTGCTTTGTTGCTGCGTGCCCTATGCAGTGGGTTATTGACGCTGATATTGGTGCTGGCAATCGAGTTTATCCGCCATAAAAGATAATTAGAATTTACTGTTTGCCTATAAATAGTAAATTACAAAATTGTAAGCAACAAGAATGAACAACGATTATCGGTACGAGAACCGTAAGTTTGTGTTGGCGGGCATTGTGCTTGTTATCGTGGCGGTGTTTATATGTCGTCTGTTCAGTCTGCAGATTCTGAACGATGACTACAAGAAACATGCCGACTCCAATGCTTTCCTGAACAAGACGATATATCCTTCGCGCGGTGTGATGTATGACCGTACGGGACGACTTCTGGTGTCGAACCAACCCGCCTACGATGTGATGGTGTGCATGCGCAACGTCAAGGAACTCGATACGCTGGTCTTCTGCCAGTCATTGGGTATCACCCGAGAGTTTTTCGACAAGCGCATGGCCGACGTCAAGAACCGCCGTCTCAATCCTGGCTATTCAGCCTATACCGACCAGTTGTTTCTCGGGCAGCTTACGGCTGAGGAGTTTGCCATGTTTCAGGAACAACTCTACAAGTTCCAGGGTTTCTCGGTCCAGCGTCGAACCATCCGCCAATATGACTATCCTGTAGCAGGGCACCTATTCGGCGACTTGGGTGAAGTGTCGAAGAACGACATCGCCAAGGATGACTACTATGTGCGTGGCGACTTTATCGGGAAACAGGGTATTGAGAGTTTCTACGAGAAGCAATTGCGTGGCGAAAAGGGTAAAGAGGTGCTGCTACGCGATGCCCACGGACGCGTCAAGGGAAGTTATATGGATGGAACCATGGACGTGGCTCCTGTGCCGGGAAAAAACCTGACGCTGAGCCTCGACATCGAGTTGCAGGCCTTGGCAGAGCGTCTGCTGGAGAATAAGATTGGCAGTGTGGTGGCTATTGAACCGTCAACGGGTGAGGTGCTGTGTATGGCTTCGTCGCCAACCTTTGACCCACAGATGCTCGTAGGGCGTAAGCGTGGCGAGAACCACCATCTATTGTCGCAAGACAAGCAGAAACCTTTGCTCAATCGTGCCATTATGGGTACCTATCCTCCTGGCTCAACCTTCAAGACTTCGCAGGCGCTGACCTACTTGCAAGAGGGTATCATCACGCCAGAAACACAGTTCCCCTGTGCGCTCGGTTTCAGACACAAGGGACTCCACGTAGGTTGTCATGCCCATAGTTCGCCTATTGCCTTAGCGCCGTCGTTGGCCACCTCGTGCAACAGTTACTATTGCTGGGGCCTCTACCGCATGATTGGTGCCGATAAGTACGGATCGTCGCAGGCGGCTCTCACCTGTTGGAAAGACCATATGGTGGCTATGGGCTTCGGTTACCGCTTGGGCATTGACCTCCCGGGCGAGGCACGCGGCTTCATCCCCAACTCAGCCTTCTATGACAAGTGGTATGGTAAACGTTGGAACGGACTCACCATCGTCTCCATCTCCATCGGTCAGGGCGAGGTGACACTCACTCCTTTGCAGATTGCCAATCTCGGAGCCACGATTGCCAACCGAGGGTATTACATCACTCCTCACATTGTGAAGAGTATAGAGGGTGAGTCAATCGATAGTCTCTACACTACTCCGAAGTATACGATGGTCGAGAAACGGCACTACGAGACCGTGGTGCAGGGCATGCGCGAGGCGGTTTTGAATGGAACCTGTGCTGCAGCCAACCTACCTGACATAGAGGTGTGTGGCAAGACCGGTACAGCGCAAAACAAGGGTAAGGACCATTCGGCCTTCATGGGCTTTGCTCCGATGAACGATCCTAAGATTGCCGTGGCTGTGTATGTCGAGAATGGTGGCTTCGGTGCTGTGTATGGTGTGCCCATCGGAGCACTCATCATGGAGCGGTATCTCACCGGTACACTGAGCGAGGAGAGTGAGAAGAAGGCAACAAACATTCAGCAACGCACTATCTACTATGGCAATCAGGAACGTTAATTTGTGGAGGTCGATAGACTGGGTAACCATTGTTCTCTATTTCGTGCTAATCACCTTTGGCTGGCTCAGCATCTGTGGCGCCACGTATGACTTCGGCGACCCTGACTTCTTGCGCTTCGGTACCTTTACCGGTAAGCAACTGCTATGGATAGGCTGTGCTTTGGTGCTTGCGCTCGTGCTACTCAATATCGAAAAGAAATACTACGAGATGTTGGCCTATCCCATCTATATTGGTTTCATTCTACTCCTTATCGTCACGATTTTCGTGGCGCCTGATATCAAGGGCTCCCACTCGTGGCTTGCCTTTGGCCCCATTCGGATACAGCCTGCCGAGTTCTCCAAGTTTGCCACTGCTCTATGCCTGTCCCGTTTGTTGAGTACCTATGGCTTCTCTATGGAACGGCGCAGCGATATGGTAAAGATGCTTGCCGTCATCGTGTTGCCCATGCTGCTTATCGTGTTGCAGAACGAGACCGGCTCGGCGCTTGTCTACTGCTCGTTCTTTCTTGTGCTCTACCGTGAAGGTATGACCGGCTCGCTCCTCGCGGTAGGTGTGTGTGCTGTGCTCTACTTCGTCATTGGGGTGGGACAGGGGGCTAATTTCTTTGCGTCGATGCCCGTGTGTGTGGGCGAGTTTATTGTATTCTTGCTCATTCCCCTTTTTACCGCACTCATGGTGGGTGTTTATGGCAAGCGTCTAAGATATGCTTGGGGTATCTTTGGGGTTAATATGACGGGTACGCTCATCGCTTGGCTCTTCTCGCGCTATGTGGTGCCGTTCGACATCTGCATAGTACAACTTGTGTTGTGTGTGTGCACTGTGATTTTTCTGGTTTATGTGTTCCTGCTCGAACGCCTCACCTCCTATCTGCTCATCGCCCTCTTTGCTTTAGGCTCGATAGGTTTCTACTACTCGTGCAACGTGCTCATCAGCAAATTGCAGCCGCACCAACGCATGCGTATCGAGGTTTTGCTGGGCTTGAAGGATGACCCTTCGGGTGTGGGTTACAACATCAACCAATCGAAGATTGCCATTGGCTCGGGCGGCTTGTGGGGAAAGGGTTTCCTCAACGGTACGCAGACTAAACTCAACTACGTGCCCGAGCAGCACACCGACTTCATCTTCTGCACCATCGGCGAGGAGCAAGGCTTCATGGGCTGTGCCTTCATCTTGCTGCTCTATGCCGCGTTCATCATCCGCATCATCATGCTTGCCGAGCGGCAAGGCTCGGGTAAGTTCACCCGTGTCTATGCCTACTCCTTGGCTTCCATCCTCACCTTCCACCTGTTTGTCAATGTGGGCATGGTCATCGGTCTGGCTCCCGTGATTGGCATCCCCTTGCCCTTCTTCAGTTATGGAGGTTCGTCACTATGGGGCTTTACTATCCTGCTTGCTATCCTCTTGCGTCTCGATGCCGAGCGCGAGACCCGATTCTGATAGAAGAGGATTGGTGTTGTTTATAGGAAGCAAGCAATACTAGAATACGAAGAGTTGTCCTTACAACAAACGTACCAAAAATTTCTTCATCTCGGAGGTTTTTTGTATTTTTGCCGATTAGAAAAAACAATTAAACAATAATATGGAAAAGAAATTCAAGAGAACGACCGTCACTTCGGCACTTCCCTATGCCAACGGTCCTGTACATATCGGTCACTTGGCGGGTGTATACGTGCCTGCCGACATCTATGTCCGTTACCTCCGCCTCAAAGGCGAGGAGGTGCTCTTCGTGGGTGGCTCTGACGAGCACGGCGTGCCCGTGACACAGCGTGCCCGCAAGGAGGGTATCACCCCGCAGGATGTGGTGGACCGCTACCACGGCATCATCAAGGAGAGTTTCAAGGAGTTCGGCATCTCGTTCGACGTATATAGCCGCACCACCTCGGACGTGCACCATAAGTTTGCATCGGACTTCTTCCGCAAACTCTACGACGAGGGCAAACTGGTGGAGCAGTCGACCCAGCAGTTCTACGACGAGAAGACCGGCAAGTTCCTCACCGACCGCGACGTAGTGGGCGAGTGTCCCTACTGCCACAAGCAGGCCTACGGCAACCAGTGCGAGGAGGGTTGCGGACGTGCCCTTGAGCCTACCGAACTCATCAACCCCCGCTCGAAGGAGACGGGCGAGATACCCGTGCTCAAGGAGACGAAGAACTGGTACCTCCCCCTCAACGACTACCAGCAGTGGCTCAAGGAGTGGATCCTCGAGGGTCACAAGGAGTGGCGCCCCAACGTGTATGGCCAGTGCAAGTCGTGGCTCGACATGGACCTGCAGCCCCGTGCCATGACGCGCGACCTCGACTGGGGTATCCCCGTGCCCGTAGAGGGTGCCGACGGCAAGGTGCTCTACGTATGGTTCGATGCGCCCATCGGCTACATCAGCAACACCAAGGAGCTCTGCGACAATGAGCCCGAGAAGTGGGGCTCATGGGAGAAATGGTGGCAGGATGAGGATACACGCTTGCTCCACTTCATCGGTAAGGACAACATCGTGTTCCACTGCATCATCTTCCCCACGATGATGAAGGCTCACGGCGGCTATGTGATGCCCGACAACGTGCCCAGCAACGAGTTCCTCAACCTCGAGGACGACAAGATCTCGACCTCACGCAACTGGGCGGTGTGGTTGCACGAGTATCTCGTGGACTTCCCCGGCAAGCAGGACGTGCTGCGCTACGTGCTCACCGCCAATGCGCCCGAGACTAAGGACAACAATTTCACCTGGAAGGACTTCCAGGCACGCAACAATAATGAGCTCGTGGCCGTGTACGGTAACTTTGTTAACCGCGCCCTCGTGCTCACCCACAAGTACTTCGACGGTAAGGTGCCCGCCTGTGGCGAACCCACTGACTATGACAAGGCTACCATCGCCGAGTTTATGGACGTGAAGGCCGAGGTAGAGAAACTCCTCGACGGCTTCAAGTTCCGCGAGGCACAGAAGGAGGCCATGAACCTCGCCCGCATCGGCAACAAGTACCTCGCCGACACCGAGCCCTGGAAACTCGCCAAGACCGACATGGAGCGCGTAGGCACCATCCTCAACCTCGAGGACGACAAGATCTCGACCTCACGCAACTGGGCGGTGTGGTTGCACGAGTATCTCGTGGACTTCCCCGGCAAGCAGGACGTGCTGCGCTACGTGCTCACCGCCAATGCGCCCGAGACTAAGGACAAC
>JAZOPX010000117.1:0-4488 GCA_045655845.1 Bacteroidaceae bacterium
GATTGATTTTGGACTTTCCAAACAATTCGATGACAAGGGTAATCCACAAACAACAACTGGGATAGGATGCGGCACCCCCGGTTATGCTCCCCTAGAGCAGGCTAATTGGTGTGAGGGGAAAGGACTCCCCGTGACAATGGATGTATATGCTATGGGTGCTACACTATACAAGATGCTAATGGGGATGGCACCGCCTGAGGCTTCCTATGTGCTTAACAATCCGGGCTGCCTTGCCGAGGATTTAAAACAACGAAATATCAACAAACGTGTAGTGCAGGTGATAGTCAAGGCCATGGCTCCACAGGTAAAGGACCGTTACCAAAGCATAAATCAGATGTTGGCAGCATTGGATGACACACATACCACATTGAATAAACCTACGATACCCGATTATAAGGTCTCTAAGGTTTTGGACAATGAACTTACAATTTCAGATGTTGACATTACTCATAGAATACATCAGAGAGTAACTAAAGAGCGCATTCTCAACTCTCCTTCTGTTCATAGAGGGAGTACGGCGAAGCCAGGAGGAAGTTCCAAGCGTAGTGCGGAGCGAACTTCACCCAAGCAGGAAGCACAGAAAAATAAAACAGAATCATCGGAGGTGAAAAAGCTGCGGTGGGCGCTGATAAATACGATAATAAATATGCTGTTGGCGCTCGGGCTCTTGATTTCATTCGCCGTTTGGGAGGGGAAAGCACATTCCCCCCTGCCTAACTGGACGGCAGGATTGATACTCGTTGGCTTCATAAGTGGATTTGGTTTGTTGATTAATAGAAAGGGACTATGGGGATACGTGGCGTTGTATGCTCCGTTGCTGCTGGTGTTCATATGGGTATTGTTGCGCTGAATCTTGGAGAGAGAGAATGATGACTGCCGTGCACGCAGCCATGTTCTTGGGATAGTTTTATAACGAAGACGATAACGAAGACGAAAACGAAAACACAAAGCAAACTATATGAATTTACGACAAGGCACATTACTGAAACATGGTGAGTACCGCATCGAGCGTGAGCTAGGGCATGGGGGCTTTGGGGTCACCTACTCGGCTGTGCAGGTGGGCTTGAACCGCCGTGTGGCCATCAAGGAGTTCTTCATGAGCGAGTATTGCAACCGCGATGCCGAGACCTCGCACGTGACGGTCCCCTCGGAGGGCAGCCGCGAGCTGGTGGCGAAGTTCCGCAATAAGTTCATCAAGGAGGCGCAGAACATCGCCAGTCTGAAGCATCCCCATATCATCAGTATCCACGACGTGTTCGAGGATAACGGCACGGCCTACTACGTGATGGAGTATCTCGACCACGGATCGCTGGCCGACCTTGTGAAGCGCCAGGGCAGCCTCCCCGAGGCCGATGCCCTCAGCTACATACGCCAGATTGCCGATGCCTTGCGCTATATCCACGCCCGCAAGATGAGCCACCTCGATGTGAAGCCCAGCAACATCCTCATCGACGAGGAAGACCATGCCGTGCTCATCGACTTCGGTCTGTCGAAGCGCTACGACGACGAGGGCAACCAGACCTCCACCACCCCCGTAGGCATCAGCCACGGCTATGCGCCCTTGGAGCAGTACAAGAAGGGCGGTGTGGGTACCTTCTCGCCTTCGACTGATATCTACTCGTTGGGTGCTACGCTCTACAAGCTCATCACGGGCGCCACGCCGCCCGATGCGAATGACATCCTCATCGACGGTCTTCCCGCCCATCCGGACGTCATGTCGCTCCCGGTATACGAGGCCATCGAGCAGGCCATGCAGCCCAACAAGAACCATCGTCCCCAATCGATAGGGGCGTTCCTCACACGCCTCGATGCTCCCGCAGCACCTGCTCCTGAAACAGCGAAGGTGGAGGATGTGCCGACAGAGGTCATCGCTGAAGAGCCAGCCAGCGTTGACAACGACAACACCGCCTACCCCCTCCGTTTTGAGGAGGAGTCTCCGATGGAAAGGGACAGTGCCGACATCACAGTGCCTTCTCCCCACACCAAATCCTCCTTCTCCTTCAAGAAACTCCTCTGGCCCCTGCTCGCGTGCGTGGTGGCCGTGGGTATCTTCTTCGGTGTGCGTGCCTGCAACGATCATCGTGCCGAATCGGCCCGCTCGGCCGAGATAGAGCAGCATCGCCTCGACTCTATTGCGCAGATCGAGGAGGCCAGTCGCTTGGCCCAGCTGGAGCAGCAGCGCAAGGACTCCATTGCCAAGGCTGAAGCTGCAAGACGCATTACCTATACGGTGAAAGGTGTGGACTTTACGATGATAAAGGTCGATGGAGGAACCTATACCATGGGGGCTGACGAGACGGCCCATCAGGTGACGTTGAGCGATTTTTGCATTGGCGAGACCGAAGTGACGCAAGCATTATGGCAGGCAGTGATGGGCAATAACCCCTCGGGGCATACGGGTAATGGTCAATATCCCGTGGAGGATGTTAGCTGGGCAGATTGTCAGAACTTTGTGCGAAAGCTCTACAACCTCACTGGAGTTGTATTCCGCTTGCCTACTGATGCCGAGTGGGAGTATGCTGCCCGTGGCGGCAACAAGTCGCGCGACTACAAGTATAGCGGCAGTGATAATGCTGATGAGGTGGCTTGGTACCGTAGCAACTCCCCGGAAAAGACACAGCCTGTAAAGGGGAAACAGCCCAATGAACTGGGGCTTTATGATATGAGTGGCAACGTGGATGAGTGGTGTAACGATATTTATGCAGCATCATTACCCACTACGCCGCAGGTGAACCCCAGAGGCCCGTCAAAAGGGGCGAATCATGTAATCCGAGGAGGTAGCGTTTGGAATACAACTGAATTTCTCGGACTGGACTATCGAAACTTTATATTTGGAAGCGCCAGTACTGATACAGGCCTTCGCCTTGTTGCCGTTTTGGACTCTGCAGAGATTGCAGAGACTACCGCCCGATGGGAGAACGAAAAGAACCAGGCTCTGGCCGAACAGCGCAAGAACGAACAGCTGCTGTCGTCCTATACGGGTATGGTCAATGGCCACAAATATGTTGACCTCGGGTTGAGTGTGAAGTGGGCAACTTGCAATGTGGGAGCCTCTTCGCCAAGCGGTTGTGGCAATTATTACGCTTGGGCTGAGACAGAAACAAAGACATGTTATGACGCTAAAAACTATAAGTTTTGCGATGTCAGAGTGGATGATAATGGAGATGAAATGAATGCGTTTAGATATGTGCCTACAGAACATGCAGATATTAGCGGAACGGAATATGATGCGGCTCATGTAAAGTGGGGAGCAACCTGGCGGATGGCAATGAAGAAAGAGTGGGAGGAACTAAAGGAAAAGTGCCAATGGGTGTGGACCACCTACAATGGTATGAATGGTTTCCGTGTGACTGGCCCGAATGGAAATAGCATATTCCTTCCTGCAGCAGGGGTGATGAGGTCAGAAGATTTGCATAACCTTGGTAAAGAAGGGTACTATTGGACTGGCGATGGCACATATCCCTGGGAGAGTTGTCGCGCGGGATTAACAAGGGAGTATCAAGGTGTGGGGAAGTCTTATAATGGTGGAGCGGGCTGCCCCGTTCGTCCAGTCACGGAGTGATTGAGGGCTATTAAGGGCCATTAAGGCCAATTAAGGGCGAGTAAGGGGTGCTGAGGTTGGGAAAATTGGGGGTGATAGGTGAAAATTTAGGTGGTGCGAGGTGGGGACTGTGAGTTTATTGTGTATATTTGCGGTGGCGGGTTGGAGGGCTGCCTTGCTTTAATGGCCCTTAGTAGACCTTAATGGCCTTTAGCCGCCGCTGTTAATAATAACGCTAATCTTCCAATACCATGTCCGACTCTGCTGTGCCTGGCCTCATCCCCAATCGGGGGGACTATAAGGAGCTTATCTGCTACCAGAAGGCTGAGGCTGTCTTTGACCTTACGAACCTCTTCACGGAGCGTTACTTCAAGAAGGGTGACCGCACTATCGACCAGATGGTGCAGGCGGCGCGTTCGGGCAAGCAGAATATCGTGGAGGGCTACACGGCCGGTGCCACATCGGCGGAGACGGAACTGAAGCTGTTCAATGTGGCCAAGTCGAGCTCGCTCGAACTGCTCACCGACTATGAGGACTATCTGCGTGTGCGGGGCTTGCGCCAGTGGGAGACGGGGAGCAAGGAGCTGATCGCCGCACAACGCCTCGGGCGCGAACATAACGACACGGACTTCTGGATGGCGCTCGCCGCTACACGGGGCGATGAGACTATCGCCAACCTTGCCATCGTGCTTATCCGCCAGAATGACTATCTCTTGTATAAATACCTGCAGGCCGTAGCGCAACGCTTCGCCGAGGAGGGTGGCTTCCGAGAGAAGCTGACTCGCGTGAGACGAGGGAGAAGGGGGTACTGAGGGCTCTGGTTTTCTAGAGTGCTCTCTTCTAAGGGCAATTAACGGCAATTAAAGGCGACTAAAGATGGATGGGGCATTCAGGGCACTTAGGGCACTTAGTTGCATGGAGTAGATTGTAAATAAATAAATAATTAT
>JAZOPX010000118.1:0-10514 GCA_045655845.1 Bacteroidaceae bacterium
GCCACCTGCTCGTTGTGAGCGCGGCGGAGGAGGAACGACACGTCGCGGAAGGCGGCGTTGGCCATTGCTGTTAAACCTTCGGGAGCAATCTTCAGCATAGGCTTGCCCTCGAACTCACCGACAGACACATAGTCTTTGGTCAACAGATAGTACTCGGTGTCATCCTTTCCCAACTGGAACATCGGTGCATACTTGAATTCTGGTGTGGTTGCCATAATATTGAATTATGAATGGTGAATTATGAATTGTATTTTATGAGATTATGCAAATTTACAAAGACTTTGCATAACTACAAGACTTTTGGTCCACTTTTTCGTCGGCTTGACACAGAATACCCTTTCTGGGCCACCTACGCATACACCCAACAGGGTGCAGACACACGCCGCGTCCCGTGCTGCAAGCACCGTGGCACCGTGGCGTTGCGTTGCAAATGTGGAATGTTACCATCAAAGTCAAAGGAGAGAAGAATAGCATATATTATAGACATTGCAGATAATATATATAAGTATATAAATAAATTTAATATAATAATATAATATTATATGTGTAATTATTTAATATATAGATATTTATATAAATATATAGATATATATGTAAGATATGAGATTAAAAAGAACCTTTATATAGTGATGTCATTTGCAGGGGGTATGGTGTATAGGTGCACACTTCAGATTTGCAACGCAACGCCACGCTGCAACGGTAGGCGATGCGCTCAATTTGCTTAGGCACCGACATTGACAACCTGAATCAGGAACAGCCTTACGAATCGGAGCCTTTCGTTGAGATTCTCAGAGCTATGCAATAGAAAAATAAGAGCCGTCTGTTAGAAAAAATGGACGGCTCTGATTTTTTAGTGAAGAGTGAAGGTTGAGGGTTAGGCAACCGATGCTGTTATTCTGCGTCGTAGGTCTGATACAGGAAGTCGTTGTAGGGGTATTTCTGCACGTGGAGTTCGCGTACGCGGTTGTACATCATCGTCTTGAGGTTCTCGATGTTGTCGCGCTCGCGGGCCGAGATGAAGATGCAACTGTCGTGCATTTTGGCCATCCAGGTCTGCATGAGCTCGTCGAGCGAAACGTTCTCCTTGGTCTTGGGGGTAAGGTCATCCTCCTCCTTTGGGGTGAAGGTGTAAGCGTCGGTCTTGTTGAAAACGATGATGAGAGGTTTCTCGCTGCATCCGAGGTCGGCAAGGGTCTTCTCCACCACCTTGATCTGGTCTTCGAAGTCGGGGTGCGAGATGTCCACGACATGGAGCAACAAATCGGCCTCGCGCACCTCATCGAGGGTCGACTTGAAGGAGTCGACAAGGTCGGTGGGGAGCTTGCGGATGAAGCCTACGGTGTCGGAGAGCAGGAAGGGCAGGTTCTCGATGATGACCTTGCGCACGGTGGTGTCGAGCGTGGCGAAGAGCTTGTTCTCGGCAAACACCTCGCTCTTGGCCAGGAGGTTCATCAGTGTAGATTTACCCACGTTGGTATATCCCACGAGGGCTACGCGAATGAGGCGGCCACGGTTCTTGCGTTGGGTGGCCTTCTGCTTGTCGATCTCAGCCAATTGCTTCTTGAGCAGCGACATGCGGTTAAGAATGATACGGCGGTCCATCTCGAGCTGAGTCTCACCCGGTCCGCGCAGACCTACCGAACCCTTACCGCCACCAGCACCTGAGCCACCACCCTGACGCTCAAGGTGAGTCCACAGGCGGGTGAGTCGGGGAAGCATATACTTATATTGTGCCAGCTCGACCTGTGTCTTGGCATTGGCCGTCTGGGCACGCATGGCAAAGATGTCGAGGATGAGCGATGTGCGGTCGAGAATCTTCACCTTCAGCTCGGCTTCGATGTTGCGGAGCTGCTTGGCCGATAGCTCATCGTCGAAGATGACCATACCAATCTCTTGGCTCTCGGGGATGTTGCCGTACTCGTCCTCCTCGGGCTCCTCGGCACAGAGCTCGATATATTCGCGTATCTCCTGCAACTTACCCTTACCCACATAGGTCACCGAGCTGGGGCCATCGAGCTTCTGTGTGAAGGTCTTCACCACCTCGGCCCCGGCTGTCTCGGCCAGGAAGGCGAGTTCGTCGAGGTACTCCTGTGTCTTCTGCTCGTTCTGTTGCTGTGTGATGAGGCCCACGAGGACGGCGCGCTCGGTCTTGGATTGTGATATTACAAATTCTTTCATATATATTGTCTGTTATTGTTTCTTTAATAATCTATATCGGGGTATCTGTTGTCATCGCCTTGGGGCGTGCGGAGGTTGGTCTTCACCGGGAGCGTTTCGGTGTATACCCTGCCTCGAACGGTCATGACATAGCCTCGTACGAAGTAGGTCGTGTTGGGGTTCAGTCCCTCTATCAAGCCATGGACATTCTGCAGACCATAGTTTCCTTGTACTTTGCTGGCTGTCCTGCTCTCGGCACCCACCTTTGTCGTGGCATAGAAGAAGCCGCAATCAAAGGGGAGGTCTCCACTCACCTCGAAATGGCAGTGGATGGCATCGCTCGTAGCCTCGTCAACCTCGAGCGCACCCAGAGTGACCAGCTCCTCGGCATCGCATGCCGCGAGTAGTGGAGCGACAAGCACGACCAACAGGCACTTTGCCCAGTGTTTTATATCATTAACGATCCACATAAATCTTTGTTTTATCTACAATGTACACACCTTCATCCAATGGACCCACCATAGTCGTGCCCGCCTTGCAGCGAACAACCTGTACGAGGCGGCCCACCGCGTCGTACAGGGTTACGATGCGCTCATTGGGGCTCATGATATACAGGTATCCCTCGCGGCAGGTTACGGACAACTCTAACGGGATCGTGGAGTCCTCTTCTTCATCTTCCTTCTCCCTCGGCTCTATGGCAATGCGGTAGTAGGGGGGCGCTTGCTGCGTCTCGGAAAGCATCAGGTATACCGAGAAGGGAGGGGTATCATATCGTCCTGGGGTGAACACGCTGCCCGGAGCAAAGCTCCCGTGCTTGGTGCCCACATTGAGCGCGTAGACCTCGTCGGAGGCCCCGACGCGGTCGTAGGTCGATACTAAGGTGAACGATACGGTAGTTGTCTCTGCCTGTGCCGATAGGGCTATTGGAGAGGGTGTAGCATGTATCTCCACCTCCTCGGCCGAGAAGGTGATGCCGCCTGCCAACGAATGGTCGCCATAAGCTTCGTTATTGGGTATGGATAGGATATAGGGAGTGTTGGCTCGTATCTCCGTAGCCTCGGTAAAGGCACCATCCTTAGGTGTTGCTAGCCAGCAATGGGCATTGCCCTCGATACCGAAGGGGGTGATATCTCCCTTGGTGGCGTGAGTGATGCGCTGCACATCGAAGGGGAGTACCAGCGTCTCCCATCCACTCGAGGTGCCCAACCCCGTCGTCTGCTTGAAGGTACGGCTATAGGCCACATGCCCCGCGGTAAAGTTGCGTGGACAATAGAAATTGGCTTCTGCATCGAGTGTCAGTTCGTCACAATATCCGTCCTTGACAACTGCCGCATGGAGCAGGCCGTCAATCGAGGTTGGAACCTTGGCTGTGTCGGGTAGGTAGACGAGCAGATTGCGATAGCTGCCCGCATCGAAGGCCTTGTCGGGAAGGTCGAGCGGAACGTCCCACACTACGGCATTCAGGGCCCTGCATCCATGGAAGAGCGAGTCGCCCACGTGTTCCATCAAACTGTTGGCTACCATGACACTGCGCAATCCCTTGGCCTGGCTGAAAGCGCCTTTCTCGATGCCTACGATTGCATAGGTGGTGCTTCTGTAACGAACAGAGTCCCCGAAGAGGAAGTGACCGTTGTAATCTGCATGGCCATTGCCTCCAAGAGCCCCCGTGAGCACTACGTGGCATTGCTCGGCATCGACGATGCGGTAGGTGGCCCCATTCAGCGTAAACCAGTCTCGGGACTCGGGATTCGTAAAGGTGAAGGTCGTCGCACCATCCTCAGCGAAAATCTGGGTGATGTCCTTGTTCATATAGCCTCCCGTGTAGACCTTGGCGGCAGGATGGCTCGTCGCCGTGAGACTACGGTTCTTAGCCCTTCCAGGGTATACATCGGCGTCCAGCGTATGTTCGTCGAGTCTTCCATCGGCAGGGATGATGGTTACGCGTTGGTGGTTGGGGTCATTGTTGACGATATCCTGTGCCCAAGCCTCGGCCAGGTAGTCCACATGCAGCACCATCATTCCGCTGGCGGGAGCATGCTTATTCCAGCCTTCTTGGCTAATCTGCTCCACGACATAGAACTCGTCGGGGTTAGCATCGTTGACAATCTTGTAGGCCTCTCCACCCTCGCTCAGTGGCTTGAGGATCACATGCATGGATGTCTTGAGCTCGACGAGCGTGTACCACCCCAGGCAATGCTTCTCGTAGGCATTATATCCGCAGGGGGTATGCCCATTATTGTTGTAACAGCCATAGTCCATCAGACTCCAGCAATTCATGCCAAATGCAGGGGAACTGCTTCCTGAGGTGTCATAGAAGTCGGGCAGGCCGAGGCAGTGCGAAAACTCGTGACAGAAGGTGCCGATGCCGTCGAGTGCCGTCCCTGTGTAACTGTCCAACTCATTGTTGCATGCATAGCGGTCGATGAGCACACCATTCAGGTTGTGCGGCTCTTCCAACTGCCATTGGTGGGGCCATATCGTATCGTCCAGTTTGTAGGGATGTGAGGCCTCGCCATAGCCGGCATAGATGACATAGACAATATCGACATACCCGTCCATGTTGTTGTCGTAACGCTTGAAGTCGGTGCCCCAAATACTGTAAGCCTGTATGCAGACCTCCTTTACCATCTCGCGAGGGCGCAAGTCGTTACCATCCTTGTCATTACCGCCATAGTAGGCCATATCGTTCTTCAGAGTGATGGGGCCGATGATGTCGAAGTGCGGGTTGAACTTGCCGCCCGATTGTTCCACAAAATAGTCTCTAATGCTGCCACATCCGCCTTCGGTCGTGTAGTTTTCTCCATTGATGCGCTCCTCGAAGACATTCTTTGGGTCTGAGGAGGAAAATTTCTTGTCGGTATATTGCACCAGTAGTACGGGCACACGAACCTCGCCATGGGTGGGTACCTCGGGAGCAGCCCGTGTGGCACCCCGTCGGGCCACGGCGCGTTGTATCTGCACGGCACACGCCTGTTGTGCATCGGGCATATTGGCGATAAAGTCACATTCTTCGGGAGTGCGTTCGGTCGGCTCATGGGCTAAAAGATCCGATGCCGTAAATCCCTCCTCGCCGAAGAGCGCATAGTAATAGGCTCCGCCCTGCCTTACGATGGGTACTCCGTCTATGGTAACCACATAGTGGAAGCGTTCGTCCCCCTGCATGGTGATAGTGAGTCGTGTCCCATCGGGCTGCTCCACAATTCGCGTGCTACGACTAGCCGGCACAGCCCATAGTGAGGCCGCACAAAGGAGTAGGAGGGAGAGGGACAAGAACTTCTTCAAGGACATCGAACAATAATATCAAGTTTTCAATCTGCAAATATACGCAAAAGCCTTGAATATAGCCTCTACAAGCATTGATTATTCCAACGTTTTGCGTATTTTTGCATCCACAAACGATAAGTTCATGGAGTTACCTGTTCCTTTTGAAGAATCTATGCGTCAGCTTCTTGGTGACGAGTATGACGCCTTTCGTACATCGCTCCTCGGGGAGCCTGCCGTGAGCATACGCCTCAACCGCAGTAAGTGTACCGTCCAGCCAGACTACGAACCCGTGCCTTGGGCTACCGACGGATACTATCTACCCGAGCGTCCCGCATTTACCTTCGACCCGCTGTTTCATGCCGGATGCTACTACGTACAGGAAGCTTCATCGATGTTCGTCGAGCAAGCCATACGCCAGCATCTCGTTGAGGCTCGCGTAGCCCTTGATCTCTGTGCTGCACCCGGTGGCAAGAGCACACTGCTACGCTCGCTCCTCCCCAATGATTGTGTATTGGTATCAAACGAGGTGGTGCGCCCCCGCGCCCAGGTGTTGGCCGAGAATATCACCAAGTGGGGACATCCGCGATGTATCGTGACATCTAATTATCCGGTCGACTTCACCCCGCTGGGCGAGACTTTTGACCTCATCCTCGTCGATGCTCCCTGCAGCGGTGAGGGTATGTTCCGTAAGGATGAGGTGGCTGTAGTTGAGTGGAGCCCCGAGAATGTGGAGGTATGCTGGAAGCGCCAGCGAGACATCCTCACCGACATATGGACTACGCTACGACCTGGCGGATTGCTCATCTATAGCACCTGCACCTTCAATACTCAAGAAGATGAGGAGAACGTACGCTGGATGATAGACGAGCTGGGTGCCGAGCTGCTGCCTATCAGCATTGATGAATCGTGGGGTATCACCCCGAGCCTCGTACCCGACGTACCTCATGCCTATCGCTTCCTCCCCGGCCGCACTCGAGGCGAGGGGTTTTTCCTGGCCGCGGTGCGCAAAGGCGATGATGCCTGTGCCTCAGAATTGCCTCGTGGCGGCAAGGCAAAGAAGAAAGAAAAGAAAGGTAAGCAACCCATTGTGGCAGTACCCACGGAGTGTAAACGGTGGCTTGCCGACGATAAAGCCTACGCTTATAAGGTCATCGGAGCCGAGGTGGTAGCCCTACCTGCTGATATGGAGCAGATCTACACGACTCTCTCCGAGCAGCTCTACCTCATTAAGGCGGGTATCACGCTCGCCGAGCTGAAGGGGCGTGATGCCCTCCCCGCACATGACCTGGCCATGAGTACCGCGCTCAGCGCCGAGGTCTTTACCCGATGTGAACTCGCCTATGACAATGCCCTGCGCTACCTGCACCGCGAGGCCATAACGCTCCCTGCCGACACACCGCGTGGATTCGTGCTTGTCACCTATCGTGACGTGCCCCTGGGTTTTGTCAAGAACCTCGGTAGCCGCGCCAACAATCTCTATCCCAACGAGTGGCGGATACGTAGCGGTCACCTTTCCGATAGCGAAGAGGCAATCATATAGCAAAGAAGAAAAGGAATATCAATGGGGCGGATTGATTTCGTCGAGCTTGGACTTCATCAACATCAGCTCGGCACGGATGCTTCTGAGGCGTGCTACGATCTCTTGACGGTCCACCACCTGCTTCTTGCTTGTCTTGAGACGCTCACGAGCTGCTTTGATGGTCAGCCCTTGGTCTTTTACAAGATGATGGATGAGGCGTACAAGTTCGATATCCTGCCTTGTATATTGACGCGTTCCGCCAGAGGTCTTCTTCGGTTTCAGTCCAGAGAACTCCTTCTCCCAGAAGCGTAACGTGTGCTCGGGAAGATTGACCATTTCGGCCACCTCTCGAATATTATAGTACAATTTCAGATTCTCGTTATCGCCCATATCATAAAATAAAAGCGTTAATCAAACACTTTGCCATGATTCTCGGCCATGCGTGTCATCTCCTCGTATTGGTCAGCATCAAGGTCCATGAAATAATAGTGTGCAGGATTTACATGACGGCCACGTTGCAATACCTCATAGTGCAAGTGAGGGCCAGTAGAGCGACCACTATTACCCGATACCGCAATCGTCTCGCCGCGAACTACACGTTGCCCCTTTTTTACATTGAACTTCTTCAAGTGGGCATAGCGCGTTTCGTAGCCATATCCGTGATCTATGGTGACAATGTATCCGTAACCCTTTTCATAACGGGCATTCTTCACCACACCGTCAGCCGTTGCGTAGATGGGGGTTCCTATATCGCAGGCAAAGTCCATGCCTTTGTGAAAAATACGAGTCTGATAGATGGGATGTATGCGGTATCCATATCCTGAGGCTGTACGTTTAAGGTCTTTATTGGCTACAGGCTGTATGGCTGGCAAATGAAGCAGCATGTCCTCATGATTGCGATAAAAATCAACCATCTCGTCGAACGACTTGGATTGGATGTAGAGCTGTCGTGATAACATGTCTATCTTCTGGGTCGTGGCTATAACCAGTTCGGCATTGTCCATGTCTTCGTACTCTTCATAGCGATTGGTGCCGGCATAGTTGGCATTGCGCACATCGCCAGACACGGGTTCGGCCATAAACATTACGCGATATAGATTATCGTCGCGTTGGCGAATATCCTCCATTACGGCCATCGCTTCATCCATGCGTTGTGACAATACTACATACTGGCTCTGTAAACGTGCATTTTCTTTACGTAAATCATCGGCACTTTCAGGAGTTCCCAGTATTAACAGGGTGGCGAAATAGCCCGATACGCCCAGTAATACGAATAGTAGGGCGTTACGCAAATAGGTAAGTAAGCGATTGCGCAAGTTGGGGTAAACTCGCACATACATCTTGGATTTCTCGTTGTATTTATAGTAGACGTTTCTCATAGAGCTATTTGGGGTAGCATAATGGCATCCGCTGCAAAGTTACGAAAAATGAGTGAATAAACAATGTTTATTGACTATCTATGTTTTATTGAGGTTTAAAGCGTATGAAATATGGATTCCTGTTGTGCGTTTCCCATAAATTTAACTATCTTTGTCTCTAAAATATACATGCAATGAGACGATTCTTCTTGACCATAATAGGGGTGTTTGTTGGTATGGTGTCATTAACGGCACAGCCCGATCCATTCCAATCGCTGCTCTCATACGTGCAGAATACCTATCAGTTTAGCCAAATATGCCAGCAGGAGAAGGCCTATTTGCATTTTGACAATACGGCCTACTTTCAGGGAGACGTCATTTGGTTCTCAGCCTATGTAGTAGATGCCTCCACACAATCTCCAGCCCCAAGCAAGGTATTGTATGTAGAACTACTTTCGCCCAATGGGGTGGTGTTGAAACAGCTGAAGCTCAAGGTGGAGAACGGGCGTGCCAGCGGTTCGATTCCCCTTGTTGATGTGTCGACCGAGGAGGCGCGAGCCATACGCGGTGTGACGGCTTTGCCCAGCGGTTTCTACGAGGTGAGGGCCTATACACGCACCATGCTCAACTTTGACGATGCAGGAGTGTTCTCGCGCGTATTTCCCGTATACGAGGCGCCCAAGAAGGACGGTGACTATAGTAATCCGACGATGAAGCGATGGGATAACCCGTATGACATGCAACGTCCCGAAGCGGAGAAGGTTAAGGACCTCTCGGTAACCTTCTACCCCGAAGGAGGAAATATGGTGATGGGTGTTCCCTGCAGAATAGCTTTCAAGGCTATCGGCGCCAACGGGCAGGGAGTTGAGGCGAGCGGTTCCATTGACCAAGATGAGCAAGGACCCACCATTCTCACAACACTGCACGATGGCATGGGCTGCTTCACCTTTACCCCAACGAAGAAACGCCACAACGCGGAGTTTACCTTTGAGGGAAAGAAATACTCCTTCCGTCTGCCCGAGCCTATCAACGAAGGGTATGCACTCTATATCGACAACTTGCGGGCAGGGCAACTACGCGGACAACTCAAGGGCTATGCCGGATGTCCCGACGAACTATTAGGTGTGATGCTCATTAACAAAGGGACGGTATGCTACTTCGATACACTCTCCATACAGGGTGGAGTGGCCTTGATTGACATTCCCAAGGAGAAACTCCCCACGGGAGTGCACCAATTAACCCTCTTCAACGCCAAGGGCCAGGTCTTTGCCCAGCGACAGCTCTTTGTCAACAACGGCATCGAGGCGGGAGCAATCCATATCAGCACCACAACCTCAAACTACGAACCCTTTGCTCCCGTGGTATTGGGCGTGCAGACTATGGCTCCAGACGGAAACCCTATGCCCGCAACCATATCGCTTGCCGTACGTGACCGACAGGACCTGGGCACCGCGTACAGCGACAATCTTTTGACCAACATGCTTCTCTCCTCGGAGCTGAAGGGATATATCCACAAACCGGAATACTACTTCGAGAGCAACGATGCCGCACACACCCGAGCCCTCGACCTGCTGATGATGACACAGGGATGGACACGCTACAATTGGAAGCAGATGGCCCGTGTGGAGCCCTTCTACATTAAACACTACGTGGAGGACGGCCTCGTCATTGATGGTTGCGTCCTGGGCCGCATGAAGGACACACCCATCGAGGGCGCTACGGTGAAGATGACGCTCTACTCGCCCGACCGTTCACAGAAACAAGGGAGTACAGTCATCACCGACAAAGATGGTTGCTTTGGCTTTGCCGTGGAGGAGTTCTATGACAAATGGGACATGTTTCTCTCTGTGACAAGGGATGACAAGCCGTTGGATTGCCGTATTCGTCTCGACCGTGCTTCGCGCCCTGCCGTGAGGGCATATACCGCAGTCGACACCCACCAACCTCAACATATCGCAACATTAGACACGACATTCTATGCCGCAGAAAAAGACCCCTTTCTGCAAGAAGTCCCTGATAGCATCTTCTTGTTGGACAACGTGGATGTACATGGCCGAAAGAAGTATATCGACTTCCTCACCTTCAAGGCCTACAATGCCGAGGAAGACACGGAGTTTCATCTCGATCAAGGGAAGTATACCTATATGGTACGCGATTACCTCGCCGAGAAGGGATACAATATAGACTATAGCGTATATGATGGTGTAATCCCAGAA
>JAZOPX010000119.1:0-4994 GCA_045655845.1 Bacteroidaceae bacterium
CGCGTATCCTTGAAGTATTGCCACGCCACGGAGTCTTCGGCTCCAAGGGCCGTCTTGTGTATCTCTGCCGAGGGTGGGGTAGCGGTGACCCCGCAGAGGTAGATACTCTCTACGCGATAAGCATCGGAGGTGCGGAACACGGAGCCTACGTTGTGGAGGCTACGTACATTGTCGAGCACCACCACGAAAGGCACCTTATCGGCCTCACGGTAGTCGACCACGTTCATGCGATTGAGTTCGAGGATATTAAGTTTCTTCATTGTCGATATATGCTATATGAGTGATTCTATGTGTTACTTACTTCTTCGAGAGCCATCGGCGCACGGGCTCATCGTAGAGTTTGAGGCAGAGGATGGCAAGGAATATGCTGGACAGTACGACCAATGTGGCCACACCAGGGCATTGGTCCAAAGAATATATCTGCTCATCGATAAGCCAAGCGTAGAAGATGTACATGATGGGGTAGTGCACGATGTAGAGCGGATAGGAGAGGTCGCCGAGGGCTTTGTTGATGCGATGGGTGGCTTTACTGCCCTCGGTAGTACTTCCACAGGCACCGAGCCACACAAGCACAGGGAAGATGAAGGCCACGCAGACAAACTCGTACAGGCAGTTGAGGTTGACCGCTCCCTCTGACTTGATGTAGGGAACTGAGAATAGCGCGATGAGCACGATGCTGCATACCCAAAAGGCTCCCTTCACCTTCTTGGGCTTAAAGGTGCGAGAGAGCAGCATGCCCAGCGTGAAGGGGAAGAGCATACGCAGGAATCCGCCCCAGAAGTTGACCTCATCGATGGTCCATCCCACACCTATCATGCCATATCCCGAGACATCGCCCACAAAGAACCAGGCATGCAGCACGCCCAACATAACGGTGAGCACGGCCAGCATTTTAGTAGAAAGTCGGCGGATGAAGAGGGCGTAGAGGATATTGCCCAAGTACTCGAAGAAGAGCGACCAGGCAGGCCCATTGAGGGGAAACATCTCTCCATTGCCACGCACCTCGTAGGGAACGCCTCGTACTGCGGCTATCATAAACATGGTGAGCAGCAGGGCCATCATGACCCAACTCAAAGGTGCTGCGGTGCCATCCCACCGCTCGAAGCCTACGAGAGCAAAGGCCACAAAGCCAAGTACAGCACCCATGACGAGCATCGGGTGGAGACGGATGAGGCGGCGCTTGAAGAACTGCCCCATGCTCATCTGACCCCATCGATTGTCATAGGCATAACTGATGACAAAGCCCGAGAGGATGAAGAAGAAGTCCACGGCGATATGGGCATGATTGAGCGTGGTGATGATACCACTACCCACGCCATTGGTAGCCTCGGCAAAGGCAAACCCCTCGAAGATGTGGTAGAAAAGCACAAGAATAGCCGCTACACCTCGCAGTCCGTCGAGTAAGGCATAATGAGGTTTGGCTGAAATGGTCGTGTCAGGCTTCATAGTGACTGGTGTACTGATTAGAAAACAATACGCAAAGATACGAATAAGCGAACGAAAAATGCCAAGCTTGCTTGAGCATTTCTCACAGTGAGCGCAAGTATCTTCGCGATTTATCGCAAAGATACGAATAAGCGAACGAAATAATATCGAGTTTGCCTGAATATTTCGCAGCGAGCGAAAGAATCTAAACGGTTAAATAAAAAAGCAGACGCAAGCTGCGGCTTACGTCTGCTAATTCTATTATAGGTACTCAATATCTTAATCGATATCGACAAGCTGCATATTCTTGTTGAAGGTGAGTTCTACGCGATTGTTGAGTTTCACATCGAACTCACGATGGTCGCGCTCAATCTTGGTGGCTTGAGCCTCGGGGTACTGTGTGCGGATGACCTTCTCAATGGCCTCGGGGACGATGCCTGAGGGGAGAGGGTGAGTGAGGCAGTCTACCTCGGTCCAGTTGCCTTTGCGGTCAAACTCTACCTTGGTGCCATCGGTGAAGATGACATCGTAAGTGAGTTCCATCACATCAATCTCTTTACGAGCCAATGAGATCTTTGCCTCAGGGAAATAGGTAGCAAGGAAAGTTTGTGCCTTTTCGGGCAGTTGGGTCTGGGTGATGGGATGGTAGTTATCAGCACAAGCGTTAGTTACCAAAGTGAACACACATGCGAGGGCAATAAAAATCTTTTTCATAATAGTACTGTTTTTATGGTTTTACATTCAATTTCTCATTATTTACACGACAAAGGTAGAACTCAATTCTGAAAAGATTCTGAAAAAACCGATTTTCAAAAACTTTTTTCAAAAATTCTCTCTGTGTGTATTAACGAGAAATGGTGAAGATATGTTTACCCTGCTCGAATCTATAACTCACTTTGAGATGGCTGGCCTCGCAGATGGCCTTGACGATGGAGAGCCCCAAGCCGTTAGAATGCTTCCTGCCGTGACTTCCACGATAGAAGCGGTCGAAGAGGCGCTCGGCATCCAGTGCCTCCCCATCACTTGTGTTGGCTATGCTTAGTGCACCCTCCTTTATATAGATGTCTATAGTGCTATGAGGCAGGCTGTGTATGTAGGCATTGCGCAAGAGGTTGCTCACGAGCGAAGCCATCAGTTCGTCGTTGGCCGAGAGCGTCCATAGCCCCTTCTCGTAGAGGTTAAGGGTGATATCTTTCGACTCGTACACCTCGGCCAGCATCTCCATCTGATGGTGCAACTTGGTGTTGACACAAACATCTGTTTTCTCTATATATTGATTGTTCTCAATCTTCGAGAGGAACAGCAGTGTCTTGTTGAGGCGGATGAGTTCGCTGATAGTCTGCTGCATCTTGGCCAGCTCAAGCATCTGCTCCTCAGTGAGGGCGGCATCGTTCATCATCATTTCGATGCGGTTTTGGCACACTGCAAGCGGAGTCTGCAGCTCGTGCGAGGCATCGCCTATAAAGCGGCGCTCGCGCTCGTACACCGCTTCGATGCGATTGATGCAAGCCTCCACCGACGCATTCAGCTGCTGAAATTCCGTCACGTCGGTCTCATTGTCCAACGCTTTGGGCTTGCCTATGGCATAGGAATCGAGGTAGTGGAGTACCTTGTAGAGCGGACGCGTGTGGCGCACGAAGACCCAGACGAATACTGCGATGATGACCAGTAGCATCACAATGAGCAGGATGAAGGTAGAGACGAGTATGGTACTGATGACTTCATTACGCTCATAGACGGGCGTCATCACCGTGAGTCTCCACCACGTACCGTCGCGGTGCTCAAAGATGGTGTGCATCACACGGGCAGGCTCCTCTTCGAGGCGTGAGCGGATGTAGACATTCTTAAACTCATACTCCACCTTTTTATTCATGCTTATCTCCTCCGGTGCAACTTCCCGTATGTAATAGGTATTGTTAGAACCATCGGTGGAGTCGGGGAGAGTCTCTCCCGAGAGCCATTGGCGTATGATATGCTCGGAATACACTTCCAGTTGGTCGTCCACCTCATCGATGAGTTCATCGCTTAGGATAAAGTAAAAAGCCACCGACCATACTCCAAAGATGAGGAGCAAGGGAAGGATAAGACTGCGTATGGCGTGTGTAGTGAGTCGCATGCGAGTTGAAAGATGAAAGATGAAAGTTAAGTTTTTAATTCTCTATCAGTTTATATCCCATGCCATATACCGAGGCGATCTCGATGCTGGCCTCCCACGCTATGAGTCGCTTGCGTAGGTTCTTAATCTGGGCATATACGAAGTCGTAGTTATCCACATCATCGAAGTGGTCTCCCCAGATGGCCTCGGCAAGCATACTCTTGCTTACTAAGCGGTTGGGGCGTTG
This sequence comes from Bacteroidaceae bacterium, assembly GCA_045655845.1. Lineage (GTDB taxonomy): Bacteria > Bacteroidota > Bacteroidia > Bacteroidales > Bacteroidaceae > UBA1189. Next base: position 3,768 of record JAZOPX010000119.1, read on the forward strand.
CAAGAAGTAAAGCAACAGGTCAAACTCCTTGCGCGAGAGTTCCTTCTTGGCATCACCTACCCATACGTCAAAGGTATGCGGATTGACCTTCACATTACCATAACTGACATACTGCTCTCCGCCTTGATTGTTGCGGCGCATCACGCTCTTGATACGCGAGAGCAATTCGGCCAAATGGAATGGTTTGGGCAAGTAATCATCTGCCCCAAGGTCGAGCCCTTCCACCTTATCCTCTATACTGTCGCGTGCCGAGATGATGATCAGGCTACCCGTCTTCCTCATCTCCTTGAGTTCGCGCAAGAGGTCGAGTCCATTGCCATCGGGAAGGTTGATGTCGAGCAATATGCAGTCGTACGTATAGTCCGAGAGCTTGATGAGCCCCGTACGATAGTCCGATGCGACTTCTACGATATAGCGTTCCTGCTCCAATGTACGACGCAGAATCTCCTGTAATGAGAGATCGTCTTCGATAACAAGGATTTTCATGGTCGGTATGTTATTCTATTAAAACATCTGTTACGATACGATAGCCTCTGCCAATGCCTCCATAGCAGGCACATCGGTGGGCTGCATCGCTGAGCGTATGGTCACCATAGGCTCCACGAGGTCGATACCCTTCATCGCGGCAAGCATCTCCTTCATGACGCGCCCTGCCGAGGGAGCCCACGAACCATTTTCGATCAATCCTACGCGACGATCCTTGTAGCCTTTGATTTGTATGCGGTGGAGAAACTCGTACATCGGAGTGAAGAGTCCGCCATCGTACGAAGAGGCCGCAAGCACCATGCGCTTCATGCGGAAGGCTTCGGCAACAGCTACCGACACGTCGGTGCGGCAGAGATCTATAAGTTCCACTTCAACGCCCTTGACCTGTAGTTCTATCATAGTAGCCAAGGTACGAGCCACAGTAGCCGTATGGCCATGGATAGAGGCGTAAGCAATGAGTACGCCTTCACTCTCTGCCTCGTAACGGCTCCACTTATCATAGAGTCCGATGTAATAACCTAAGTTCTCAGTAAGCACAGGACCGTGGAGTGGACAGATGCATTGAACATCAAGTGCGCCCACCTTCCCCAGCAATACCTGCACGGGCTGTCCATACTTACCACAGATGTTGTAGTAATAGCGGCGAGCCTCATCGGGCCACGCCTCTTTGTTCTCTGTATTCTTAATGTTCCCCTCCAATATACCGAAGGTACCAAAGGCATCGGCAGAGAACAGTACCTT
>JAZOPX010000120.1:0-6507 GCA_045655845.1 Bacteroidaceae bacterium
GGCTCCTGTGCCCTCAACACCTGATGAGGCGTTGGCAGAACTGATTGCCGGAAACGAGCGCTATGCCAGCGAACGGTGCATCCATCCCCGTGGCGATATGGATAGGGTAGAGGCGACCGCACCTCATCAGGCTCCCTTTGCAGCCGTTGTCGGATGCTCCGATTCTCGTGTGCCTGTCGAGTTGCTTTTCGATCAGGGCGTAGGCGATGTCTTTGTCATCCGCACGGCGGGCAACAATGTCAATAGCGAGATGGTGATGGGCAGTGTCGACTATGCCATCGAACACCTCGGCGTGAAGATTCTGCTTGTGCTCTCACACGGCTCGTGTGGCGGAGTCACCGGTGCCATTACCGAGGGCGAGGAGGAACACGGCAACATCGGTCATCTGCTGGGCACCATCCGCGACGACGTAAACGACTATGTCGGTAAGGCCGATTGCCTTGATGCTGCCATCCGGCATCATGCCCACATCCAGGTAGAGCGTATCGTGGCCTATCCCCACGTAGCAGAGAAGATTGCAGAGGGTGAACTGATGGTCAGAGCCGCCTATTATGATGTAAACACGGGCAAAGTATCCCTATTGGACTAAGGAGACTTCAAGTGGTATAGGTAAATGGAGCGTAGATCTTTACGCTCCATTTCTTTTATCGCTAGGGTATTAGATGGGCAAGGACAAGACACAACTAATCCATTAATCCTAAACAAAAGTCCGATATTTATTGTAATAATAAACAAAAGTGTTTATTTTTTGCAGCATGAATGAGCAGTTGACCATACTTAAAGGTATACACCCTGGACAGTTTCTTGATAGAGAACTGCGCCGTCGGAGTCTCAAGAGCAAGGAACTTGCCCTTGCCGTTGGTGAGCATCCCCAGACGCTCAGTGCCATCATCCGTGGCAAACGTGCTATGAACACCCCGCTATCGCTGCGCATTGAGCGCAACTTGCAGTTAGATGAAGGACTGCTCATGCAATTGCAAGTATTTTATGAGATAGAGCAGGAGAAACGCAAGCAGGCCTCGCTACATCATCCCGATCTCAGCAAATTTCGTCCAGCCCTATTTTGGGACACCACTATAGACCGCATTGATTGGACCAACAATCGCCGTTATGCCATACAGCGCATCTTCGAGCGGGGCACCGAGGGCGAAATCCTTGAGGCCATCCGTTTCTATGGTGCCGATACGATACGTGAGACACTGAGCGAATGCGACTCTAGGCATAGCACCGCGCTACAGGAAAACATAAGCAGATATCTCTACCATGTCTAAGAAACTACACTACAATACGGTATCGCCCCTACTACGCGACATCCTTTCTCAACTGATGGTGCAGCCTGAGTTTACCCCTTTCTGCTTAGTGGGAGATACATCGCTTAGTTTGCAGTTAGGACACCGCATATCTATTGATATAGACCTATTTACTGACGCACCATATGGTTCGCTCGATTTTCATGCCATCCAATCCAAGTTGCGCAGCATGTTTCCCTATTGCCAAGGCGACTGTGGTGATATTATAGGCATGGGAGCCTCCTATATCATTGGTAATAGTGCTTTCGATTCTATCAAACTCGACCTTTTCTATACCGACCCATTTATATGACCCATCAAGACTATGTTTATTTGTTAATATTTTGAAATTTTCACTATCTACGGCAAAGATACAACTTTTCAGAAAACAACCACCATTTTCTTCCGAATATTGTGTCTTCTTGTTTTTTATTACGAATACGTTTGGGAATAAGACAACCCAATCGGTTTATTGAAACATCGCTCTTCCCACAACTGATTAGCCATCGACCATGCGAACACGGCGATTGGTAATCTCGTCAAGCATTTTACTGACGTGTAGTGTATGTGTCTGTAGACTTCGGTAGGATTTAGGCAGGAATTTAGGCATAATTTTTTGCTGCAACGGCAACAGGTTCAGTGAGATAGGGTATAATTTAGGCAGGAATTTGATTCCTGCCTAATTTTTTTGTCGTGAGGAGGGAAGGCTGTGTATACGGAATCCATATTACAAAAAAGTGCAGAAAATTGTTCTTTTATGTCCTCAGATATTTTGGTTTTGGCTGCAACTCGCTGACAATGAATGTCTCATCACAGTTTGAAGTGATAGATATTTTAAAAAATATTCCTCACGATGAAAATTCTCCCTACTACAGTTTCCCTTGGCAGGCTTCATCGCGCGTTTTCTTGGGCTTGATGCTGTTTTTTGGCTTTGTCCAGATGTTTCCGCGCTAATTAGCGCGGGACACCTCGCTAGTTAGCGAGGCATAGCGCGGTAGTTAGCGCGGTGCTCCGCGCTAGTTAGCGAGGAATGATTTGGGTGGCTCCAAAAATGGAGGAGGACGGAGTGAAGAAATGCGTTCGCAGGCTTCGGATGTATTACGGTCTCTCGCTGAAAATCAACCCTAAAACATGATTTTTATTTGTATTATCTTTGCGGAAGAATTAAGGGCTTACACCCTTTCGAGTTCTTTGGAAAAGATCTCGGGATATCGTATCCGATATTCATTCTTCCGCTACATCGCTATCGCTCGGCATAGATGAACAAGTTTATCTCTGCTCTCGCCTAATCGCGATTTTGCTGCAATGTACCTTGAAATGCTTTTACTAACCTTTAAACTTATACGACATGACACAGACCAACTCACAACCCCAACAACCTAACAACCCTACTACTATGGAAAACGTAAGTGAACAACCCCAGCCCTACACCGACACCCTGCGTGAGACTCAGCAGGAGGAGTTCCCTCTGCTCAGCGAGGTGACTCAAGGGGTCTTAGAAGACCCTTTAACTCTGATGAACGCCCAGGTCGACGAGGAGGGCGTGATGGTGCCCTGCGCCCTGCCCGAGGCGATGATGGCTTCATTGCCCCAGATGATGCGAGAGCCACTCTCCCTCTACGAGGATGCCGACGTGCGGACGATGCTGCTGATGGCCATGATGCCCACGATCGGGTCGGCCATGAGTAATGTGCGTGTGCGCCATGAGCGCAGGCTCTACTCCTTAGGTATGATGAACGTATGCGTGGGTCCCTCGGCCTCGGGCAAGGGGGCCGTAGGCGATGTGGCGGGCCTCGTGGATGGCATCAACGAGATCATCTGCGCTGAGTCGGCACAGGAGATGGCCGACTACCGCAAGAAGCACAAGCGCTACGACCGCCTGAAGAAACAACTCGACGGTGCCGCCAAGCGTGACATCACCCGACTGGTGGACATCAATGATATAGGAGAGGAGGCGGATGAGCCGCAAGCCCCCTTGCGCCGTATGCACTCGCTGCCGGCGAAGACCACGGCGGCCAACTACTACAAGTTGCTCTATGCCAACGGGACGAACGTCTCCTACCTCTTTGTGCCCGAACTGGCCGAACTCAATGCGGCCGACCGTACCTCGTTCGGTGACTTCAAGTACATGATGCTGGCGGCACAGAACGAGGAACCCCTGCACACGGCCCGCAAGACCGACGACGAGGACTACCGCATCGAACACACCCGCCTCGCCCTCGTGGCCACAGGTACCATGTCGTCGGTACAGGCTTTTATTCCCAACCTCGAGGATGGCCTCTCGACCCGCTTCCTCTACCATAACCTCCCTGCCAAGAGCACCGTGCGCGACGAGATGGATGAGGCCATGGCAGAGGCCTTCAACGATGTGTATACCCACCATCGCCACCAACTGACCGCGATATGGAAGGAGTTGCGCCAGTTTGACGGCAAGACGGAAGAGGAGTTGCCCCGTCTCATGCTCACCGATGCCCAGCGCAGCCTCATCAACGACTACTACCGCCAGATGGTGGCGTTCATCGCACTCACCCAGCCCGACCGTGACCTGCGTGCGCCCATCCTGCGTACCCGACTCAACCTCTATCGTATATTGATGGTCATCGCTGTGCTGCGCCGCCACGAGGCACTGGGCACGGCAGAGGCCCTATTTGACGAGCGGGTGTTCGCGACCACCGAGGAGGACCTGCGCTGGGGGCTGGCCTACATCTTCTACACTATGATGCAGACCTCGGCCCTCTACAACCGCCTGCGCCGTGAGCCCCGGGAGGAGGCTCCCAAGCGAACAAACATCAGTGCCTTGGTATTGCTCACGCTATTGCCCAGGCAGTTTACTACTGCCACAGCCATTCAGGTGGGCGAGGAGCAAGGCATCAAGGAACGTACCGTGAGACTGCATCTGCGTACGTTGTGCATGAAGGACTACATCCGACGTGTGAGGCAGGGAGTGTACTGCAAAGTGGCACGTGTGGCAAAGAAATATAGCCAAGCGGCATAATCCTGCCTAAATATAGGTTTATCTCGCTGGACCTGTTGCCGTTGCAGCAAAAATTCCTACCTAAATTCCTGCCTAAATTCCTGCCTAAAATTATGCCGGAGTTATGGCTTTTACCTTACTTTTTTGTATCTTTACCACCACAAAAACAAGACACCTATGAAACGAAATCCGGATACCAAGATCAAGATTAGCGACAGCAATCCCGTCATGCATTGTCGCGCCATACGTCGCCGCAAGATGAACGGCAGTACTGACGGCAAGGAGTGGGGCGTGGGAGTCACCCTCGTGCCTCAAGAGAAGATCGACATCGAGAAGATGGGAGCCATCAGCCAGCAACGCTGCACGGTGACCCAGACCGATGTGATAGCAGCATGGAACGTGCTCGAAGTGCTCATCGCCGAGGCCCTGGCCAATGGGCAGCGCGTGGAACTGGGCGAACTGGGCATACTCTCGCTTGACGTACGCGCCAAAAAACTCAAGGACTCGGGCGAGCGTCTGCGCCCCGCCGACATCGAGGTGGGAAGCATCAGTCTCATCCCCGGCACACTGCTCCAGAAGCAATTCCAAAGCGTGACCTACAAGATTGACAACACCTGCCTCGAACCCACCGATGCCGAGTCACTCGACATGGCACTCTACAAGTACTTTGCCGAAGAGGAGCACGAAGCCATCAACGTGAAGCGCTTCGAAGGGCTTTGTGGATATCAGGAGACTGCTGCCCGCGCCCTGCTTAAGGAATATATAGCCCAAGGAGTGATGGAACGCATCCCCTATAGCCGAGGCTACTATCGACCCACGAAGGGACACTTCGGAAGGGAATAAAATGCAGTGATCAAGGGCGGTATGGGCGGAAATTGGGGAAAATGAGAAATGCTGAATGTGTGGATCTTCAAAAACTGTTTGAAGGCCTACGTGGAGCAGGGCAAGTTATCGTTGGTGCCGAGGAGCAGCCACTACTATCGCTGGGTGGGGGAGTGAAACGGCGTTAAAAAAGACTTCTCGCGAGAACATCTCTGTAGTCTCCTTGTTGTTGGGTAAGATTTATGTCAAACTTAACCATAAGGAGATTACTGATATGACAGCACCATTAGAAGGTATCAAGGTCATCGACTGGACACAAGTGCAGTCGGGACCCTCGTGTACACAGATGTTGGCGTGGCTTGGCGCCGATGTGATAAAGATTGAGCGGGTAGGACTTGGCGACCCCACGCGCACCGAACTGCTCGACTATCCCGATATGGATAGCCTCTACTACCTGCAGCTCAACTGCAACAAGCGCTCCATCGAACTCAACATGAAGACGCCCGAGGGCAAGGAGATCTTGACCAAGTTGCTCAAGACGGCCGACATCTTCGTGGAGAACTTGCACCCCGGAGCCGTGGCCAAACTGGGCTTCTCGTGGGAGGAGGTACACAAGATCAATCCGCGCGTCATCTACGGCACCATCAAGGGCTTCAACGACGACTCGCCCTTCGCTTCGGTCAAGGCCTTCGAGCCTGTGGCGCAGTGTGCAGGCGGTGCGGCAGCCACTACGGGCTGGTGGAAGGGTGACTACAACATCCCTACCCAGTCGGGTGCCGCCCTGGGCGACAGCAACACGGGTATGCACCTGCTCATCGGCCTCCTGGCAGCACTCATGCAGCGCGAGAAGACGGGCGAGGGATGCTTCGTGGAGCAGTCGATGCAGGATGCTGTCATCAATCTCTGCCGCGTGAAGCTGCGCGACCAACTCATCCTCGAGCATACGGGCGTACTGAAGCACTTCCCCCAATACCCTGACGGCACATTCGGTAACACCGTGCCGCGTGGCGGCAATGTCGAGGGCGGACAGGTAATGGGCTGGTGCTACCGCTGCAAGGGATGGGAGACCGACCCGGGGGCCTTCGTCTACATCGTCCTGCAGAACGAGGAGAAGCCCTTCGCCGCCGCTGCTACGGCCATCGGTCACCCCGAGTGGGCCACCGACCCGAAGTACAACACCCCCGAGGCACGCAACAAGATCAAGGAGGAGATATACGCCGCCGTAGAGGCCTATACCATCACCCGTGAGAAGATGGAGATCGTAGAGACGCTCGGCAAGGCAGGCGTGCCCTGTGGCCCCGTGCTCACGATGAAGGAGATTGCTGAGGACGAGTCGCTGCGCAAGTGCGGCACCATCGTCGAGGTGGACCAGCCCGGACGTGGCAAGTTCCTCACCATCGGCTGCCCGCCCAAGTTCTCAAG
>JAZOPX010000121.1:0-8115 GCA_045655845.1 Bacteroidaceae bacterium
AGCTGTCCAAAGCGGGTGATTTGCTCTTGTCTGCAAGCACCTGTCTGCCTTTTCTAACTAATTGTTGAATTGTTGGCATTTTGTTAATTATTAATTATTTATAGTTTAATATAGTTGTCTTTTCCAACCGAGCGGACAGAGTCCACTCCATATTCGGGGTGCAAAGTTAGTCACTTTCTTCCGATTAGCCAACAATTCTTACGACTTTTTTCAAAGAAAATGTGTTATATAACATTTTTAGTGCCAAGCGCATAGTGCAAAAACTCGGGCGACCTTATCCGAAGAGAGGTCGCCCGAGTAACATTCTACATATTACTTACTTCTTTTTCTACTCCATCGATTATGTGTCCACAACCACATGTGAGGTTGCTTCTTGATATCCTCCTCTAACATCTTCATATAGCTCTTACTGTAGCCATACTCGTCTCCGTCAATAGGTTCGATGGGCATGAAGGTCAATTCATAATATCCACGGCGCACACACTTCATGCTACCATAGACGAAATGAGCATTCAGTTTGCGCCCCATAGCCTCTCCGCCGGTAATAATGGGCGTATCTTGGCACAGGAACTCCATCCATTCGGGCTCAGGGCTATGCGGGGGGCGCTGGTCGGCGATAAGCCCAAGAATCACTTGCTTCCCCTCACGAACCTTGGTAATGATGTAACGCAAAGCCTGCTTCTGCGGCACACCCACTGAATGGAATCGACTGCGCAACTGATACATCAGTTTGTCCACAGCCTTGTTTCTTAGCGGATGATACACCTGAATGGTCTCAAAATCAGGGTGAGCCCACATCGTGATAGAAATGACATATTCCCAATTACACTGATGTCCAAGATACAGAAAGATAGGACAGCCATCTTGACGCAACTGTTCCACAATCTCAGGATTGACAAACCTCATATGCCGTTTCATCTGTCCATCCGAGATGTGCATGAGTTTAACCGTCTCCACCAAGTAGTCGCAGAAGTGGCGATAAAACGCCTTTTCTATCTCCACTATTTCCTTCTCCGACTTTTCAGGGAAAGCATTTATCAAATTCTTGCGCGTCACCTTGCGACGATATTTCGCTATAAAATAGACAATAGGGTATAGCAGCACACTGCTTACTTTATGCAATACCCAATAGGGCCAAATAGCCAGTACCTTGACGACCGCGAATAACAAATAGTATTTGATATTGCCTTTCATTGTTATTTTGTTTAGTGTTTAGGAGTTAAAATTACCATCCGAATGATCTATACCCATAGTTTACAACCTATAACCTTAACCCTCCTTATACCACGATGCATACATCAAGTACTGTCTTGCTATGCGCTGATTGAGTTCGCGGCTCTGTTCGGGATCTACCGTCTTGACAAACTTGGCTGGCACGCCCGCCCATAGCTCATTGGCACCAATGATGGTCCCCGAAGTCACCACAGCCCCAGCCGCCACGATGGCTCCCTCACCCACCACAACGTGGTCGAGCAGCGTAGACCCCATTCCTATTAGGGCATTATCCTTTACTGCTGCGCCATGAATGGTCACATTATGTCCAACAGACACGTTGTCTCCGATTTCTATGGTCGATTTCTGATATAGTGTATGCAGCACGCTACCATCCTGTATGTTCACGCCATTGCCGATACGTATGCTGTTAACATCGCCCCTTAGCACGGCACCAAACCATATGCTGCAGTCGCGCCCCATCACCACATCACCGATGATAGCCGCATTATCGGCCAAGTAACAGTTCTCACCAATCTCAGGAGTGAACCCCCGCACTGATTTTATGATTGCCATAATAATTATCCTTTTAAACTATAAGCGCAAAGATAGCTATTTATATTCTCACTTCAAACCTTATCAAAGTAAAAAGCTTTTTTATATACAATAAAACAAGAGACAAAACGAGCTGATTAACAGCCTGCGACACGGAACGCTTATCTGACCTTCATTGATACTACAGCGGAATAATGGGTGTAAACGCAGGTATCACGCCATCTTTGGGCATAAAACACAAGACAACTTCCTCCCTGCATAAGTTACCAGAAACATGTGCTACCACGCTGATTATAATGGTATCACATCGAGCAATTACACCAAAGCTTGCGGGATTTATGCGGGATTTGTGCAATTCTTTTGCAAAAGCGACCTATCCAGCCATTTGCGCTATGCCTAATGCCGAAAAGAGCACAATAGCATAGCGGGCGGTGCGGCCAATGACCATGGCCAGATTAGTAGTAATGGGATTGGAGCGCATGATGCCTAGGGTAACGAGGAGGGCATCACCGATAAAAGGGACCCAGCAGAGAAACCCCATCCAGGCCCCCCAACGGGAGACGAGAGCGCGAGCACGTCGCATGCGACTCTCCTTAATGCGAAAGATCTGACGTACGCGGTCTGGCGAAGCCATGCGACCTACATAATAACAAGTAACCCCACCAAGTGTATTACCCGCCGAGGCGGCGAGCAAGAGCAGCCAAGGATTAACCCCCGCAGCAAGCAGAGCTGCCATCACAACCTCACTGCTAAAAGGGAGTATACTACCAGCCAAAAAGGCCGACAAGAACATTCCTAACGGACCATGATTGATTAATATCTCATATAAGTGCTCCATACGTGTAGTCCGAGAAGGACAAGCCAAATGACTAACAAAGCTACGAGATAGATGTTTCTCGCACGGCCCTCATTCCCGACAAACATCGTAGCACCTATGAGCGAAGCGTATAACAAGATACATGCCGACAACACCGAATACTGTTCGGGCGATATAGCAACAGCTATGAGCAACACAACGAGAGCGAGCATTAGCAACCTATATCCTGCACTAGCCTGAGCCCTCATTGTGCGATTAAACAACAGGATGACTCCTCCCGGAACCAGTAGCAAAAGCGCCCACGCCAACTGGGGCACAAACAGTTCTCCACCTTGCATCACCCACGCCGATGGCATCACCTGTTCAAGATAGGGAACAACCAACGTCGTCTTATCCATTAGGAACAGCAAACCTATTGCCATCCAAAAAGGCAGCAGCAAACCCCAAAGAGCAGCGAGAAGAGTGCGTCCACATAGCGAATCCATAAAAACACCGCAAAGCACCATCCATGGCAGCACGAGCAGCAACGGAGGTATAATCAGGCACTGAATGCCGATAAGTGCAAAGGCAAGGAAATAGGCAGCCATGGAATCCCGATTACGATAAGTTCGCAACAAAGCATAGCAAGCAGCCGGAAGCAGCAAGAAATGCAGTGCCCCACCGCACCCTAAGCCCATTTGAGGTGCCAAAGCCCCCCCCATGAAGAAGAGCGTCACTGGTAATGGGCTGCGCGACTCATTAAAAGAAAGTTCACGTCCCATCTTCACTAACAAGTACCCAACAAATGGCCATATTAACAGGGTAAAATAGTTGCGTACCTCCCCACTCTCTTTGATGAGATGGAGCACCCATACTATAACCCATAGCAAGGCGGCAATATATGCTGCCACCTTACTATACACAATGAAACGGATTAACTTTCTCATCTTTATTTAAAACAACGGACAACAGGTAATAGGTCACATTCGGAAAGCAATCGTTGTCCATAGTCCGTTGTTCAGAACTCATCAAAGGATATCCTTACCTATATCGCTACGGCAATACATATCGGTAAAGTACAGTGCCTGTGCGTTCTTGAACGACATAGCCAAAGCCTCGAGTTGGGTGTCGCCATACGAACTAACGGCAATCACGCGACCACCATTGGTCACTACCTGTCCGTCCTTCACAGTGGTACCGGCATGGAAGAGATAGCTACCCTCTACGTTCTCGAAGCCCGTGATGGGATAGCCCTTCACATAATCGCCGGGATAGCCACCCGACACGAGCATTACGCAAACTGCTGAGCGGGGGTCAAACTCGATGGTACGCTCGTCGAGGTTGCCCTCAGCCACACCTTCGAAGAGGTCCACGATGTCGCTCTTGAGGCGGAGCATCACGCTCTCGGTCTCGGGGTCGCCCATACGCACGTTGTACTCGATGACCATAGGCTCACCCTTCACGTTGATAAGACCGAAGAAGATGAAGCCCTTGTAGTCGATACCCTCGGCGGCCAAGCCATCCACGGTGGGGCGCACGATGCGCTCCTCTACCTTCTGCATCCACTCGGGAGTAGCAAACGGCACGGGAGAGATAGAGCCCATACCACCGGTATTGAGACCTGTGTCGCCCTCGCCAATGCGCTTGTAGTCCTTGGCCTCGGGAAGGAGCTTGTAGTGGGTACCGTCGGTGAGCACGAACACCGAGCACTCTACACCCGAGAGGAACTCCTCGATGACCACGCTTGCCGAAGCCGAGCCGAACATACCTCCCAGCATCTCGCTGAGCTCCTTCTCGGCCTCCTCGAGGGTGTCGAGGATGAGCACGCCCTTACCGGCACAGAGCCCGTCGGCCTTCAATACGTAAGGAGCCTCAAGGGTGTGGAGGAAAGCGATACCCTCAGCCAAGGTTTCTTGTGTGAAGGTCTGATAACGAGCGGTGGGGATACCGTGACGCATCATGAAGGCCTTGGCAAAGTCCTTGCTGCCCTCGAGAGTAGCACCCGCCTTGGAGGGACCAATGACGGGGACATTCTGCAACTGCTCATCATCGCGGAAGAAGTCGTACACACCCTTCACCAACGGATCCTCGGGACCTACGACCACCATATTGATGCCGTTCTCGAGCACGAAGGCCTTGATGCCTTCAAAGTCGGTAGCCGAGAGCGCTACGTTTTCACCTACTTCGCGTGTACCAGCATTACCGGGAGCGATAAACAATTTCTCTACTTTCGGACTCTGGCTGATCTTCCAAGCCAGGGCATGCTCACGTCCGCCACTGCCTAACAATAATATTTTCATATGCTTAACTAATTCTATATCGGGGAAATAAATCGTCTTCTCATTCACAGGATATTCCGGTACGATATTTCTAACGCAAATGCCCATGGGGATAAATTAAGTTGAAAGATGAAAGTTTACGTCTCTATCTCCTTATTTTTTAATTATCATTTGTCAATTATCAATTGCCCCGTACCCCGCCACCTTGGCGATGCGTTTAGGGATATCGGTGTTATCCATCTGTCCTGTGAAGCGCTCGGCACCATTGCCCACGGCAAACACGGGCACATAGGCTGCCGAGTGAGACCCTACGGGCCACGACACCATAGCAATGCGATTGAGTATACGCACGGCCAATGCTGCGATGGGTTCGTCGCGGTAGTAGAGGCTTTCGGACATCTTCACATTCTTCTCTCCAGTGAACGAACGTTCATACTCACTGCGCAAGGCCTTCTCATCGCGCTCGCTCAGTGCCACGGTGTCCCAGAAGCCGAAGTACTCCTTCAACGCCTCTTGCATCTGCTCCCAAGTGACATTGTCCTTACTCTCGTGGCGCATGCGGTTGACGATGCGCGAGAAGCCCGGCTGACTCACCTGCTGCGCTTGCAGCGCCTTGAAGTTGAGCGCGTAGGAACCGTTGCCGAGGGTCAAGCCACCGGTCTCATGATCGGCCGTGATGATGATGAGTGTCTCCTTGGGGTGCTGGCGATAGAACTCATAGGCCACGCGGATGGCATGGTCAAAGTCTACCACCTCTTGCAGCGCTGTAGCCGCGTCGTTGGCATGGCAGGCATAGTCAATCTTTCCCCCCTCGACCATGAGGAAGAAGCCCTCCTTATGCTTTTTGTCGTAGAGGTGGTCGATAGCCGCAGTGGTGATCTGTGTCAATGTGAGGTCACCCTCGCGAGCATCGATGGCATAGGGGAGCACCTCCTCCACGGCACCGGCCTTCTGGATGAGCAGCACCTTATCCTCATCATCCAAGTCTACGTACTCGTCGTAGCCGCGAGCGATGGCATAGCCCGCCTCACGAGTAAGGTCGTAGAGGTGTGGCGCCGCGGGATTGTCGGGATTGGTCTTCTCGGCAAAGTCGCCCCCGGCGAAGAACTCAAAGTCCGAAGCCGCCAGCTGGGTGCCTATCTCGTAGTAGTCGTTGCGGCTCTTCTGATGTGCATAGAACGATGCCGGTGTAGCGTGGTTGATGGTGACGCTCGTGGCCACACCCACCTTGGCTCCTGCGCGGTGTGCCCATTCGGCAATGCTGGTCACAGGAGTACCATCGGCCATCACGCCGATAGCACCATTGTAGGTCTTATGCCCCGTAGCCAAAGCCGTACCCCCTGCGGCAGAGTCGGTGACGTCGCTGCTTGCCGAATAGGAGGTGGCAATGCCCGTATAGGGGAACTGAGCGAAGCAGAGCGGCGTGATGCCCAGCTCGCCTTGGCACGAACGGAGGTAATACTGCGTAGCCACCACCTGGTTCAGCCCCATGCCATCGCCAATGAAGTAGAACACATACTTCGGCGCCTTGGCCACCATGGTCATACAGAAGCATATGAGCAATGCTATGGTTAAGAGGATTCTTCGGGTATTCATCGTGTATTTTTTTAGTAGTTAAAGGGAAAGGGGCTTTGTTGAGGAGTTAAGTAGTTAAAGGGAGTTATCGTTTCGCTCTTGGGGGAAATAAAGGCCTATAGTGTCGAACGCGCGAAATAACATTTGCCTTTGGCCCCTACGGGCGGCTTCCTAAAGGTTGGCATTTAACTCCATTATCTCCTTTTAATAACCTTTATCTCCTTCTTATTCCATCTTAATATGCCGTTGCCTTAAGGTTCAAGCCGGTAGTCTCTTCGAGGTTAAACAAGAGGTTCATGTTGTGCACTGCCTGTCCGCTTGCACCCTTGAGCAAGTTGTCGATGCATGAGGTGATGAGCAACATGTCGCCGTGCTTCTCGAGGTGTATGAGGCACTTGTTGGTGTTGACCACCTGCTTGAGGTCGATATTGTCGGGGGTGACGTGCGTGAACGAGTCCTTGGCATAGTAGTCCACGTAGAGTTGGGTGAGCTCCTCGATGCCCACCTTATTTCTCACCATGATGGTGCAGAAGATACCACGCGTGAAGTTACCGCGATAGGGCACGAAGTGGATGTCCGCCTTGAAGCTGCTCTGTAGCTGCTCTACTGACTCGCGTATCTCGGGCAGGTGCTGGTGCACGAAGGGCTTATAGATGCTCACGTTGTTGTCGCGCCAGCTGAAGGTGGTCATCGACGAGGCCTTATGTCCTGTGCCCGTACTGCCGATGATGGCATGTACATAGACATCATCATTAAGCATGAGGTTCTTGGCCAAGGGGAGCAAGCCCAGGGTGATACAAGTGGCAAAGCTACCAGGGTTGGCCACGAAGCGGCTCTGGCAGATGGCTCGACGGTTCAGTTCGGGCAGACCGTAGATAAACTCGTCATCGCCTGCCTTGAGACGATACTCGCGCGAGAAGTCGATGATCTTCAGCTTCTCGGGAATCTCGTGCGACTCCATAAACAGACGGCTCTCCTCGGCCGAGGTGATGAGGAAAAGCAAGTCTATCTTGTCCAGCTCGGGCTCCTCGGAGAACACCAGGTCGGTCTCGCCATAGAGTCCACGGTGCACCTCGTGTATCTGCTGCCCACTGTTACCACGTCCCGTGATGAACATCAGCTGCACATCGGGGTGGTTGAGCAACAGACGGATGAGTTCGCCACCGGCGAATCCCGCACCTTCAATAATTCCAGTCTTTATCATAGTATGTTCAATGATTTATTCTCCAACAGGTTCTTGATTTCGGGGATGATGCGTTCCAACTCAGTCAGCACATCCTGCTTCGCGTATCCTTCTCTGATGACGAGGAGGATGGTATCGTGCCCTGCCACCGTGCCCAGTACCGACCTGAAGCCGCAGCGGTCGATGTCGCCAGCGATACCCCTGGCATAGCCAGCGCGGGTCTTGAGTACCGCGATATTGGCCGAGAAGGCTACCGACACCACCCCACCGCTCATCTGCATGCCATAGGGGATTTCCGCGTTGGGATGTAGCGGGCTATCGGGGAGCAGATAGATGCAGTCGCCACCTGCCACCACCTCCTTGGTCACCTCCAACTCCTTGAGGTCGCGCGAGAGGGTGGCCTGCGTACACTCATAGCCGAGCGCCAGCAATTGCTGTAGCAGTTCGTCCTGACTGGCTATGCGCTGGCCTGCGATGATGACGCGTATGGCACTGTGTCGGCTATATTTGCTTTT
>JAZOPX010000122.1:0-2482 GCA_045655845.1 Bacteroidaceae bacterium
GAGACGAAGGGAGTGTTCCAAAAGATATTCGAGGAGGAATATTCACGGCTGGTGAGCAATGAGTTTCACATCTGGGATGAGGAGTACAACGAGTATCTCCGCCGATTCAATCCGCAGGATGTGCATCGGGGCTACTTCTCCATAGACAAGAAGAGCGGACGGATGATTGACAGCAAGGCAGAGAAGAAGACGGGATTGTCGGACGATATCTCGGCCTACGACTTGATCCTGAAAAACAAGGAGCGTCTGCTGAGTTTCGAGGAACCTACACGATTTATCTTCTCACACTCGGCCTTGCGTGAGGGTTGGGACAACCCGAATGTGTTTCAGATATGTACGCTGCGTCATAGCAACTCTACCACAGCCAAGCGTCAGGAGGTGGGACGTGGACTCCGTATCTGTGTGGATAAACAGGGTACGCGCATGGATGCCGAACTATTGGGTGAGGATGTACACGAGGTAAACAAACTGACGGTGATAGCCAACGAGAGTTATGCCGACTTCACAACGGCCTTGCAGCGCGAGACACGCGAGGTGCTGCGTGAGCGTGCGGCCAAGGCTACAATGTCTTACTTTACGGGCAAGCAGATCAAGGTGGGTGAGGAGGTATACACCATCAGCGAGTCGGAGGCAAGCCGAATTATCATCTACTTGGAGGACAACGGCTATATTGACAATCAGAAGAATATCACTCCCGAATATCGTGAAGCAGTGGCCAATGGAACGGTGGCTCCCTTGCCTCAGAAGCTGCAGCCGATAGCTGAGGGAGTAATGCGGCTCATCAATTCGATCTTTGACCCGAAGGCATTGGATGATATGGTGGTAGAGGAGAAGACGACGACACCGGACAACAAGCTGAACGAGAACTTCGACCGTGCAGAGTTTCAAGCTTTGTGGAACGAGATAAACCATCAGTATGTATATACCGTAAGTTATGATAGTGACGAACTGATAGAGAAGTCCGTGCTATATATAAATAAGGACTTGGAGGTAAAGCAGCTGCGCTATGTGATGGTGGAAGGTACGCAGGACGAGGGGCAGGTGGCAGAGTTTGGCAACACTCGCTCACAATCGCGCGAACTGACTGATGTGTGCACATCGACAGTGAAGTACGACTTGGTGGGCGACATTGCCAAGGGGGCACGCCTCACGCGTCGCACGGTAGTGAAGATATTGCAGAGAATAAGACCAAGCAAACTTTATCTCTTCAAGAACAATCCCGAGGAGTTTATCCGTAAGGTGGTGGCTATCATCAAGGAGCAGAAGTCAACGATGATTGTGGAGCATATACATTATAATATCACGGAGGGCAAGTACGACAGCGACATCTTCACCGTAAAGAGCAAGATGGAGTTTGACCGTGCGTATGAAGCGAAGAAGCATGTGACGGACTATGTCTTCAGCGACAGCAAAGGCGAGCGCCAGTTTGCCCACGACCTGGACGAAGCAAGCGAAGTGGTGGTGTATGCCAAGTTGCCACGCACCTTCCAGATACCGACACCTGTAGGCAACTATGCTCCCGACTGGGCCATAGCGATGAAGCGTAACGATGTGAAGCACATCTTCTTCATTGCCGAGACCAAAGGCTCGATGTCCTCAATGGACCTATCGGCCATTGAGCGTGCCAAGATTGACTGTGCCGAGAAACTATTCAACTCCATCTCCACTGCCAATGTGAGGTACCACAAAGTGGCGACCTATCAGGACTTGATAGATGGGATGAATGCGATAAACTAAATAATCGGGAGGTAAATTTACCTCCCGATTGTTTTAGCATAATAGTTCTTCTATCACTCCATCCTTGCAATTTTTCCGTCCAATCCCCAAGGCGAACGAAAAGAACGCACCTATGGACGATTAGGAATTTTCAAAGTGATAGCAAGAAAAGGGAACCGAAACCTCTGCCACGAGAGTGAAGAAGTCTATACTTCCGATTTCGATACCGCGTAAGCAAACCGCAGGGTTTGCCTACCAATATGCTGCGAAAAAAATGTACAGGATTTCCGAGCGTTTCGCATAAACTCTTAAAGTATCGTATGGATGAAACCATCCGAAGGACTTTTCTGTTAAAATGTTTGGTGAGTAGGGAAATATTAATCTGCTGCACAGCTTTTAATTAGGTGGCACCTCAGAAATGCTCAAATAAATTTAACTCCGTTGAATCTCTGCCTCGCTCAGTAAAGAAAATTCAATATTTTTCTCTACTTTCGCTCGTTGAGATTTGGTGTTTAATTCGGTTTGCACTAATTTTAATCTACTTCGTAGCTTTTAATTAGGCTGCACCTCAGAAATGCTCAAATAAATTTGGCGTTTCGTTCGGTTTGCACTAATTTTGTCACCACAATCATCGGGGTTGACTGGATTTGACAGCGGGCCGAGATGGTATGTAAGCATGCAGTGCGTTGCTTGGTTAGCACTTTAATATCAATCATGCGAAAGATTAATTGGCGAAAACAATTACGCTCTCGCTGCCTAATCGAAG
>JAZOPX010000123.1:0-18201 GCA_045655845.1 Bacteroidaceae bacterium
CAGCGCGATAGACTTTGAGTACGAGCGCAATATTGCCGATGTCAACCGTATGCTCACAGGCATTGACACCGTGCTCCTCATCAGCGAGCCTCAATATGCCGCCATCAGCAGCAGCATGGTACGCGAACTGGCCCACTTCGGAAAAGATATCAGCCCCTACCTACCCCAGTAATCAGTAATGAATGCCTAATGTTTAACGACAACAACGAACGACAGATGAAACGTATATTCCTACTTATCACTCTTTTTGCTTGCACCATGGCGGGCTTCGCACAGAACAACGCTGCCAATATGGACCAAATACGCAAATTGGTGATGGCGCATAGCGCCATTGCCAATCTCTATGTAGATGAGGTCAATGAAAGCCAACTCGTGGAGGCAAGCATCAAAGCCATGCTCAAGGAACTGGACCCCCACTCGACATACCTCACCGCCAAGGAGGTGGAGAAGGCCAACGAACCGCTGCAGGGCAACTTTGAAGGCATCGGTGTACAGTTTAACATGGCCGAAGACACACTCTTCATCATCCAGACAATAAGCAAGGGACCCTCTGAGAAAGTAGGTATACTGCCTGGCGACCGCATCGTGACAGTGAACGACACGGCCATTGCAGGCGTCAAGATGTCGAAAGACGAAATCATGAGACGCCTACGCGGCCCCAAGGGCTCTGTAGTATCGCTCGGCATAGTACGTCGTGGATACGATGAGCAGTTGGTGTTCCGCGTGACACGCGATAAGATACCCCTACACACACTCGATGCCGCCTACATGATTGCTCCTAAAGTGGGATATATCAAGATAAGCAGCTTTGGCGCTACCACACACGAGGAGTTCACTCAAGCCCTCACCCAACTGAAGAAGGAGAAGATGCAGCATCTCATCCTCGACCTCCAAGGCAATGGCGGTGGATACCTCAGGGCAGCGGTGGACATGGCCAACGACTTCCTTCAGGAGGGACAGCAAGTGGTGTATACTGAAGGAGCCCGTTCGCCTCGCTCGGAGTTTAAAGCCGAGGGCAAAGGAGCGTTCCAAGAGGGACGCCTCGTAGTACTCATAGACCAATATTCGGCTTCGGCTGCAGAGATTGTGACCGGTGCCGTACAAGATTGGGACAGAGGCATCGTAGTAGGACGTCGCTCGTTTGGCAAGGGCCTGGTGCAGCGTCCTGTGCCTATGCCTGATGGCTCGATGATACGACTCACCATAGCACGCTACCACACCCCCTCGGGACGCTGCATACAGAAACCCTATGGAGAGGATATAGACTATCAGAAAGACCTCGTGGAACGATTCAACAAGGGTGAACTGATGCATGCCGACAGCAT
This sequence comes from Bacteroidaceae bacterium, assembly GCA_045655845.1. Lineage (GTDB taxonomy): Bacteria > Bacteroidota > Bacteroidia > Bacteroidales > Bacteroidaceae > UBA1189. The sequence continues at coordinate 1,326 of JAZOPX010000123.1, forward strand.
ACACTTCCCCGACTCATTGATGTATCAGACGCGCGTGATGGGACGTACCGTATATGGCGGAGGAGGCATCATGCCCGACTACTTCGTACCGCTCGACACGATGAGTTACACCAAATATCATCGCGAACTTACGGCCAAGGGAGCCATCGCAAATGCCAACCTCATCATCATTGACCGCTTCCGCAGTGAATATGAGGCACGCTATCCCGACTTCAAGACCTACAACAAGAAATTTGAGGTGGATGACAGTATCCTCTCCATCCTTCTCGCCGAAGCGGAAAAGGCCGGCGTAAAGTACGACGAAGCACTATACCAAGCATCGCTTCCTCTCATCAAAGTGCAATTGAAGGCACTCATAGCCCGAGACCTTTGGGGGATGAGCCAATTCTATGAAATATACAACCCCACCGACGAGACGGTGATGAAGGGATTGGAAATCATTCAAAGCAAGAAGTTTGAATTGAAATAAGCCACTAATGGACTCGAGGTTCATAGTGTAAACTCTAATCTATCCTTATCGTTTTCCCAAGAAACAGAAAATAGGATAGTGATCAGATATCTTTATGGAGCGATCCACAGTGCAGTCGTATGCCTTGAACCGTGAAGAATGCAGGATATGATCGATGCGGTAATACATCCCATGGCGATTGTAGCTGAAGCCAGGGCCATTGCCGCTACTAATATAAGCATCTTTGAGTCTTCCTTTCAAGCGATGGCAGGTGTATGATATGGGCGAATCATTAAAATCTCCACATACGATAATGTAGGGGGAGGTCTCTCTCTCCATGTCGGCCAGAATCACATCGGCCTGGTCAGCACGCTTGGCTGCCGAGTCTCGTAGTTTCTTAATCAGTTCCTTAGCGCCCTCGGTGTCCCTATTGTCCATGTACTCCAAGGGACTAGTGAGTAGCTGCTTATAGGTACTCTTATCTGCATTCTGCAGGCCATTTGATTGGAGATGGCAATTGTACACTACAATAGTGTCACCCTCATGAAGGATGCGGTACTTGGTGCAACCATTGGACGTGGACTGCAATTCAACCTTACTGGATTCTATAATGGGGTATTTTGACAAGCAGCCAAGGTGGTGGGCTGCTGCTTGGCTCTCGTTCGAAAGGTTATATGACTTGTAAGGATATTTCTTCAACAGTTCCTTGCGCTTCTTGAGTGTGGCAAATTGTAGCTCCTGTAGGCAGATAATATCAGCATCGGCAGCTTCCAGGTAGGCTATGGTAGCATTCTCCTTATTGGTATTCGAAGCATTGATGTTGCTGCTCAAGATATTGTATGAGAGTACCTTCAAGCTATTCTTCGGAGGGAACTGACTTGCTGCATTCATGGGGACGAATGCCCGTATCTGAGCGAAACAGATAAGAAACGTGATGAGCGACACAAGTGCATAACGCCAATACGCAAGCAGCCAGAACACAAAGAAAAACACGTTGACGGCCAAGACAAAAGGGAAGGCTAGGCCTGCCAACGAGAGCAATGGCATTTGTGCAGCAGACAGCATAGGGCTATAGGCACAGCATACCAGCAATATGGCCACCAACAGATTTATGGCTAATATGAATCGGGATACGAACTTCAGTATTTTCTTCATCGTTTGCTGGCTTCAAAGAGACGACGCTTCTCCTCATCGCTAAGGCTACTGTAACCGGACTTCTTGAGTTTCTCTAAAATCTTGTCCACCTCGTCAGACTGTGCCTTCTTGCGGGCATTGTACTCGTAATCGGCTGCGCGGTCATTTTGCGAGTGAACCTTCATCTTGGGCTTGCGTGGCTTACGTTCGCGTTTGCTGAACAGACCTCCTATGGCATCCAAGCACACGTTCACCCAATGCGTGACGTCTGTTCCCCGACTGATACCCCTGGTAAACCACCAACCGGCAAGTGCACCACCGAGGTGTGCAATGTGGCCTCCCGCATTGCTCACTCCTATGGAAAGAGTATCAAAAAGCACGATGAAAAGGGCAAAATACTTCAATCTAACGGGGCCAATGAACATCAGGTTGATGCGATACTCCGGTTCGCGAACTGCCGTGGCAAGGGCTATGGCCAACACCGAAGCTGAGGCTCCTACGAGTGTGGCACTATACAGCTGGTCTCTAAACAGGGGAAAGACATTGTAGGCTATGATATAGAGTAATCCGCCTAGGAAGCCACCCACGACATAAAGTCCACGCAGATGCTTTGCCGAGAAGAAATAGAGAAACAACTTGCCAAACCAATAAAGCCAAAGCATATTACCCAACAAGTGCCATAGGTCGGCATGCATGAACATATAGGTGATGAATGTCCATGGACGACGCAATAGTTGTAATAGGTCTGCCGGCAGAGAGAACATGCGCAGATATTCCACCGGAGATATGGAGAACAGCCCCAGCACGACACTGAGCAGTGCGCAGAGCACAAATGCTACCACATTGATATAGATAAGGCGAACGACGATGTTGCCTTGCTGAAAAGTACGCTTCAAATCATCAAAAATACCTGCCATGGAGTGTTCCTTTCTTTTTCCAATACACAATGAGGAGTAAACCGAATATCATACCACCCAAGTGTGCAAAATGGGCAATACCATCATTAGCTCTCAGGCCCAAATAGATTTCCAGTACAAAGTACCCAATGATAACCCATTTGGCTTTGATGGGTACTGGCAAGGGGAAGATGAACATCTCCTGATTGGGGAAGAGCATGGCAAAGGCCAGCAAGATAGCATATACCGAGCCCGATGCGCCCACTGTGGGATAGCTAATCCGTCGCATACACTCGGCTAGCCATTCGGAAGCCGTATGAACATTCCCGTTGATGGAGATGGCAGTATCTGCCGGATAAGAGGCAAACTGTGCCGCGTCGTGCATCAGGGGCATAAATTCGATGTACTGTGTAACTTCCTGTATCAAGCCTGCGCCTAGACCGCAGAGGATATAGTAGAAGAGGAAACGCTGAGAGCCCCACACGGTCTCCAATATGCGGCCAAACATCCACAAGGCAAACATGTTGAAGAAGATATGGTCGAGTCCCGAGTGCATGAACATATAGGTGAAGAGTTGGTATAACTCGAACTTGTCGGACTCGAAGTAGTGGAGCCCAAATATGTCGTTCAGATTCATTCCAAACCGATCACCAAACACAAATGCTGCCATGCTGCAGAGTATGTTGATGATGATCAGGTTCTTAGTTACGGGCGGGGTATTGTTCATCATTTGTTTATCTCTTTACAAAAAACGTGTAAAGGTACGCATTTTCTTCTACATAGAGAGCCTTTTTTATGTTTGATGGCATTTTTTTATGTTTTTTTACCCTTCCGAGGCACCGAGAGGGCATGTACTGCGGATAGTGTGTTTTTTATTCGCTAATCTTTTATTATCTTTGTAGTCAGAAATAGTTATAGATTAACAGAATAGGACAAAGCACAAAGATTTTAGATGAAGAAAGTACTATCATTCTCCGTAATGCTCATGCTCGGACTGCTACTATCACAATGGCTGCCCGGGATGTTGACCGAAGAAAACTATGAAACGACACGACATGGCATAGAGATCCTGCTTGGGGTGTGCCTCGCATTCATAATGATCAATGTAGGACGCGAATTCGAGGTCGACAAGTCAAACATCAGAATCTATATCAAGGACTACCTGGTAGCCATGTTGACTGCCGCCATGCCGTGGATTCTCATTGCCCTATACTATATCTTCGTGCTGATGCCTCCTGCATGGTGGAGCCAGGGCGCCGTGTGGAAAGAGTCGCTCCTGCTGAGCCGTTTTGCAGCGCCCACGTCAGCAGGTATCTTGTTTGCAATGCTTGCTGCCATAGGTCTGCACAAGAGCTGGATATACAAGAAGATTCAGGTGCTTGCCATCTTTGATGACCTCGACACCATTCTCTTGATGATTCCCCTACAGATAGCCATGATTGGCATGCAGTGGCAGATGGGCGTGATACTCATCGTAGTTGTCGTATTGCTATGGATTGGCTGGAAGAAGATGTCATCCTACTCTCTGCGCAGCGACTGGAAGAGCCTGCTTCTCTATTCAGCCTTGGTCTATGGAGCCACCTACGTCGTATACATCCTCACTGACCACTTCTTCGGCGAAGAGGGAAGCGTACACATCGAGGTGCTACTCCCCGCCTTCGTATTGGGTATGGTGATGAAGCATGGGGAGAGCTCTTCCAAGGCCAACGACCGAGCTTCTACTACCATTTCACTGATTTTTATGCTATTGGTAGGCATGAGCATGCCCTATATCCACATGGAGGAGACTCCCGCACAATCTGGCAGTATAATCGCCTCATTGCCCATGCTCCCATGGGAAACCATAGCCCTGCACGTGGTAATGGTATCATTGTTGTCAAATATAGGTAAACTCACCCCGATGCTCTTCTATCGCGACCGCTCACTCAAGGAGCGCCTTGCCCTCTCGGTGGGTATGTTCACCCGTGGCGAGGTGGGTGCAGGTGTCATCTTCATCGCCCTCGGCTACAACATCGGTGGCCCCATATTGCTCATCTCGGTACTCACCTTGGTGCTCAACCTCATCCTCACAGGTGGCTTTGTGCTTATCGTGAAGCGCCTCGCCCTGAGTTGCAAAGAATAGCAACGCGCGCAACGTCACTAAGAGAAGCAGTTGGTGTATGCGCTCGTCGCATCTCTTAGTGACGTTACCGACATCTGGCTTCCCCTCATAGGAAAGCAGTCTGCCGAGCCTGAGAAAAATATTTCTCACACCTCTGACAATTATTTTTCGAGCCTGCGATAATCTCAAGACAAGCCTTTGATTTTCGCCCGTTTATTCGTACCTTTACGCCTCGTTTGGATTTATGAGTTTTAACCGACAATAATAAGAAGATTATAGATATGGCAGAAGACATAGTGTTGACCCCGATGATGAAGCAGTTCTTGGAACTTAAGGCCAAGCACCCTGATGCCATATTATTGTTTCGCTGTGGAGACTTCTATGAGACCTACTCCACCGATGCTATTGTGGCCAGTGACATATTGGGCATCACACTGACGAAGCGTGCCAATGGCAAGGACAAGCAACTCGAGATGGCGGGATTTCCCTACCATGCACTTGACACCTACCTGCCCAAGTTGGTGCGTGCAGGTCGTCGCGTGGCTATCTGTGACCAGCTGGAGGACCCCAAGTTGGCCAAGAAACTCGTAAAACGCGGTATCACCGAGCTGGTGACCCCCGGCGTATCCATCAACGAAAATGTGCTCAACTATAAGGAGAATAACTTTCTGGCCGCCGTGCACTTCGGTAAGGGCTCGTGCGGAGTCTCCTTCTTGGATATCTCTACGGGTGAATTCCTCACTGCTGAGGGTCCTTTCGACTATATCGATAAACTGCTTGTTAACTTTGCCCCCAAGGAGGTGCTCTTCCAGCGGGGGATGCGCAATCAGTTTGAGAGTAATTTCGGCAGCAAGTACTGCACCTTTGAATTGGATGACTGGGCCTTTACAGATTCGTTTGCCCGAGAGAAACTCATCAAGCACTTTCAGGTGAAGAATCTCAAAGGTTTCGGTATCGACCACCTCAAGAGTGGAATCATTGCCTCAGGTGCCGTGCTCCATTACCTGGAAGTAACGTTGCACACACAGATAAAGCACATCACCACACTCTCGCGTATCGAGGAAGAACGCTACGTACGCCTCGACCGCTACACCGTGCGCAGCCTCGAGCTGGTGCACCCGATGAACGAGGGCGGAAAGTCGCTGCTTGATGTCATCGACAAGACCATAAGTCCTATGGGCGCACGTCTGCTCAAGCGATGGGTAGTATTCCCTCTCAAGGAGGTGCGCGCCATCAATGAGCGTCTGAATATTGTAGAGTATTTCTTCCGCGACCCAGACTTCCGTGAGTTGTTGGATGATGCGCTGCATCAGATAGGCGACCTGGAGCGTATTATCTCCCGTGTTGCTGCAGGGCGTGTCACGCCTCGCGAAGTGGTGCAGTTAAAAATCGCGCTCAATGCCATCGAACCGATTAAAACGGCTTGCGAAGCATCGGAAAACGAGAGTATACGCCGCATAGGAGAGCGACTCAATGTGTGCCGCACCATACGCGACCGTATAGCCCGTGAGATAAAAAATGACCCGCCCCTACTCGTGGCCAAGGGAGGTGTCATCGCCGATGGGGTGAGCCAAGAGCTCGACGAATTGCGCCGCATCGCCTACTCGGGTAAGGACTATCTGCTGCAGATGCAGCAGCGCGAAAGCGAGGCCACCGAGATCCCGAGCCTGAAGATCGCCTACAACAACGTCTTCGGCTATTACATTGAGGTACGCAATACGCACAAGGACAAGGTCCCCGAGACCTGGATTCGCAAGCAGACCTTGGTCAATGCCGAGCGCTATATCACCCAAGAACTCAAGGAGTATGAAGAGAAGATCCTCGGTGCAGAGGACAAGATATCGGCACTCGAGACGCGACTCTATAACGACCTCGTATTTGCCCTCAATGAATACATCCCGGCCATACAGATTAATGCCAATCAGATAGCACGCCTCGACTGCTTGCTCTCTTTCGCCAATGCTGCGGCACTCAATCGCTATGTGCGTCCTGTGGTAGATGACAGCACTACGCTCGATATACGTCAGGGACGCCATCCTGTCATCGAGCAGCAGTTGCCTATCGGAGAGAGTTATATCGCAAATGATGTTTTGCTCGACACCGACAGTCAGCAGATACTCATCATCACGGGTCCCAACATGGCGGGTAAGTCGGCACTCTTGCGCCAAACCGCCCTTATCACCTTGATGGCACAAATAGGAAGTTTCGTACCTGCCGAGGCGGCTCATGTGGGATTGGTGGACAAAATCTTCACTCGCGTAGGAGCCAGCGACAATATCTCCGTAGGCGAGTCTACCTTCATGGTCGAGATGACCGAGGCATCGGATATCCTCAACAATATCAGTCCGCGCAGCCTCGTGCTCTTCGATGAATTGGGACGAGGCACCTCTACCTACGATGGTATCTCTATAGCATGGGCCATCGTGGAGTATATCCACGAGAACAGCCGTGGCCGTGCCCGCACACTCTTTGCTACCCACTACCACGAATTGAACGAGATGGAAAGGTCCTTCTCACGCATAAAGAACTTCAACGTCGCCGTGCGTGAAGTAAACAAGAAGGTAGTCTTTGTGCGTAAACTCCAGCCTGGAGGCTCCAACCACTCGTTCGGTATCCACGTGGCCGATATGGCGGGCATGCCCAAAAGTATCGTCAAGCGTGCCGAAAAGATACTCCAGCAGATGGAGAGCAATGCGGCAGCCGAAGGCATCAGTAAACCGACCGAAGTGATTGCCGATAGCCGTGAAGGAATGCAGATGAGCATTTTCCAATTGGACGATCCTATCCTCTGCCAAGTGCGCGACGAGATACTGGGCATTGATGTAAATAACCTTACCCCCCTCGAGGCACTCAACAAACTCAATGAGATAAAGAAAATAGTACGAGGGAAATAATAAAAAGATGGAGACTCCCGAGGGTCTCCATCTTTTTATTGATTCTGTTCTTGCAGGCTTAGTCAACTACCCAATTGGCATTGTGCGACCTAATCTTGGAAGGGTCGTAGTGCAATGCCTCGACATCAGGGATGCGCAGACGGTAGGTACGGCCCGATTTGTTGTTCATCGTGTATTCGCGTAGCCAGGGATTCTCCTCCTTGAGTTGGGCTACGGTGACACCATGCTCCTTGGCGAAGGCAGTGAGGTCATCAATCTGCTGCGTGGTGGTGACGATGGCCTTGGGCGCGATGTAGGGGTATAGTTGCGAACGCCTGAGCATGAAGCCATAAGCCTTGGGGTTCTCGAGGACCTGTTTGGCGGTGAGGATGCGGAACATGTAGCGTGAGGTCTCCTCCACAAGCCAAAGGTCCATGGCATTGTCGACACCCTGCTGTTCGAGACGGCGAGTGATTCCATTTTGACCGCCATTGTAACTGGCAGCCACAGTCATCCAATCTCCATATAGTTCGTACGACTCCTTCAGATAAGCACAGGCAGCACGGGTAGCCTTCTCGATGTTGTAGCGCTCGTCGATATTGGCATTGACCTCAAGGCCATACTTTCGTCCCGTCTCTGGCATAAACTGCCACATGCCTGCCGCACCTGCCGCCGACTTTGCCAAAGGGCTGAGGTTACTCTCGATGACCATGAGGTACTTGAGGTCGTCGGGCACACCACACTCCTTGAGGATGGGCTCCACGATAGGGAAGTAGCGGTTGGCCCGCTTGATCATGAGCAGGGTGAGTTGGTGAGAATAGGTGAAAGCAGTAATCTCGCGATCCATGCGTTCGCGGAGGTCAGCACGATTGAGTTTGATCGTCTCGTCGGCAAAATGCACTTCAGAAGGCACTTCGGGCACTACGGCAAGGGCAGCCACCTTGGACTCGGGCATCTCCTTATCTCCCCGGGCATTATTCCCGAGTAGCAGAGGAATGCACATCCCTATACACACATAGAGGCATATAGGGATGGCTTTACGGATAAACTTCTTCATGGACGAGTTATGCTTGGGGCAATACCTCGAGAGCACGACGGGCACGACGCAGGGTCTCCTCCTTGCCGATGAAGTCGGTGAGTTCGAAGATATGAGGACCTACGGCTGCGCCTACGAGCGTCACGCGGAAGGCATTCATCACCTTACCTACAGCCCACTCCTTAGAGGCAATCCACTCCATGATGAGAGGCTCTATCTCGGCACCGGCAAATACGGGACATTGCTCGATGAAGTCGCAGAGTTCGCTCACATAGGCCTGTGACATGGCAGGCTCCTTCCACCACTTCTTGAGTGACTTCTCGTCGTAGGAATCGGGAGCCTGGAAGAAGTAGCAGCAGGTGTCCCAGAGTTCGTGTACGAAGTTCACACGACCCTTCATGAGAGATACTACCTTGACGATGCGGTCAAACTCCTCGTTGATGCCCTTCTCGCGGAGCATAGGCTCGAAGAGGCGGGCGATGTCTTCGTCGCTCTTGGAGAGGATATATTCGTGGTTGAACCACACGAGTTTCTTATAGTCGAAGCGTGCACCAGCCTTTGAGCAGCGTGCGAGGTCGAAGAGTTGAATCATCTCGTCGAGTGTCATCTTCTCTTGGTCGTTGCCGGGGTTCCAGCCGAGCAGGGCGAGGAAGTTGATGACAGCCTCGGGGAGGTAGTCCTTCTCGCGATAGCCCGAAGAGATGTCGCCGGTCTTGGGGTCGTGCCATTCGAGGGGGAACACGGGGAAACCGAGGCGGTCGCCATCGCGCTTGCTGAGTTTGCCGTTACCCTCGGGCTTGAGCAACAAGGGGAGGTGAGCAAAGGTTGGCATGGTATCTTCCCAACCGAATGCCTGGTAGAGCAACACGTGAAGTGGTGCTGAGGGGAGCCACTCCTCGCCACGAATGACGTGTGACACCTCCATGAGGTGGTCGTCCACGATGTTGGCCAAGTGGTAGGTGGGGAGTTCGTCGGCACTCTTGTAGAGCACCTTGTCATCGAGTACCGATGAGTTGATGACTACGTTGCCACGGATGAGGTCGTTGACATGTACCTCTACACCCGGCTGGATGAGGAAGCGCACTACATACTGGTGACCTGAGGCGAGCAGGGCATCGACCTCCTCCTTGGGGAGGGCGAGCGAGTTGCGCATCTGCATACGGGTAGTGGCATCATACTGGAAGTTGGCAATCTCATTACGCTTGGCCTCCAGTTCCTCGGGGGTATCGAAAGCCATGTAGGCCTTGCCCTCATCGAGCAACTGCTGCACATACTTCTTGTAGATGTCGCGACGCTCCGACTGGCGGTAGGGACCATGGTCACCACCTACGCCCACGCCTTCGTCGAAGGCAAGGCCGAGCCACTGGAACGACTCGATGATATACTCCTCGGCACCGGGTACGAAACGGTTAGAGTCGGTATCCTCGATACGGAAGATGAAGTCACCGCCATGCTGACGGGCAAACAAGTAGTTGTACAATGCGGTACGTACGCCACCAATGTGCAAGGGGCCTGTGGGGCTGGGTGCAAAGCGCACTCTTACTCTTCTTTCGGTCATATAGGTATAGTCTTTATAAATTCTTTGTATTTAGGGTCTATCTATGTCCCGTTATTCAACTCACAAAGGTACAATAATTTCTCCTATTCGCCAAAAACTAAGTTTTTTCTTAAGAAAAAGAGATTTTATACACTTAGTTCTCGTGATTTGTGCTATCTTTGAGATAAATCTCGAAGATACTGGCATTCGCTTTGAAAAATATCTAAGTAAACTTAATATTTCTCGCTCATTTATTAGTATCTCTGAGATAAATCTCGAAGATACTGGCATTCGCTTTGAAAAATATCCAAGTAAACTTGATATTTCTCGCTCATTTATTAGTATCTTTGTCTATGTTTTTATAAAAATGTATAGTTGTATGAAGACTCTCGAAAAAATCTATGCAGACAAACTGCTGAAAATCAAGGCAATCAAGTTACAACCCTCAAATCCCTTCACATGGGCGTCAGGATGGAAGTCTCCTTTCTATTGCGACAACCGCAAGACCCTCTCTTACCCTGGTTTGCGCGACTTCATCAAGATTGAGTTTGCGCGCGTGGTACAGGAGCGTTTCGGTCAGGTAGATGCTATTGCTGGTGTGGCTACAGGTGCCATTGCTATGGGTGCTCTCGTGGCTGACCTGCTCAACCTTCCCTTCGTATATGTTCGCTCATCACCCAAGGATCACGGTTTGGAGAACCTCATCGAGGGCGACCTCCGTCCTGGCATGAAGGTGGTAGTGGTTGAGGATCTCATCTCTACCGGTGGTAGTAGCCTCAAGGCGGTACAGGCTATCCGCAACAACGGCTGCGAGGTTATCGGTATGGTAGCATCTTACACCTATGGCTTCGACGTGGCAGAGAAGGCATTCAAGGAGGCTGATGTAGAACTCATCACCCTTACCAACTACGAGGCAGTACTCGAGGTGGCTTTGGAGACCGGTTACATCACCGAGGATGAACTCCCCTTGCTCAACGACTGGCGTCGTGACCCCTCACACTGGAACCAATAAGCCGTCATGGATCAATTTGAAAGCCAGGTAGTGGCTATTCCCTATAGTCAGCAGCGTGTCTATGACATGCTGTCTGACTTGTCTCATCTTGAGTCGGTGAAAGACCGTATGCCTCAGGACAAGATTAAGGACCTGAAGTTTGACCGCGACACGGTGAGCATCAATGTGGCCCCTGTGGGGGATATCGCCTTCAAGATCATCGAGCGCGAGGAGCCTAAGTGCGTAAAACTCGAATCGACCACATCGCCTCTTCCCCTCACTATCTGGGTGCAGATGTTGCCTACGGCAGAGGAGGCCAGCAAGATGAAACTTACCTTGCGTACCGAACTCAATCCGTTCATCAGAGGTATGGTAAAGAAGCCTCTGCAGGAGGGCATAGAGAAGATGGCCGAGATGTTGGCGGCCATACATTATTGATATTAATATAGATGTTGTCCTAAAAACGCAGTTTGTTGTCATGTTGAACGCAGTGAAACATCTCGCAAATGTCTCTTGCAAAGTTCGTGCCAACGAGCGCAAGTAAGTTTACTTACAATTGCTCAGTGAGTGCAGCCGAACTAAATGGTAACATACAGTCCCTGCGCGGGATCCTTGCTTTTCCCCTTCGGGCCAGCGACCTAAAGGTTCACTTTGTTCAGGATGACAGAGACGTCTGGGCAATTGCTATATTTGCTATTGATATTACTCTGACAGACATAAAGTCTGATGGACATAAAGAACAAGAGGCTAACCCGAAGGTTAGCCTCTCTCTTTATACTTTTATCTATTTTACTGAGGACGGCTATAGTTGGGAGCCTCACTGGTGATAGATACATCGTGGGGATGGCTCTCGAGCACACCGGCATTGGTGATGCGTACGAACTTAGCATCATGGAGCTTGTCGATGGTGGGAGCACCACAGTAGCCCATACCTGCCTTGAGACCACCAGCGAGCTGGTAGATTACCTCGTAGAGAGCACCCTTGTAGGCTACGCGACCTGCGATACCCTCGGGAACGAGTTTCTTAGTATCCTTGGTACCTGCCTGGAAGTAGCGGTCCTTAGAACCATTCTCCATAGCCTCAAGTGAACCCATACCGCGGTATGCCTTGAACTTACGGCCGTTGAAGATGATGGTCTCACCGGGGCTCTCCTCAGTACCTGCTACGAGCGAACCGATCATCACGCAATATCCGCCGGCAGCGATAGCCTTCACGATGTCGCCTGAGTAGCGGAGACCACCGTCAGCGATGAGGGGCACACCCGTACCCTTGAGGGCCTTGGCTACGTCGTAGATGGCCGAGAGCTGAGGCACACCTACACCGGCAACTACGCGGGTGGTACAGATACTACCCGGGCCGATACCCACCTTCACGCCATCGGCACCCGCCTCGACGAGCATCTTGGCAGCCTCACCGGTAGCGACGTTACCTACTACGATATCAATGTTGGGGAACTCCCTCTTGGCTTCTTTGAGTTTCTCGATAACACCCTTAGAGTGACCATGTGCGGTATCGATAACGATAGCGTCGGCACCAGCCTCTACGAGTGCACGCATGCGGTCGAGGGTGTCGAATGTCACGCCCACACCGGCAGCCACGCGCAGACGGCCCTTGCTATCCTTACAAGCCATGGGCTTGTCCTTAGCCTTGGTGATGTCTTTATAGGTGATGAGGCCGATGAGCTTGCCATCGTTGTCCACTACAGGAAGTTTCTCAATCTTATGCTCCTGGAGGATAGCCGAAGCGGCATCCATGTCGATTTGCTGGTGAGTAGTGATCAGAGGAGCCTTGGTCATTACATCCTCTACCTTACAGTTCTGGTCGCGCTCGAAGCGGAGGTCGCGGTTGGTCACGATACCTACGAGAGTGCCTTCACTGTCCACTACGGGAATACCGCCGATGTGATACTCAGCCATGAGGTCGAGTGCATCCTTCACGGTAGCCTCGGGCTTGATGGTCACGGGGTCATAAATCATACCATTCTCGGCACGCTTTACGATAGCCACCTGGCGGGCCTGCTCCTCGATAGACATGTTCTTGTGGATAACACCGATACCACCTTCACGCGCAATGGCGATAGCCATCTTAGCCTCAGTAACCGTATCCATAGCGGCGGTCACGAAGGGGATCTTCAGATCGATGTTACGTGAAAACTTGGTCGCGAGCGACACGTTGACGGGGATTACCTCTGAATAGGCGGGAACGAGAAGGACATCATCGAATGTCAAGCCGTCCATAATGATCTTGTCTGCAACAAATGACATACAGTTATTCAATTATGAAATTTATTGCGTGCAAATTTAGTGGTTTTCCCGCAATTTTGAAAATATTTTGTCAAAAGAATGAGTAAAAAAGATGATGGCAACGCTGAGGAGTGTTCCGCTATGCGATCTATTACACAAAAGCGAACGAGGGCATGCCTAAGCATACCCTCGTCAACATCTATGGTACTGGTCTAATTACTTTACCGAGAACTTTGCACTGCTTGTGCCCACCTTCACGATGATGGTGCTTCCCTCTGCCACTTGAGCATCGATAGTAGCAGCGCCATTGGTAGCGCTTGCTGAGCCCAGCAAGCGACCTGTGATGTCGTATACTGCCACAACAGCACCTTCGTTGAGACCATTGGCTACGATAACGCCACCCTTCACCTGTATATTGAGATCAGTAGTGGCAGTGCTTACGCCCTGGCCTTCTACAATAATCTCACACTTCTTGACCAGCTTCCATGCTGTTCCATTTGTTGTATTCAGATCAGCCACGTTGGAAGCTGACATCAGCCAATTACCAGCCTCAGAAGAGATCACCAATCCATTGCCCTCTTCATTGAGGTTAAGGGCATAGTCGATTGTGGTTTCAGTTTCCTTGTTTGCATAGAGCTTGGTACCGGTAGCTGTGACAGACAATTTTGTTGCGTAGTTGTAGATGGCACACTTGCCCTCTTCGCTACCTTGAGTGAAGTAGAACCAGTAGTTCTCATCAGCTGCATTGAGTGCTTCAGACTGGATGCGTCCCTTGTTGGTACGTCCTGTGGTCTGATGGTATGCATATCTGCCGTCATCTACGCGCTGCAAATAGTAGAGTGTAATCAAGCTGCTGGTGCTGATTGTGGGGAGGTTGAGCATGTTGTCTTCCAGTATCAATGTCCACTTGGCTCTGTTATCGCTCATCTTACCTGCGTACACTTGGTATTTGCCGGCGACGATATAGCTATAGAGCTTCACATCTGCATTGTCGGCGCGCTGGATATACATCTCGCCCGGTGCATCTGACTCCAATGTGAATTTAACGGCCTTGGTCGCATCGGCAGACTCTGCCTTTACTCGTGTACCAGAGTTGGCTGTAGTGATATAGTTGCCAGTTTCGCGGTTCTGCAACAAATAGTAGGTTTTATCTTCCTCCACTACAGGGATGAATCTCCACTGAACATCAAAGGTAGCTTCCTCGTAGAGAGCGGTGCCGAGGCCTGCTGCTGCCGTATTGATGTGGCGAGCAGGTTCTGTGCTCAAAGTGATGCCGTAGAAGCAGTCGGGAGTGAATGCTACACGGTATCTTTCCTGTGCCTGCACGTCAGCATTTGCAGCATCCAGTTCAAGGTACCACTCGCCGTAGCTCTTCACAGAGGTATCCTTATTCTTTACTACCTCCTCAACCTGTTCTACGAGTGCCTTGTAATCTGCGATTGAGTCTGAATACAAGTAACCCACTTTCTTGCCCGAGTCATCTACTTTATTCAGATAGCCTTGAGCTACATACAATGCATTCTCGAGGTTCTCCAACTGCTCGTCCACGTCACCTTGATCAAACAGGATGACTACATCCTCTCCGGTTGCAGGTACGGCGTAGAGTGTTACCTCACCAGTACGCAGGCTATTGGCCACATCCTTGTTGAGATAGAAGCTGTGGTTGTTTGAGAAGGCCTGAATCTCTTTTTTCTCATTATAGATAGCGAAACCTACGGCACCCTTACCTCCACTGATGGTCAGCTTGAGGTCTTCCAAGGTGTATACATACTCACCTGTGATGGGTGTCTCGTTGAGGTAGTCGGTGTAGAGACCTACCTCAGCATTCTCTCTTCGGCCTGTCTCGGGATCCCAGAAGCTACGGCGTGTCTTACCGTCGTGGCCATAAGTAGCACCAGGTGTACAGTCATTGATGAAGAGTACCTTGTTGTTTACGGGATAGTTCTTAGCCTTCACCTCTCTGATGGCCTTGTCGATTTCCTGTTGTGTGGTGTAGTACTTCGAGTTGGTATAGTCACCCTGGAATACGCCATCTACGGGAGTGAAGCAGCCGTATGCGCGGAAGAATTCGGTCAAGTCCTCCTGAGCGGCCTCGCAGCAAAGCTTATAGAAGTGGAGGTATGAACGATAACCATTGGTCTTCTGGTAACTGACCTTCTCTCCCGTCTTTTCATCGATTACATCTGATTGGTCCTTGCTAACGTCGGCATAGCTGCGTTCCATGGGCTTCTGACGAATCAACTCGAACAAACGGGGGAAGAACTGGGTGTTGTTACCTACACGGTGGTAGTAGAGCCACAGGCGATAGTAGCGCTGTGTGAGCGCCCAGATGTTATTGCTGAGGAGGTATCCTCCATTCTTGAAGTTGTCGTATACGTGCGCAAGGTTACCGTCGGTGCCGTTCACACGTGATGTACCCATACCCATGTACCATGCGGCTACGTTGGCGAAGGTATTGTTGGTTACCTCCATCTCACCATTGAGGGTGTAGAGTGCCTGGTGCTGGTGACCGATCTCGTGAGCAGGTCCCCATGTGGGGCCAGCTTCAGTAGCGATGGCGGTCAAGATGCTGGGTGTAGTATTGATATGGTAACCTGAGTGGTCCCAGCTACCGTACATATAACCGGTGCGTGTACCGAAAGCCACACCGCGGTGGTTGTAGTATTCACCGTAGTCGCCATCACGATCCTTAAGGCTATCGCAGAAGGCGTACAATGCGTCGTCGTAGTTGTAGATTTCTGCTTTCTCTGTCCATGTGCCGTCGTAGCGGGGGAAGAGCTTGTTCATAGAGTCCACCTCTGCCTTGCTGGCTACACCGAGGGTCATCTTCTCTGCGAGGAAGATGCGGTCCCATGCCTCCACGATACCGTTGATGCGCTGCAAACTATCTGTGAATGCAGGGCTATTGGGCATGTTTTTAGGCAATCTCTCAGGGAAGTGGTAAGCCAATCCCTTCTCGCTCCATGTGCTACCCTTGTCGTCGGTGTAGTTAATCACGTCGTTGAGCTCGAACTGGAGCACCTCGTAGCGACCAAGGATGGTGATGTTTGCCAGGCTGGCACGCTCCTCATAGTATACCCAATCATTGTCGTCGTCGGGGGTATAGAGTGAGTCTCCTGCAGCGTTGTAATAACCGTTGATATAACCGCCTGCTACGTGTATCTTGAGGTCGTCGTAGTTGCTCAGCTTGTTGGTGAATTTCTTTGTATCCTTGTCATAGGTATGTACGAGGTAGTTGAAGTAGAGTGCACTACCGTTGGTTCTGATAGGTACGATGTTCAGACCCGGCTTCAAGCTCACGCCTCTGTCGCCGTAGCCGTTGTTGTAGTTGGGCATCTTGTCGTGACCGATGAGCCATGTAGCATACAGCTCGGCACCGTCCTTGACCTCACCCTCTACCATTACGTAGAGCACCTGGCGGTTGTTGGCATAGAGACCGGTGGGGTTGTCCATGTTGGTGTGACCCTGGTGGCCGATCCACTCGGTGATCTCACCTGCGATACTGTGGGGCTCGATCATCTGTACGCGGAACTTCTTGGCATAGGCGCTATCCCATGCGGGCTTGTCGGCCTTCTCGTTGGGCTCGCCCCACTTGCCAGTCTTCACCTTCACGGCC
>JAZOPX010000124.1:0-3037 GCA_045655845.1 Bacteroidaceae bacterium
ATAGTACTTATCGATATACTCGCGCTGGGCGTCGAGGAGGATGAGTCGGGGTAGTTCTTCTTCCGTCTTGCCCTCAAACTGGCGCAGTTCCTTCCATATCTCGGTGAGCACACTGCGGTGATGGCCATACACATCGAGGAACGCCTCGGCCGTGGCCTCGTCCATCTCCTTGCGGAAGGTGCTCTTGGCGGGCAGGTTGTGGTAGAGGAAGCGGGTGGAGAGGCCATCCTCGAGGTTGGGGATGAAGTCGCGCACCGACGACATGGTACCCGTAGCGGTGAGGCCCAGGCGGGTGTGCTCGATGTGGTAGTCCTCATCGTCGGTCTTGCGGGCGGTGTGGAGGTCCTCCTCGCCATGGGCTGCGAGGAAGATATACATGAAGTCGCCGAACGAACCTCGGTTGGCCGCGCTCAGTTCAGCCAGTTCGGGGATGTGGAGGAAGGAGATATTCTCTCCATTGGCGTAGATGAGACGATAGAGATTGGCCGCCGTGGTCTTCGAGGGTAACTTGTGCATGCGGCGCAGGGGAGCCTGGGGCTCGTCGACCTCCTCGGCAATGTCATTTACATCCACGAGGTGTTCTATGTCGCCCTTGGCGGCAAAGTTCAATTGATTATTGCGGCGTGTGTAGCGCTTGTGTCGCTTGCGGTAGTCGGCCATGGTCTCATTGCTCTCGTTGGTGATGATCTTGTTGATGTCGTCGATGAGGCTGGCCACATCGCCCACACATCCCTTGCCCGAGGCTGAGGGGCCCACGCAGAGGTTCATGATGCTGAGCGAGTAGAGACGCTGACCGTGGCGCACGCGCACATGGCTCATGGCAGAGCCTACCGTAGCCATCAGTGCGGCGAGGAGCATGGTGCGGATATCGGCATCATCATACAGGCTCAAGGGTTCGCTCATCATCTGGGGCAGGCACTGGGTCATCGAATCGGGTAGGGGACAAGGCACTACCGTGCCCTCCTCATCGGTGATGGCATTCATCAGTGCCAGGGGGTTGTCCATGAAGGGTGCAGTCACTTCGCCGAGCAGGGGGAACTCTGCCTGCTGGGTCTCACGGAGCACGTCGGCGTAGGTTGTTTGAGTTTGTGGGTTGTTTCCCATAGTTTCTGAGTTTGTAGGTTTTTGAGTTTCTAAGTTTGTTTGTGTCATGTCATATAGGTTTAAGGGTTAGTATGCATTTCAAAAGGCTTTTCCGATCGCAAGTAGCGTGCAAGCTGAGCGCAAAACAAGTTTACTTGATTATGCCGAGGCGCAGCCGATACTCGCAACGGAATGAATATCGGGATGATATTCCGATGTCTTCATAGAAGACGTCGAAAGGGTGTCAACCCTTAATTCCGTTGCAAAGATACAACCTCAAAAACTAGATGTCAATACCTCGGGGTACATGTAATTTGGGTGTGTAAAAGTTTGGAAAAGTACGGATAATTTCGTAAATTTGTATCTGTAAACACGTGTGTTTGGCGGCCTACGTATGCGTGGATGGACGCGAGCAGACACGCGTATGGACGCGACGATATGCGCGTTTGCTCGCGTACGGACAATATAAAACATGAATATAAAATATAAGATGAGAAGTAAAACGTACAACAATCAACATGGATAAATATAAAAGTCAACACGATAGCACGGATTGAACAGATATCATGCTTGCTGTGCTCGCATGGCCATCCGGAGGGGCACAAGTCTCGCGCGTGCCGAATCAGTGTCATCATGTGTAATCAGTTGACTTTAATAATCAACACGATGACACGGATTGAACAGATATCATGCTTGCTGTCGCTTGCATGGCCATCCGGAGGACCAAATCAGTGTCATCACGTGTAATCAGTTGACTTTAATAATCAACACGATGAAACAGATTAAACAGATATCATGCTCGCTATCGCCCGCATGTCCATCCGGAGGGACACAAGCTTCGCGCGTGCCGAATCAGTGTCATCACGTGTAATCAGTTGACTTTAATAATCAACACGATGAAACAGATTAAACAGATATCATGCTCGCTATCGCTTGCATGGCCATCCGGAGGGGCACAAGCCTTGCGCGTGCTAAATCAGTGTCATCAGTGAGATCAGTTGACTAAAAAGAGAATCGGTAGAACTAAAAAAAGAATCAGTGTTATCTGTTCTATCTGTTGACAAGAATAGAATCAGTTGACTAAAAATAATCAGTAGAAAAAACAAAATAAGAACTATGAGAAAGACCAAAGCAACGAAACAGTCGGGCACGATTGCCTACCAAGTGAACCCACGCCACGACCTACAGGGCGAGGCCAGTGAGAAGAACCCCTTGATGGGAGTGAGCGTAGTAGCCTCTACGCCAGTGACGACGAAGGATATGGCTGAGCGTATCAGCCATGCCTGCACCCTCCACAAGGCCGACGTGGTGGCCGTGCTCAATGCCCTCGGCCACGAGATGAGCGAGGCGCTGCTCGATGGACGTACGGTGCAGATAGACGAGATTGGCTCGTTCAGCCTCAAGCTGCGATTGAAGGAGCCCAAGTACCTGGAAGACCGCGTCACCAGCAATGATGTGGTGGTCAAGGGTGTCAGCTTCCGTGCTTGCAAGGAGCTGAAGGAGGCACTGCGCGGAGCCGAGATTGTGAGTGGTGGCCATGCCGTGCGCACCCTGCTCACGCGCGACATCGTGGAGCGTCGCCTGCAGACCTTCTTCGAGGATAACGACTACATCTTCCGCTCACAGATGGAGCAGGTGTGCGAGTGCTCCAAGCATCTCGCCCTCAAATACCTCAATGAACTCGTCGACGAGGGTCTCCTCCGTGCCTTGGGGCGCAAGAACAGCCGTTTCTATGCTCCCATGCCGGGCTGCTTCGGGCGATGACGGATGACGAAAACTTGATTTTACGAAAATTTGTGGGCCATTTATGGTAATTTGTGTTCAAAACAAAAGATTATATTAACGCGAATTGCCGTAAATATCCCGTGAACCTTTAGGTCGCTGGCCGAGGGCGGTAGTCATATCGAGGGAAAAGCAATGACCATAAATGAATTCATGTTACGCGAGTGAGGAA
>JAZOPX010000125.1:0-15575 GCA_045655845.1 Bacteroidaceae bacterium
ACGGCGATAGCGGCAGCACAAGCCAGGTGGTTACCACCGAAGGTAGTACCCAGCATGCCGTGCCAGGGAGTGAAGTGGGGAGCGATGAGCACGCCGCCGATGGGGAAACCATTACCCATACCCTTGGCCATGGTGATGAGGTCGGGACGGATGTCGGCAATCTGGTGGGCAAAGAACTTTCCTGTACGGCCATAACCCGACTGTATCTCGTCAAGAATGAGCGAAACGCCATACTTGGTGGTCACCTCACGCAACTGGCAAAGAAACTCCGCCGAAGGGCAATGGATACCAGCCACACCCTGTATGCCCTCGATGATGACAGCACAGAACTCACCCGTCTGCAACTTCTCCTCTACGGCTACGATGTCACCGAGGGGCACGAACTCCACATTCGGAGTGCGGTTGAAGGGGGCATTGATCTTGGGGTTGTCCGTGGCAGCCACGGCACCTGAGGTACGTCCATGAAATGCCTTGCCGAAGGCCAGCACCTTGGCCTTGCCATGATGGAACGAGGCGAGTTTAATCGCGTTCTCATTAGCCTCAGCACCTGAGTTGCAGAGGAAGAGGCTATAATCATTGTAGCCCGAGAGTCGGCCCAACTTGTCAGCCAACTGCTGTTGCAGGCTGTTCTCTACAGAGTTGGAGTAGAAGCCTAATCGTGCTACCTGTTCGCTGATCTGTTTCACATAGTGCGGATGGGCATGGCCGATAGAAATCACTGCATGGCCTCCATAGAGGTCGAGATACTCGGTGCCTGCGGCATCATATACATAGTTTCCCTTGCCACAAACGGGCTCTACGGGATAAAGTGGATATACGTCGAAGAGATTCATACGAATTGAAATTTTAGAATGCGTTCGCCTTGAGCCCAAGACCTGCCTTCTCGTCAATACCAAACATAAGGTTCATGTTCTGCACGGCTTGCCCCACGGCACCCTTCAAGAGGTTATCGATGACGCTAGTGATGACCGCTTTGTTGCCAAACTTGTCGATGTGGACAAGCGCCTTGTTGGTGTTGACCACCTGCTTCAGGTCGAGCGCCTTGTCCACGTAGTGGGTGAAGGCCGCATCGGCATAGAACTCGCGGTACATATCAGCCAACTGCTCGGCAGTAGGGTTGGTAGGTGTACCCTCCTCACCGTCAAACTTTACCACCTCGGTACAGAAGATACCGCGGGCAAAGTCACCGCGATAAGGGATAAAGTCTACGTCCACCTCAAGCGAGCCCTGCAACTCGGTGAGCGATTGGCGTATCTCATGCAAGTGCTGGTGGGTGAATACCTTATAGATGCTCATATTGTCCGAACGCCAACTGAAATGAGTCGTCGACACTGGCTTCTGCCCTGCACCGGTAGAGCCAGTGATAGCATTTACAGCCACATCATGCGTGAGCAATCCCGCTTTAGCCAGAGGCAAAAGTCCGAGTTGAATACAAGTGGCGAAGCATCCAGGGTTGGCCAAGTGCTGACACTTACGAATTTCCTCCTTATGTATCTCGGGCAGTCCATACACATGGTCGTGTGTGGGAGCCGCAATACGGAAGTCCTGCGCCAAGTCGATAATCTTTACATGAGCGGGAATAGCATGCTCCTTCAGGAACGCCTCGCTCTTGCCGTGGCCGAAGCAGAAGAACACGACATCCACCTCATCGAAGGACATGGCATCGGTAAAGCGGAGGTCTGTATCGCCCAGCAATCCCTCGTGCACATCGGCCACAAGGTTACCCGCGTTGCTCTCGCTATTGGCAAAGACAATCTCCGCTTCGGGATGATTCACGAGCAGGCGAATGAGCTCACCTCCAGTATATCCCGCAGCACCAAGTATACCTATTCTAATCATTTTTTCTATCTATGTTAAAATGGCTCTTCTCCTCGGGAATGAGCAGCATCAAGATGAAATACACGAATGCCCCACAGAATGCAGTAAAGATGGTGAGCAGTACATAGACTACTCTCACCACAGTCACATCAAGATTCAAGTATTTTGCGATAGCGGCACATACACCTGCCAACATACGTCCACCACGAGGACGCTCCAGCTTTTTGGGTTCTGACATTTTTTTGTATAGTTTTATCAACAGAGATATTTATGCTCAATCGTTCTTGTCATTAGTATCCATTAAATTACCTCTCTTCATCGGGGTGGCAAGCATAGTAGGCACGCAATGCGGTAGAGTTTACTTTGATGAAACCCTTGGCCTCATCAGCCGTCCAACCTTTTTGTGTTTCACCATACTCGCCGAACTTGTTCTTCACGAGGTCGTCGGGAGAGTCTACACCTACGGTTTGGAAGCCGAGAGGACGGAGTTCAAGGGTGACTACACCATTTACATTGCGCTGTGAACTCTCGAGCATAGCCTCGATGTCGGGCATCACGGGTTCAAGGTACTGGCTCTCGTGGAGGAACATGCCATACCAGTTGGCCACTTGGTCTTTCCAGTACTGCTGCCACTTGGAGAGGGTGTACTTCTCAAGGTAGCGGTGAGCAGCAATGATGAGCATTGGGGATGCTGCCTCGAAGCCTACACGTCCCTTGATGCCGATGATGGTGTCGCCCACATGGCAATCGCGGCCGATGCCGTAAGCAGCGCCAATCTCCTCAACAGCCTGTATGGCCTTGATCTTATCTGTATACTCCACACCATTCACCGAGCAAAGTTCGCCTTTGCTGAAACCGAGTTTCAAGAGTTCTGGACCCTCCTTGGTGGGGTGCTTGAGGTAAGCGGATTCGGGCAGTCCTTGGTTAGAGTCGAGCAACTCGCCACCGCAGATGCTGGTACCCCAAATACCTACGTTGTATGAGTATTTCAACTTGGCGAAGTCGGCATTGAATCCACCAGCGTTGAGGTAATCCACCTCCTCCTTACGGGTGAGGGTCTTGTCACGGGTAAGAGTGATAATTTCGATGCCGGGAGCCATCACGAGGAAGGTCATGTCGAAACGAATCTGGTCGTTGCCGGCACCTGTAGAGCCGTGAGCGATAGCGTCGGCACCGATCTCCTTGGCATAGCGTGCGATGGCCAGCGCCTGGAAGATACGCTCCGAACTCACAGAGATAGGGTAGCAGTTATTGCGCAGCACGTTGCCATACACCATATATTTGAGGCTCTTTTCATAGTACTCTTGCGTAACGTCGAGAGTCATATACTTCACTGCGCCTAACTTATAGGCATTCTCCTCATTGGTGCGGAGTTGCTCTTCGCTGAAGCCACCCGTATTGGCACACACGGCATGCACTTCATAGCCCATCTCCTTGGTCAAGTACATCACGGTGTACGAGGTATCGAGTCCGCCACTGAAGGCGACAACTACTTTTTTCTTTTGTTCCATATGTGTTATAATGTGAATCGTGAATGATGAATCCTGAAGACTATCCAAGGACTTCGTTTGGCTATAATATTCAACATTCTTCCGTTATTTATTTCTTTGATTTCAAGTGTAGCATCTTGCGCAAGCGGTTCTGCCATTTCGACATGGTGGGTACCTCTTCATCGGGATCGACGGGTGTGGCCTTGGGGTCGAAAAGCATGCCGGTACAGAGGCAACGTGTACGGTTGTTGCGTTCCAGTATGTCATAGTTCTTGCATCCCTCGCAACCCTTCCAGAATTCGTCGTCTTGTGTCAACTCAGTCAGTGTTACAGGTACATATCCCATGGCCGTATTGAGTTTCATTACAGGCAATGAGGTTGTGATACTGAACAGTTTGGCATAAGGGAATCGTTCGCGGGCAAGTTCGAACGTCTTCTTTTTGATGCGGCTTGCCAATCCGAGACGGCGATACTCGGGGTCTACGATAAGTCCAGATGTCGCTACAAAGTCTCCATGGCTCCAACTCTCAATGTAACTGAACCCGATGAGCCTGTCACCATCAAGTGCTACTACAGCCTTGCCGCCATTTATCTTTTCAGCTATATACTCAGGCGAACGCTTTGCGATACCCGTACCACGCTGCAAAGCCGACTCATAGATAAGTTGGCAAATATATTCAGCGTACTGAGCATGCGAAATGTTAGCATACTTTACAACAATGTTGCTTGTGTCCATATACAATGGTTCCTTATTAAAACAAAATACCTATTTATATATAATAGACCGACAAAATTAGTGTAAGCCGAGAGAAAAAACAAATTATATTTGATTTTTTCCGAGCTGTGCCCCAATTTCTATGTGAGAAGTATGCAGAAATTATACAATTTAAGAGATAATGAAAAAACAAATTCTCTTAGTGAAGGTAAATCTTACTATTTCACCTTGTTGCTCAAGGTGTCACGCGGAATACGATGCGAAAATTCCCCTCGTTATAGTTGGTGCTACTGATGCGGAATTTGCCAATCTTTCCAGTACGTTCTACATGTGCACCAAGACAAGGACATATATCGTAGTCTCCTACAAAAACAAGCCGTAGCATGTCGCTGGCATTCGATGGAAGTTTACTCAAGTCTATGTTCTCAGGCACTTCGTTGCGGGTGACATAACGTGAGGTGACGGGCACGTCGGCAGTAATGATACGGTTTACTTCTGCCTCAATCTCTCGTATCTGTTCCTCGGTGGGACAGACAGGAAGGCTGTAGTTGCATTTACTCTTCTTGCGCTCGATATGATTCACCCGTGAACGTGAGCAGCCGAACATGCGTACCATCGCCTGATTTAGTATATGCTCTGCTGTATGTGCTGGAGGAAATTCGGTCTTGTTGTGTTCGTTGAGGATGGGAGTATCTTCCATTGCATTACTCTTATTTCGTCTCGGGAATTTCAAATTTCAATATCACTCCAGAGTGTCCAGGCAAAGTGAGGTAAACGGGAGCATCGGGGGTGAGCGACAACTCCAGTGTCTCTCCTGTCAGTAATTCGGAGGCCTTGATTGTTTCGAGGGTGGGCAAGTTAAAGTAGTTGAATGCATCGGCGGGGATATTGACCGATACTTGAGTGTTCCATTCGTCGAAGTTGGCTACGATGAGCAACAATTCATTCTCGTGCTTGCGCAAGAAGGCGTAGTGGCGGTGAGGGTTGAAGTGCTCGGTGTGGGGATTTACATACATGAGATCGAAGAAGTCACCTCGGGTGATGGCTCGTTCGTCGCGTGCGATGTGGAGCAGGCGACTATAGTAAGCCTGCAAGTCGCGCTCACCCTCGTTGAGATCCTTGCCAGAGAAGGTGCCTCCATCGCGCCAACGACGTACGGTGTCCACGCTCCAGTAGTCGAAGATGGTAGTACGCCCGTCGCGGCCGCTGAAGCCCTCTTCGTCCATACCACGTTCGCCCAACTCCTGGCCGAAGTATACCATTGTGGGGCAAGTATCGATGGTGGCGCTCACAAGCATGGCGGGTAGGGCAGGGCGACCGTGTCCTACGATGAAGTCAGAGGCCAGGCGCTGCTCGTCGTGATTCTCCATAAAGTGGAGCATGTGGCTGCGCAGTTCGCCAAGGTTCTGCCATGTGCGGGTGATATCTGTCGCTGATTGCTGATGACGGATGATGCCGATGAGCGTGTCGTAGAGACCTACCTTGTCGTAGAGGTAGTCAAACTTGCCATGCTTCACGTAGTTGTAGTATTCCCATGTGTTGTATACCTCGGCAATAAATATGATGTGAGGGTACTTCTCCTTTACAATAGGGATTACCCATCCCCAGAACTGGAAGGGTACCATCTCTGCCATGTCACAGCGGAAACCGTCGACGCCCTTCTTGGCCCAGAAGAGGAGGATGTCGCGCATCTTGAGCCAGGTAGAGGGGAAGGGGAAGAAGTCGGTGCGCTCGCCCTCGAGGTAGTTGACGCCATAGTTCAGTTTTACGGTCTCGTACCAGTCGTTGCGTGAGGGATAGGCATCGAAACGGTTATTGCCCGTAGCACGGGCGGGAGTTTCGGTGTAGTCTTGCCAGTCTACCTCACCTCCCAACGTGGTGCCGGGGAGATAGTAGAAGTTGTTCTTCGGTGAGAAGAAGAGGCTTGTGTCATCCTTCTCGCCGAGGTCAACAACGTTCTTAGGCTTGGCGTCGGAATGGTAGCAACGTGCCACGTGATTAGGAACGAAGTCGATAATCATCTTCAGCCCAGCATCATGGGTGCGCTTCACCAATTGGGTGAACTCCTTCATGCGGTTGAGAACATTGGTCGCCAAGTCGGGATCTATGTCATAGTAGTCCTTGATGGCATAGGGCGAACCTGCTTTACCTTTGACTGTCGCCTTGTGGTCAGGCTGGATGCCTTGGGCGCTGTAGTCGGTCTGCGTAGCATGCTCGATGACGCCAGTGTACCATACGTGGGTTGTTCCCAACTTCTTTATGGCTTCCAATGCTTCGAGAGTGAAGTCGTTCAACTTGCCACAGCCGTTCTGTTCAATGCTGCCGTTATGTGTACACTGTGTATTGTTGTTGCCGAAAAGGCGGGTGAAAATCTGATAAAGGATGATTTTAGACATGTATGTATTTCTGAATTATGAATTCTGGGAAACTCGTGTGATGTGAATCTTTACTTGATTTTTCGGATTAATCCGGTCAGGACGTTTCCTGGACCACATTCGATAAACGTATCGGCGCCATCGGCACGCATGTTGCGTACACTCTGTGTCCAGCGGACAGAAGAGGTGAGTTGGGCAATGAGATTAGCCTTAATCTCTTCGGGGTCGGTATGAGGTAGGGCATCCACGTTCTGATATACGGGACATTGGGGCTTGTGGAATTCGGTGCGTTCGATGGCCGCAGCCAGTTCCTCTTTGGCTGGATTCATCAGTGGAGAGTGAAAAGCACCGCCCACACTCAGGGGAAGTGCACGCTTGGCACCTGCCTCCGTGAGTTTTTCGCAGGCGAGTCTGATGCCTTCGATACTGCCCGAGATGACTACCTGTCCAGGACAGTTGTAGTTGGCTGCTACCACAATGTTGCCTCCATCCGTAACCTCGGTACAGATGTCTTCGATGACTGTGTCGTCCAGACCGATGATTGCCGCCATCGTGGAGGGTTGTGCCTCGCAGGCTTTCTGCATAGCCATGGCACGGGCATAGACGAGCCTGAGACCATCCTCAAACGATAATGATCCGCAGGCAACCATTGTCGAGAACTCTCCGAGCGAGTGTCCTGCTACCATATCGGGGCAGAACTCATCGCCCATGCAGAGAGCGGTGATGACAGAGTGGAGGAATACGGCAGGCTGGGTTACCTTGGTCTGGCGGAGATCCTCATCAGTTCCGTTAAACATGATGTCAGTGATGCGAAAGCCAAGGATGTCATTGGCCTTTTCGAATAAATCTTTTGCTAAGGGTGATGTCTCGTATAAGTCTTTGCCCATACCTGGGAACTGGGCACCTTGACCAGGGAAGACGAATGCTTTCATAAATCAAGCCTTTCTTTTATTATCAATAACTATCAATATGTACAGCTATGGTTTTTTCCTATTATAATTGTACGTCTACATCGTTTCTCTAAATTACGCGCAAAGATAGCATTTTTTTGTTGTAAAAAGTATAAAATATTGTACCTTTGCCAAAATATTTGTAAAAATAATAATGAAGGCAATAATGTAAAGGGTGTTGCGTTTTATTATCGTATAGGTGGCTTTTTATGGAGAACATGCAATCCAATAAAAGTAGAGCTCTTGAGGAGTATGACGATTCGATGAACTCTTTTGAGCGAGCAACGAAAAGACTGATTGATATAGTAGTGTCTTTTTGTGGAATCGTTTTGTTGTTTCCTGTATTGTTGATAATCTGGTTGCTCGTTTTATGTACGGGTGGAAAAGCTATCTATAGACAGGAACGTATCGGATATAAAGGACGGCCTTTTATGATATACAAGTTTCGTACGATGAATGTTGATGCAGAAAGAAATGGGATTTTGCGTACGGAAGAGGAACGTAGGGGCCAAATGACAAAATTGGGGCATTTTCTTTGCGTTCACCATTTGGATGAGCTACCGCAGCTGTTCAATGTTCTCAAAGGAGATATGTCGCTGGTCGGTCCTCGGCCTGAACGGCAAATTTTTATTGACGAGATAATGGTGGTGAATCCTAACTATGTGCATGTCTACAAGATGCGGCCAGGATTAACCTCTAAAGCAACGTTGTACAATGGTTATACAGATTCTATGGAAAAGATGATGACGCGTTTGGAAATGGATTTGGAATATTTGACTACGCGATCGCTTTTTGGGGATTGTGTTATAATCCTAAAGACTGCGTTGTCTATAATCAGTGGTAAAAGATTCTAGTAATTGCAAAAAAGAATATACTATGAAGAAAATATCAATATTTGTATTATTCCTTTGTTTTGCGCAGATGATGTCTGCACAAAAAATGACAGATGATCAAGTCGTGGAGTATGTGATGACAGCTCAAGAGAAAGGAGATAGTCAACAGCAAATAGCAAAAGAACTATTACGAAGAGGGGTTTCCATGGAGCAAGTCAACCGTATAAAACGTAGGATGGAACTCCAAAAAAATACAGGTATAGGAGGGACATTGACAGAAAAAGATCGTGTTCGCAAGGCTCCAATTCAAGATGAGACGCAAGTTCTGCAGGGTGAGCCAGAGTTTCTTCTTTCGGACTTTACGATGATGTACATGGGGAAAGAAGCGAGAATGGAAATTTTTGGACATCGTATTTTTCAAAATAAGAACGTAGCTTTTGAAGCCAACTACAATTTACCCACTCCGGCTAATTATAAATTAGGCTCAGGTGACGAGGTGGTGATTGATATTTGGGGCGCATCGCAATCGAATATAAGGGAAACTATTTCGCCCGATGGTACTATCTATGTGGAGAATTTAGGCCCTGTGCATTTGAGTGGCCTGACAGTTGCACAAGCGAATAGCTATCTAAAGAAACAGTTGGGGCAGATTTATTCGAGTATCAATGGTGAAAACCCAGAGTCCGACATACGTCTCTCCTTGGCGCAGAATCGTACCATTCAAGTGCATGTGATGGGAGAAGTGGAGAATCCGGGCACATATGCAATGTCCTCTTTTGCTACGGTTTTCAATGCACTCTATCAAGCAGGAGGAGTGAATGAGGTAGGAACATTGCGCGAGGTGAAGGTGTATCGCAATGATAAAAAGATTGCGACGTTCGATGTATATGATTTTATCTTGAATGGAAATTCTGATATGGGTATCCGTTTGGAAGATAATGATGTGGTGACGGTAGATGCTCACAAGAATCTTGTGAGTGTGACAGGGCATGTGAAGCGCCCTATGTATTACGAGATGTTGGAAACGGAGTCGGTAGCTCAGTTGCTAAAGTATGCAGGAGGATTTCAAGGCAATGCTTATAAGGAGGATGTAAGACTTATTAGAAACGGGAAACGTGAACGTGAGATTTATACCCTTGATAGTAATGAACAGCAGATTTTCATGCTTGCCGATGGTGATTTTATTTCTGTGGACTCCATTATGCCTTCATTTGCCAATATGGTAGAGGTAAAGGGGGCCGTATATCGTCCTGGACTGTTCCAGATTGGAGAACGGGTGAATACTGTAAGGCAATTGATTGAATGTGCGGGAGGATTGAAAGATGATGCATTTATGAATCGTGCCTTGTTAAATCGTCGTAATCCGAATAATACAATGGAAAACTTGGCGATTAATTTGGACGGACTGATGAATGGAACTGTGCCCGATGTGGAACTAAGGAAGAATGATGTACTACTGATACCGAGCCTCTTTGATATGCAAGAGCTACAGACGGTGACTGTTTTTGGAGAAGTTGCCTTCCCTGGTACATATGAGTATGTGGGTAATATGTCTGTTGAGGATATTATCGTACAGGCTGGTGGATTGAATGAGGCTGCTTCTACGGTAAAGGTTGACGTTGCACGTCGTATGAAGAATTCACGGGCGACATCAGCAAGCGATACGGTGTCGTACAATTATTCGTTTGCGATAAGTGATGGACTTGTAGTGGAGGGAAATCCGAACTTTACTTTAATGCCGTTTGATGAAGTGTATGTGCGTAAGAGTCCTAGTTACTATAAGCAAGAGAATGTGTCAATTGAAGGCGAAGTTCTTTTTGGTGGTACTTATGCACTTGCAACAAAGAATCAGAGACTGAGCGAATTGGTGATAAATGCGGGTGGACTGACTCTGCAGGCCAATGCCCAAGGTGCTCGTCTGGAGCGTAAAATGACTCCTGAAGAGATTATGCGTTTGGAATCGAGCATTGAGGCGGCAATTCAAATGGCTGAGAACAAAAAAGACTCGGTAGCTATACGTCGCAAGATGATGAGTCAAACATCCTATTCTGTAGGTATAGAACTCCAAAAGGCTTTGGATGAGCCAGGTTCGGATGCAGATATCTTACTAAGGGATGGTGATAGGTTGATTGTGCCCCAGTTTGCCAACACGGTGAAAATTAGTGGTGATGTGATGTATGCCAATACCGTGGCTTATAAGAAAGGTAAGAGTCTGAAATATTATCTGGATCAAGCTGGTGGATATAACGAGAATGCCAGTAAGAAGAATGTGTATATCGTGTATATGAATGGTATAGTAACCAAGCCTCGTAAAATGGGTCGATCAGTGGTAGAACCAGGATGTGAAATTGTGGTTCCTTCTAAGGAGGAAAGACGGAAAATGACTCCCAATGAGATTCTTGGGTTAAGTTCTTCTG
The DNA here is from genome assembly GCA_045655845.1 of Bacteroidaceae bacterium. Lineage (GTDB taxonomy): Bacteria > Bacteroidota > Bacteroidia > Bacteroidales > Bacteroidaceae > UBA1189. Next base: position 10,599 of record JAZOPX010000125.1, read on the forward strand.
CAGCTTCATTGGCGACAGTGGTATTGGCATTGATAAACGTTTTTAAATAAGGTCGTCTAATATGGGAAACAACAACCAAAAGAAACCTTTGTTGATGGAGGTGGACTTGTTGCAATTGATGGGTAAGGTGCTCGCTAAGTGGAAACTTGTGCTTGTAGTTACCATTGTTTTTATGGCAATAGGTGTTGTCATGGCTCTCTCAACTACCAAGGAATATACAGCTCAGGTTGTGGTTGCTCCTGAGTCTTCGACTTCTGATATAGGTGGGGGATTGGCTTCTTTAGCATCGTTTGCTGGTATCGGTTTAGGGACAAGTAGTGACGCAATATATCCATTGCTTTACCCGGACATTATTAGGTCACTACCATTCCTCTGCTCTCTGTTGGATGTACATGTGCAGTCTAGTGATGGCAGTATCGATGCTGCATACAGCTATTATGCAAAGAAATTACGAAAAAGAACATGGGTGTCTAAAGTGAAGAGCTTCCCTAAAAAAGCTATAGGGAAAATAAAATCTTTGTTCAAGGAAAAGGAACCCGAAGGGGATTTTTATGCATTTAATCCTTATCGTTTGTCTAGGAAGCAGATGGAGATGGTTAAGGTGTTGGATGCTTCTATTAATGTTGCGGTAGATTTGAAAACTGAGGTGATAACATTGTCTTTTACTGATCAGGATCCACAAATTGCGGCTATGATGGTCGATACGATAAAGGTGCGCTTGCAAGAACGGATTACTGAGTATCGCACAAAGAAAGCTATAGCTGATTGTGAGTATATTGAAAAATTATACTTAGAGTCGAAAGCCGAATATGAAAAATCACAAGAGGCTTATGCAGAATATGTAGATCGCAATAGAAATGTCACTCAAGAGCGTTTCTTGGTGGAGAAGGAGCGTTTAGCTGCTGACAGAGATCTGAAAAATTCGCTCTATATGCAATGGGCGCAGCAATTACAATTGTCCAAGGCAAAAGTGCAAGAGTATACTCCTGCCTTTACTACATTGAAGCCTGCTACTGTGCCCGCTCTTCCTTCGTCAATGAGTCGGTCAATGATGGTGATTCTGTATACGTTTTTTGGGGGAGCTTTAGCTGTAGCATACGTGTTGCTGAAAGATTATGTTGTAGAGGTTTTTCATAAACTGTTCGATAAGAAGTAAATCGGTATGATGAAAGGTGAAATGAACGGAATTGTCCCTTATATGGTGGCGTTGATTCTCTCGTTGGGAATTGTTTGTGTCGCGCATCCCTACCTTGTAAGATTTGCTTTGAGGAAGAGGATTGTTGACAATCCCAATGCACGTAAACTTAATAGAGTTCCCGTCCCAGTTTTGGGTGGAGTCGGTGTCTTTTTCGGCTTCGCAGTTGCTTTATATTCAGTTGCGGCTGTCGCGGATATTCTGCTACCCAATGCTTACATCGTGGTATTGCTATTGATGTTAGGTGTTGGGCTAATTGATGACCTTTGCGACTTGAAGCCCAAGACAAAGTTCGCAATACAGATATTGACTGTATTATTGCTCTACTTTGTATGCGATTTGCGAATAGATAATTTGCATGGAATTTTTGGATTACATGAGATTCCAATGGCTTTGTCATTGCCTTTGACTCTTGTTGCTTGCGTGGGACTTATTAATTCCTTGAATCTTATCGATGGCGTTGATGGCCTTTCTTCTGGATTTGGTATTGTAGCTTCTGTTTTGTTTGCTGCTTGGACCTTTGTACAAGGGGGGGCTGTTAATTTGCTAATGTCGTGTGCTCTTATTGGTGCACTGATCCCCTTCTTCATATATAACGTTTTTGGTAAGCAGAATAAAATGTTTATGGGAGATGCAGGCTCCCATCTGCTTGGTGTTATATTTTGTGTTATGGCACTTAATGTGATGGTTGCTTCTCCATGTGATGTTAAGGTGGAGGCTACTTTAATTCCTTTTACGTTTGCAGTGCTATCACATCCAATAATGGATACGTTGCGTGTGATGACTATGCGTATTTTTAGAGGAAATTCTCCGTTTAAGGCAGATAAGACTCATTTGCATCATGCGCTTGTGGGAAGAGGATTAACTCATTTGGAAACTACATTGATTATCATTCTGCTCAATTTGCTTGTAGTGCTTTCATGGTTTGTATGTTACAAATGTGGTGTATCTGCTACGTGTCAAATGGTGATAGTGGTCGTTGTGGCTGTAATGTGTATTATTGTTCCCTATCCGTTATTGCTAAGAGATAAAGAGTAGAGACCGATTTGTGAGGTTCGTTTTATGTTCTGTTTTTTTTTTGCTAATATCAAAAAAAACACTACTTTTGTCGTATGTAGCCTTCTTCTGAAAAATAGGAGATAGGTGTGTGAAAAGGATAAAAAAATGAGAAAGATACGACAAATTTTATGGATTCTACTATCTTTGCCCCTATTGGTTTTTTCTCAGACGAAAACCAATGCAGATGAGTGGAGCAAAATCCGTTATGAATTACAGACAAGTGTTGCCGCTTCTGTTGGTGAAAATGTTCCATTCAGACTTGTCAGTAACAGACATGGTCTCTCTTCGCTTGAAAGCAATAATGCTAATTTGGGTATCGGCATATATAGAAGCTTTGACAAGAGAAAAGGTTTCAATTGGGCATATGGTGCTGAAATCATAGGCGCATGGAACTATACATCTCCCCTTATTGTACAGCAACTTTATACTGATGTAAAGTACAACTGTTGGGAACTGAGTCTTGGAAGCAAAGAACGTTGGTCTGAAGGTAAGCATCGTACACTAAGTAGTGGTGGATTGGCGTTCGCACCCAATGCGCGTCCTATCCCTCAGATTCGCTTTGGTATTAATGAGTATACTACTGTGCCGTGGTGGTTTGACGAATGGGTGAAGGTCAAGGGCCACTTTAGTTATGGTAGATATACAGACGATGAATTCCAAAAGACCTTCACCAACAACGTTGTAGGGACAAGTTATAGTACGGGAGTCCTATTTCATGAAAAGGCCGCATTTCTACGCATTGCTAACCCGTCAGGAAAAGGTTTGGGTTGGGAGAGCGGATTAGAAATGTATACGAAGTTTGGTGGTGATCTTTATGTAGAAGGAGTATATAGAAGGACACTTCCGTCCTCTTTTATGGAATATGTCAAGGCCTTTATTCCTATGCCTGGTGGAAAAAACTCACCTGGTGAAGAGCAGGTTAACATTAATGGTAATGTACTTGGTAGTTGGCATGCTATTATGGACTATACCACAGATAGATGGAAACTTCGTGCTTATTATGAGCATTTTTTTGAAGATCATTCTCAGATGCTTGGAGTTTCTTGGGTTTCTGATCGTGAGGGAGTGACTCGCTTTCTTTCGTATCACCCTTGGCTGGATGGCCTGTGGGGCTTGGAACTGCAATTACCTAAGGGAAAGTGGGTGAAAGGTGTTGTGGCTGAATATATTACCTCCCGAGATCAAAGTGGCCCTCTTTTGCATAATACGAATGCAAATTTTAAGGAGCAGTTAAGTGGGGGAGACAATTATTATAACCACAGTTTCTATCAATCTTGGCAGCATTGGGGAATGGCTATGTGTAATCCGTTCTTTCTTTCGCCGAACTATAATGAGAATAATAGCTTATTCATGCGATTTACTCGAATTCGTGCCTGCCATATTGGTATAGAGGGAAATCCTTCTGAGGGATGGGGATATCGTTTGTTAGGATCGTATGTCCATCATTGGGGAACGTATACTACTCCCTTGGTTAATCCTGAAGGCATCACCTCTACAATGTTGGAAATTGCTCATACTCCTGCAAAATCCCCAGAATGGCAGATTGTAGGAACCATAGCAGTCGATTATAGTAATCTTATTGGAAATAATGTTGGCGGAATGGTTACCTTAAAGAAAAATGGTTTTCTGACAAGATAAGTTAAAATATATTCGCAATGAGAAGATTGTATGAACATATGCTGGCGGGGTTAATCTTTATGCTCACTTTTGCCTCGTGCAAGGATAGTTATTATATTGAGAATGAGTTGCATGGAATGTGGCAAGTGACATCGGTAGAGAATTTGTCTACAGGTGATGTCGTAGAAGTGAAGGGGAGACTATATTACTCTTTCCAACGAACTGTAGTCATGCTGAGTGATGTGGATTTAGATTTGCCTAATAACTTGAAACGCTATATTGCACATTTTGACCTCGTAGATTCTGATAGCATCGGTATGGGTGATTTCAGAAATAGGACGACTGGTGAGGGTAATTTCGTGCAACAGGAAAAGAAGATTCCGCTGGAACTCTTGCACGAATTTGGAATCTATCAGGATTATACGATGTTTCATATGGAGCAATCAAAAAGAGAACTTATACTAACCTCAGATAGCGCGTGCATAGTGCTACGTAAATATTGATTTATCAATTTGGATTATGAAAATAGCAATAGCTGGAACAGGATATGTAGGACTTAGTATGGCCACCTTGCTGTCGCTGCACCATGAGGTTGTGGCTGTAGATGTTATTCCTGAAAAGGTTGAGATGATTAATCGTCGTGAATCTCCCATTCAGGACGAGTATATAGAACGTTATTTTGTAGAGAAGGAACTGAATCTTGTGGCTACCCTTGATGCCGATGCTGCATATCGGGATGCGGATTTTGTTATCATAGCTACCCCTACAAATTATGACAGTCAGAAGAACTTCTTCGATGTCTCTGCTGTAGAGAGTGTTATAAATAAGGTCCTTGATTGCAGATCTGAGGCTACTATGGTCATAAAGAGTACTATCCCTGTGGGCTATTGTCGTAGCCTTTATGTCAAGTATGCTCGTATCTTTCGTGAACGTGGTTATGATACCACTTGCAAATTGCGTCTATTATTCTCTCCTGAGTTTTTGCGTGAGAGCAAGGCATTGTATGATAATCTATATCCTTCGCGCATCATTGTTGGATATCCTAAACTTGAGGGTTGTTCGGAGGAAGAACGTGTTGCCATTCTTTCCATAATGGGTAATCATCT
>JAZOPX010000126.1:0-6533 GCA_045655845.1 Bacteroidaceae bacterium
TGTTTCAGCAAGGAGTTTCGGTAGTTCTATGCATATCGGCGTGAGGTCTGCGTTGCTCGTTACGATGAGATGGGCAATGCGAGAGCCTCCGAGTGTGTGACGGGCAACAGGTACAGGTACTCACGCTTTTCTCGTTTGTGGCGTAACGATGGTGGTTTTGTGACAAATAAAAATGAAGATAACTAATTATTAACTAAACATATCGTATTGTATGAAAAAGAGATTGTTTATGCTCTTGGGTGCGTTCTTGCTTGCGGTCGCGGTTCCTGTGTTAATCTCGGCCCAGCAGGTAAATTCGGATCCTGAGTACAACTTTGTGGTGTGGCTTCACGATGGGGGCAAGGTGTCGTTCCCCTTGGAAGCACACCCTAAAGTGACGCATAGCGATGGCACGCTTGTCGTGTCATCGGAGGAGAGTCGGGTTGAGTATGCCCATTCGTCGGTGCGCAAGTTTACTATTGAGGAGGTTTCAGGTGAAGTCTCTGGGATTGTTGTAGCCGAGCGCGAGGCCCAGTGGCATCGGCAGGGCGATGCGATGGTGTTTTCCGACTGTACTTCTGGGGAGAGCGTGGCCATCTATGACGCCAAGGGTCATTTGCTGCAGCGGCATACCATCGCTTCGGATGGCACCTTACAGATTCCTTTGCACTCGTTTGTCGAGGGCATGTATATCGTTAAAACAGAAAATATAACCTATAAGTTCATAAAGAAATGAGAAAAAGTACTCTTTTGAAATTGTGTCTCTGCTTTGCAGTGGCTTTGTTTGAGTTGCCTTTGATGGCACAGGGTGTAGTGGTATGGAAAAAGGACGGTACCCAAGTGAAGTTTGCCTACGAGGAGATAGACAGCATCGTAACCTACAATGTGGATGAGGATGTGGAGGATGAGCCTGTGACACCTCCCGCAGTGGTTGGCATAGAGGCTGTTGACTTGGGCTTGTCTGTTAAGTGGGCTTCTTGTAACGTCGGTGCTACTTCTCCCGAGGAGTATGGCGACTATTTCGCTTGGGGTGAGACCCAGCCAAAGGATAGTTATACCGAAAGCAATAGTGTCACCTACGACCTCTCTGATTCAGAGTTGGAATCTCGCGGAATCATCGATGCTGCTGGCAACTTGACTGCTGAGTACGATGCTGCCACGGCAAACTGGGGTGGTAACTGGCGTATGCCTACCTTGGCTGAGATGAAGGAACTCATCAATAATTGTACTTGGGAGTGGACAACCCTAAGCGGCGTGTATTGTCGTAAGGTTACCGGCCCCAACGGTAACTCTATCTTCCTTCCTGCCGCTGGCTGTCGCTACGATGAGTGGCTCATCTATGCGGGCTCCTTCGGTTGCTATTGGTCTGCTACGCTCTTAAGAGATAGCAACAGCGCGTTCATCCTCGACTACTCTTTGAGCGATGGCGACTTCGGCTACGGCCGCTGCAACGGCCAAGCGGTTCGCCCCGTCAAAGAATAATGCCATTAGACGAGCGTAACGCAAGCCTGCTTGTAGTTACACAGCGAGCGTTGGCATTATCGCCGAAGGCAATAATGAAGCGACCTTGTGTCGCGTATTCGATGATTTGCTGATTTGATTATTGATTCTGCATTGTTGCGATCCTGAGAGAATCCGATAATGCATAAGCCATCTGCAAGGTTTTCGAGGAATAGACGTAGGCGTACCTCGAAGGCCTTGCAGATGGCTTTTCTACCCCCTCATTCTTGCTCTCTTTTAATCCGTTTCTGTTTTCCGAGAACAATTTCCCTTAGCAGTTGTTACTTGTAGAGGTGGCTGGGTATTTGATGCTATCTATAGCCCGATAGACGAGATGTATTTGCACAGTTGGAAATAAGTCTCTATCTTCGCATCAGAAAAACAGAAACAACAACGAATATAAACCATTAAAACTTAAATATTATGTCAGTAAGATTTTTCAAATGTGAGCATTGTGGTAATGTAATCCAGAAGGTGGTAGACTCTAAGGTTCCCGTCGTATGCTGTGGCGAGAAGATGAAGGAACTCACCGTGAACACCGTTGACGCCAGCGTAGAGAAGCATCTCCCCGTGGTGACACGTGTCGATGATTGCCATATCAAGGTAGAGGTGGGCAGTGTGCCTCACCCCATGACTGAGGATCACCACATCGCATTCATCTATGTGGAGACAGAGCATGGCGGCATGCGCATCGACCTCCCCCACGAGGGTAAGGCAGAAGCCGTATTCTGCACCTGTGCCGACAAGCCCGTAGCCGTATACGAGTACTGTAACCTCCACGGTGTGTGGAAGACAGAACTCTGATCAGTAGGAATAGGGAAGAGGGGAAAGCCGTGAGGTGGCCATCTCTACATAAGGGCTTTCCCCCTTCACCGTCTAAATCATTAGGGAATTTTGACTTCGTCGAACTTCGGCTTCGCTCGCAGTAAAAATGTAAACGTTTACATTTTGCTCGCTTGCACGAACTTTCATCTTTCATCTTTCAACTTTCAACTCGTTTCATTATGTTAAGCAACAAACTTCACCAAGCGATAAATGACCAGATCAATGCTGAGTTGTGGTCGGCCTATCTGTACCTTGCCATGTCAATGGATGCCGAGGCTAAGGGTCTCAAGGGAGTGGCAAACTGGTTTTACGTGCAGTACCTCGAGGAGCAGGATCATGCCCGTATCTTCATGAACTACCTCAACTCGCGCGATGCTAAGGTGCTCTTGCAGCCCATCGCTGAGGTGCCCACAGAGTGGGATAGCGTATTGGATATGTTCAAGCAGACTCTCGAGCACGAGAAGAAGGTGACCGCGCTTATCAACAACTTGGCTTTCATAGCCAATGAGGACCGCGACTTCGCCTCCATCAACCGCCTCGTGTGGTTCATCGACGAGCAGGTAGAGGAGGAGGAGAATGCCCGCGAGATGATTGCCGCCGTAGAGGCCGTCGAGTGTAACAAGTACGGCATGTACATGCTCGACAAGGAACTGGCTACACGTACCTATACTACACCGTCGCCTCTTGCTACGACTACGGCGTAAAGAAACAATGTCATAGGAACAATGTCATAGGAACAATGGAATCCTTGCGCATTGAATAATGGAATAACAGCATAACCCTTAGGTTTTGCATCCCCACCCGCTAAACAAGCGGTTTCCAAAGTAACTCTTATTCCTTAATCCCCGTCAGGCAGCCTTAGTGATAAGGTTGCCTGATATCTTTTTGAGCTTTGAGCTGTGAGTTATGAGCCATGAGATATGAGCTATGAGCTTTGGCTAACAACCAATAGCTAATCGCTAAAAGCAAAAGCCTTATCGGCGGCGGAACTCGGCGCAGGTGATGGCGGTGGCGATGGCCACGTTGAGCGACTCGGAGGTGGCGCTACCCTCAGGATAGTTGGGGATGAAGAGCTTGTGGCTCACCAGTTCCTTGACCTTTTGGCCTATGCCATTGCCCTCGTTGCCCATGATGATGATGCCATGTGAGGTGAGCGACTCCTGATAGATGTTTTTGCCCTCGAGAAAGGTTCCGTAGAGGGGTGTAGAGGGATTTTCTTGCTTTACGCGGCATAGAAAATTGTATAAATCTACATAGTGTATTTGTACACGGGCGATGGCTCCCATGGTGGCTTGTACGGTCTTGGGACTAAACGCATCGGTGGTGCCAATGGAACAGAAGATATGTCGTATGCCAAACCAGTCGGCCACGCGGATGATGGTGCCCAGGTTGCCGGGGTCCTGCGCATCGTCGAGGGCGAGGCAGAGCTCCTGAGAGGCTACGTCGTGCGGAGTGGCGTAGCTGGGCAGTTCGAAGAGCGCGAGCACCTCCTGAGGAGCCTTGAGGAAGCTGGCCTTGCGGAGCTCGTCGCTGGTAGCTTCGATGACCTCGGTGGCACGCACCTCAGGGTGGGAGGCCAGCCAGGCAGGCTCGGCCACGATGAGGCGGCAGGGGAAGTAGGGCATGAGGTCTCCCACGACCTTGGGACCTTCGGCTACGAAGAGACGCTCCTCGCGGCGCTTTTTCTTCTGCTCCAACGACTGGATGAGCTTGATTTTGGCTTTGCTTAGCATAGATTAGGAGTTTTTGTGCGTTTTGCTCATTAAAAACGGTGCAAACTTACATAAAAAACGAGAAATTTTGCGTAAGTTTGCAAGATAATTTGCGGTAATCGGTGCCGTAGGCAAAGAAAAGGTAAAGAATGAACGTGATGAAGAGCAAATATCTGTGTCTGATAGCGATGATAGCCATGGTGTTGTCATCGTGCTCGGTGTCGCGTCATCTGCCCGAGGATGGCTACCTCCTCGATGAGGTGAAGGTCATCACCAACGGCAGCACGAAGGGGAATGCCTCGCTCAAGGCGAAGGTGAGGCAAAAGCCTAACATACGCACATTCGGGTTGGTGAGACTTCCCTTGGCGGTATATACCCTGTCGGGGAGGGGAGATAACCTGTTGAACCGCATGCTGCGCAACATCGGTGAGGCACCGCGAGTGTACAATGACACACTGACCCGCAAGAGCTGCGAGGTGATGGAGCAGACACTCATCAACCAGGGATACCTGAAAGCGGAGGTGGATGCAGAGACGAGGTACAAGCGTCGCAAGGCGAAGGTGAACTACTATGCCCACCCGGGTAAGCAGTACCATGTGGCCTCGGTGCGCTATGTGTGTCTCGACACGGTGATGTTGGGTCATATCCTTGCCGACACGGTCAACTCGTCCATCAAGGTGGGTGTACCCTTCGACGCTAATGTGCTCAATGCCGAGCGTGCCCGACTGGCGATGCTCTTGCAGAGTGTGGGGTACTATGGCTACAAGAGGGATTATATCACCTACATTGCCGACACCGCTCGCCACTCGACGGATGTGGCGCTCTCGGTGCGCATACGCTCGGGGGCGCTTTCCGATGGGGGGCAGGCCAATGATCAACCCGTATACAAGCCGTGGAAGAAGTTTGCGGTCGATCGGGTGAATTATCTCATGTATCCCTCGTCGTATGCCTATAACCCGTCGTACGTGTTCCCCGATACCATAGACGTGGGCAAGGAAAGCTTCCTCTATGATGGCTTGCCGCCATTCCGATTCTCGACGATGCGATATGCCTCGCATATATCACCGGGGATGATCTATGACATCAACAAGGTGAAGAAGTCGTACACGTCGTACGGCCGACTGGGGGCGCTGAGATATACCAATATCAACTTCGTAGAGACGAGCGACAGCACGCTGAACTGCTACATCACGCTGAACCCCGAGAAGAAGGCTTCGATGAGCACCGAGGTGGACTTCACCAACACGGCGGGCGACGTAGGCGTATCGGCGTCATTGTCATTGACGCACCGCAACCTCTTCTACGGCTCAGAGACCTTCGTGGTGAAGCTGCGCGGAGCGTATGAGAACATCACCCACCTCACCGACTATGAGTCGGGCAAGTTCTTGGAGTATGGTGTGGACATGAGTCTCAACTTCCCCCGCTTCATCGTGCCTTTCATACGCGACGAGGTGCAGCGGCAGAGTATGGCAACCACGCAGCTCGACCTGCAGTACAATGCGCAGACACGCCCCGAGTTTGACCGCAACGTCTTCTCGGCGTCGTGGAGTTACCTATGGAACAGTACGCAGCAGATGCGCCACCGATTTGATCTGCTGGGTATCAACTACGTTTCGGTGCCACGCAAAGACCAGTACTTCATCGACAACTACTTGAACCAATACAATAGTATGAACTCCATCATGAAGTTCAACTATGAGGACCTCTTCATCTTCCGTACGGGGTACGACTTCTACTATGCGACCCCCAATGCCGGAGTCACCAAGACCTACTTCGACGTGTCCCATTCGGTGCGTGCCAGTGTGGAGACATCGGGCAATGCGCTCTATCTCTTGTCTAACGCCATGCAGATGGAGAAGGATGAGCTGGGGCAGTACCACATCTTCGATCTGGCCTACGCGCAGTACCTGAAGACGGACTTGGCATGGACGATGAACATGAACCTTGGCCGACGCAACAATCTGCTCTTCCACGTCGAGGCGGGCGTGGCATACCCCTATGGCAACTCGCGCATGCTCCCCTTCGAGAAGCGCTACTATGCCGGTGGTGCCATCGGCGTGCGCGGCTGGGCGGTGCGCGGATTGGGCCCGGGACGCTATGTGAGCCGCAACGGAACCATCGACTACATCAACCAGTCGGGCGACATCAAGATGGACCTCAGCCTCGAATACCGCATGCACATGTCCTGGAAACTCGACGGAGCACTGTTTGTCGATGCGGGCAACATATGGACCATGTATGACTACTCTGACCAGCCAGGAGGTATGTTCCTGTGGAATGAGTTTTACAAACAGATTGCCGTGTCGTACGGTTTGGGCGTGCGACTCGACCTCAACTTCCTCATCCTGCGACTCGATGCAGCCATGAAGGCCATCAACCCCGTATATGAGGAGGGTCCGTTGAGATATCCTGTCATACACCCCCGATTCGGACGTGACTTCGCATGGCACTTTGCCGTGGGATATCCGTTCTAAGAGAGAGTAGGGGAGACTACTCAATGATAATAAAAAAAAGAAA
>JAZOPX010000127.1:0-3103 GCA_045655845.1 Bacteroidaceae bacterium
ATCCTGGCAGCCCAGTTTGAGAGTTTCAAGGACCCCATCATCATCATGATTACCATCCCCTTGGCCATCTTCGGTGCCCTCATCTTTATGCTTGTGGGTGAGCAGACGATGAATATCTACTCCGAAATTGGTATGATTATGCTTGTGGGACTCGTGGCCAAGAATGGTATCCTCATCGTGGAGTTTGCCAACCAGCGCCAGAAGAGTGGCGAGGACAAGATGACCGCCATCCGCGAAGCCTCAGTGCAGCGCTTGCGCCCCATCTTGATGACCAGTACCTCTACTATGCTCGGCTTGCTGCCCTTGATGTTTGCTACGGGCGAAGGTGCCAACGGACGTATTGCCATGGGTACAGCCGTAGTGGGCGGTATGCTCATCTCTACCATCATGACCATGTATGTGGTACCTGCCATCTATAGTTATATCTCTACTGACCAATCAAAAGAGGAGGAACAACAATGAAACAACTCTTTATATATGTAGCGGCAGCATTGTTTGCTATGCCCGCATTTGCCGTTGAGAATAGCGACACCACTTCTATTCTTTCAACCCTGCACAGTGAGACCCTTCAGGCATCGAAGGAGGTACGTCCGCAGACCTTGAAGGAGTGCTTGGAAAAGGGACTCAACAAGAACTACTCGCTCCGCATCATCCGTAATGAGGAGCAGATGGCAGCCAATAATGCCACGATGGAGAATGCCGGCTTGCTTCCCTCTGTGAGCCTCTCGGCAGGCTACTCGGGCTCGGCATATGGCAATAATACCATGCCTCGAGAAGGAGAAGTGGTGAAGAATCGCAGCATCTATGATGACGGCATCGATGCCGGTATCGACGTGTCGTGGACCCTCTTCGATGGTTTCAAGACCGTGGCTAATTACGATCGCTTGCGCGAGTTGAGCCTCATATCATCCACTCAGACCCGCCTTGCTGTCGAGGACTACATGGCCGAACTTACTGCTGAGTATTATAATTTCGTGCAGCAGCGTCAACGTCTACAGAACTATGTGTCCGCCGTAGAACTTTCTCGCGAGCGCGTCCGTATCGTGTATGAGCGCTGGATGATTGGTTCGCTCTCTCGTCTCGACCTCCTGCAGGCTCGTGTCGACTTCAATGCCGACAGTGCTCAGTGTCTCAAGCAGCGCGAGCTATTGGCCTCCTCACGTATCCGCTTACACGAGCTCATGGCTCAGGACAGTTTGGATGTCAACTTCACCTCTGCCGATGATGATATCGCGCTCCTCGTGCTCCCTACCTTCGATAGCTTGTGGGTGCAGACCAAGGAGAACAATGCCTCTATGCTTATGGCAGCACAGAACCGCACCTTGGCCGATATCGAGCTTCGTAGCGTACGCTCACGCAACTATCCCTATGTGAAGCTCAATGGAGGCTACGGCTACCGCACCAATCACTATGGTGCCGGTGCCACCCTGCGTCGCAACCAATGGAGTGGGGATGTCGGTGTTTCGGTAGGCTTCAACCTCTACGATGGCAAGCGTCGTAGCGAGCAGCGCAATGCCCGTCTCAATGTCAAGAATGCCGAGTTAGAAGAGTATGACCTCACCCTCTCGCTCTATACCGATCTTGCCGACCTATGGCAGGCCTACGAGAACAACCGTATGCTTCTCGCCCTCGAAAAGGAGAACGTCATTGCTGCCCGCGAAAACTACGACATTGCCCATGAGCGTTACCTCTTGGGCGACCTTTCAGGTATCGAGATGCGTGAGGCACAGAAGAGCCTCCTCGATGCTGAGGAGCGCATTCTCGTGGCCGAGTACAATACTAAGTTGTGCGAGATTTCACTCCTTCAACTTAGTGGCGGCATCACAACCTATATGGAATAAACTCAATTTAATGTTATCATAGTTATACACGCAACTCTGTTGAAATTTCAACATAAGTTGCGTGTATTTCTTATTTTTATTACCTTCGCGCTTGAATTAATTATAGGTATAGGCAGATGGGAAAGTAATCGCATCTGCCCTAAAGGTATTGAAGCTATATGGAAATAATAGACTTGGTGAAGCGCTTTTCCGGCCACTCGGGTGTGACGGCAGTGAATCAGGTGTGGAGTGATGAGCGTGTGCGAACAATACATTTCAAAGGGCTGTCGGCATCGGCGGCTCCCATGTTGTTTGCGGCATTGTCTACTGCTGAGAAGCCGTGGAAGGTGCCTGTGGTGCTCTTCGTGCTTAATGATCTCGAAGAGGCCGGGTACTTTTATCATGACCTTATACAGATGTTGGGTGAGAGCAAGGTTCTCTTCCTTCCCTCATCCTACAGGCGCGCCATCAAGTATGGACAAAAGGACTCGGCCAATGAGGTACTGCGCACCGAGGTGCTCACGAGATTGGTAGAGGAGGGCTCTCCCTCTTTATATGTTGTTACCTACCCCGATGCTTTGGCTGAACTCGTAGTGTCGCAGAATACTCTTACCGAACGTTCCTTGTCATTGGCTGTAGGAGATACCTTAGAACCTATCAAGATAGAGACTGTGCTCGTGGGTGAGGGTTTCGAGCGGGTCGACTATGTTTACGAACCAGGTCAGTTTGCCGTGCGTGGTGGCATCATTGATGTCTTCTCCTATGCTTCGGAATACCCTTTCCGCATCGACTTTTTTGGCGACGAGATAGACAGCATACGCACTTTTGAGATTGAAACGCAACTCTCGCGCGAAAAGGTGTCGCACATCAGCATCGTGCCCAACTTCGATGGAGCAGGGGAGCTGGGTATGGTGTCGTTCTTAGACTTCCTCCCCGAGGGATCGGTTCTCGCATTCCAAGATTATCTATGGGTATACGAGAGATTAGGGCAATTAAACCAAGAGGGATTGTCAATGCAGGCAGTGCGGGCGGCGGATGAGGCTACAGACTGCAGTCTTAATTTGTTGGATGCAGCGGATTTCATTCGCAAAACTACCGCCTTCCGTCGCATAGAGTTTGGTACTAAAGCCACTACTTCGGTGCAGGCAACGGTGACCTTCGAGACCTCCCCCCAACCGCTCTTCCATAAGAACTTCGAGCTGGTGGAGCAGTCGCTCACCGACCTCCTCCATCGCGGCTATCAGCTCTATATCCTCACCGACAGCGCCAAGCAGGCTGAGCGC
>JAZOPX010000128.1:0-12310 GCA_045655845.1 Bacteroidaceae bacterium
GGTGTACCCTGGAAGTAGAACTCACCGTCGAAGTTCACCTTGATCACATCTTCAGTTGTAGCAACAGCAGTGAAGCCTTCCATTACATCCTCACCTACGGTCACGTTAGTAACGATGAGCGGAGTTGCAGGAGCAGCCTCGACAGTGATCACAGCCTCAATTGCTGCATTGATGCAGTTAGCATCCTCAGCATCTACAACGACTCCCTCAGGAATGTACAAGTAGAAGTCGCCAGCCTCCTCAATCACCAGCCACTGGAGAGAGAAACGAACTACACAATTGTTATCTGCAAGAACCTCTGCCTTGAGAGAGTTGTCACCCCACTGGTCTGTCAATGTAGCCCATTCAGCATCCTCAGCCAGTGCTACGGGACGGTCGAAGGTGATATCGAAGCTTGAGATTGACTCTACTGTAGCTGCACCTTCAACGATAGCAACATCACCAACCGTAGCACCTACAACGGGGAGGTATTCGGGCTCTTCTACGATAGCAACGATAGTCCAACGTGAAGCGGGCTCATCACCATCGTAGTGCATCAACTTGTCGTCATCGTGGTTAGAAGCGTGGAGGGTCTGACCGCTGCACTTAAACTCAACAACGTTCTTTTCTGCATCGATAACCTCTACGGTATACGCAGCAGCGGGTGATTCGGTAAGAACACAGTTACCACCGGGGTTGCCCATGTAAAGACCGTTCTTCACATTATAGATATAGAAGGCACCACCATTTGCGGGTTTCAATGTCCAATGAGCATTTGCATCCTGCTCTACAGCACCAATAGCTTTTGAGGTCTCCATGTTAGCAGATACCCATACGCTGTCGCGGTGGTTATCGCCAGAAGTTGCCTGGAAAGCAAAGATACCTGTGGGGATAGCCGAATTTGCAGCCTCGTCGATAGCAGCGAAAGCGCTCCAGTCGGTAGCTGATACGGCATTGATAGCCTCCTTGGCAGCAGCAGTTTCGAAGATTTCGGGAAGTGTGCTATAAGCATCTACAGCAGCAAGAGCAGCAGCCTTGTGAAGGCTTACAATGCCTGAGAATTCAGAGATCTCAGCTACAGTCCACTCAGAAGCATCACCATTGTCCCAGCGAACCAACACTGAGCCGCCTGCCATGTGAACAGACTTGCCGTTAGAGGTAAACTTAACTTTTGCCTCAGAATTAGCAGCAGAAGCATTGATAACCAACTGATATGCAGCTGCTTCTTCTGCATTCTCAGTAACGGGTACATCAGTACTATTGTCACCAGGCTCACCAAGATACTTGTTTGTGTAGGGGTTGAACACCTTCACTGCATTATCAGCATGTACAAACTGCCAAACAGCAGCGGGCGAACTTGCTTCAGCAATACCAACCACACGATTGCCATCAAGCTTCATAAAGCCATTGGGACGAGCAGGAGTAGAGACTGTAAAATACTTACCCTCCAATGCCTCGTATGCAGCATTTCTGTAATCAGCGACAACAGCCTCGATAGCTTTAGCAGCAGTATTCAACTCAGCCAAACCTGTACCTGTAGCCTGCACAGCATTAATCTTAGCCACTGCATCTGCAGCAGAAGGATAGATAGCAGACACAGAAGCTAAAAGCTCCACTTCGGCAACAGCTGCCTCCTTGAGTGCCGAGATATTAATGACAGCACTAAAGTCAGTAACCTCCACAAATTCCCAAGCAGAGCCAGCATCGCTAGCGCTCCAATATTCAACCCTTTGGCCAGCACCACTTGCATCATTCCAAGCATTCCATTCGCCTGTTGAAGTACAGATTGAAACGCCTGTAGCTTGCGCTGCGAGGTACCAATCAATACCTGTAGCAGTCCAAGAGTTGTAAGCTGCGCAGAGCTTCTCACCTGCAGCATAGTTGTGAATCTTTACAGCACCTTCTGTGGTTGAAGCAGTAAAATAGAAGAATGCTGCAGCAGAAGCCATAGTCTGCTGTGTCATCGTCGCATCGTCACCAGCATAAGTGGCAAACTTTTGCGTTCTCACGTTTTTGACTGTATACCACTTAGTCGCACCTTCAGTAGACAACTGAGGCAGATCTGTAACAGCAGCATTCGTCACTCCCATACAGAGGAACAACGCTGTCATTAGAAAAGTAAATGTTCTTTTCATAAGCTTTTGTTTTTAGTTAATAATTTGTTAATTTATAGTTAATTTGCTTTATTTTCATAAAGAAAACATGCACCTGCAAAAGTCGGGCGACGACCTTTGCAGGTACGATTTAGTGAGCGAATTTAGAGCTTTTTATGTTATTAAACAATTTTTTCACACAAAGAAAGGGCATTTTATGCTGAAGAACATGTTTTTCGAGCTATTAGCTGTTAGCTATTAGCCATTGGTATTGGCGGTTGGCGACTTTGATGTTGAGCTTGGGCAGCGCTTGCCGGTGCCAACCTTGGCAAGCATCGATGGTATCACCTATATATAATATATAACAACAAATCACTCCTCTTGGCGATGCCAAGGGGAGTGATTTAGGATTGTCTGGTGGTGCAGCATGACGTACTGTGCCCACCTTCTGATTTTCAAAGTTTCAGTTTCTTAGTCCTCGGTGTACCAAAGGTTACCCCACTGGCCGCGACGGCCTGTGCTGAGCTGATTCTTAGTATCAACCTCATCATCATACATTCTCATGCTGGTGGCAATCATCTCTACGGTCTCGATAACTTCGACCATCAATTCGGGCTTGATATATTCTTTCTTCATATCCTTATCTTATTATTGAATCCTCCCCAACCCCTCCCGAAGAGGGGCTTTCCGACTTCGCAGAGGGTCAGGTGAGACGTTTATTAATTCTTATTCTTTCGATTATTTTTCAGCAAGGTCCGCAAGCCTTACTTAATCACTACCTTCTTACCGTTCACGATGTAGATACCCTTCTCCATTTTCTGTACGCGGCGGCCGGCGAGGTCGTAGATAACGAGTTCTTCGTTAGCCTCTACGCCCTCGATGCCAGTAGTACCCTCGTCATCGCCTCTGGTGAATGAGAACATCGCGGGAGCGCCCTGCTCTGCTGTAACGGGGAGGTAAGCCTTGCAGGCGTTGTTCTTGAAGTGAGTTGTGCCCTCAGCACCGTTCTCGTCCTTGTTCAAAGTTGCCTTGTAGAGACCTACAACATCATTCTTAGCAGCAAGAACGTAAGCAGGACCAGCTACATAAGTATCAGTGGTAGAACCCTTAAGCAGAGAAGTTGCATTGCTTGTTGCACCTGCAGCCTTGAATGTGTACTCACCTGCGTTCTTGATGATAACACCAGTGTTTGCAGGAAGTACGCCCTCAACAGCCTCCAATGCTACATAGCCATTCTCGATAGAAGAAACAGCGTATACCTCTACACCCTCGGGGATGTATGTAGCGTAGTCAAGGTAGAGAGTAGAGAAGTCAAGCTCAGAGATGGTAACGGTCTTCTCCTGGTATGATGTGAGCTTGAATGAAGAACCATTGTCATCATCCCACCAAGCATCGATTTTGCCGCCATTAGCATTCAAGTGGTTGTTGTTAGTAGGATACTTCAAGCAGAACCAATCTATATATGCATTGTTGCCACCATTACTGTGAACAGGGATGAAAGCTGTAGCATTTGCCTTATCGCCCATGACTGCTGCACCGCTTGTAGATACGATAGCGCGGTCAGTGCCCTTGTTTACCATCTTGATACCGCTCCAAATATCACCAGCGAAGCCCCAGAGGTGTGAGTCGATTTCGCTAGCAAGAACAGTCTTGTCAGCCCACTCTACATTGTTGGCGTCGTTCTGGTTGTCCTCAACGTAAGCGGTAACAGATGAATTAGCGTGCATCTGAGCATAGTACCAAGTGTTGATACTGTTTACATCAGCAGCTGCTACGAAGGGAAGCTCGCGCTCTACGGTCAATTTGAAATTGAAAGCCTTAGTCTCTGTAACGTTGCCCTCGGGAGTAGTAGCGCTTGCAGTTACACCATAGGGAAGAGTGGGAACTACAACCGCAGGATAAGCTGCACCCTTAGCAACTGAAGTTGTAGAAGAGTACTTCACTTCCTCATTGTATACGAAGTTGTAAGTGATGTCGCAGAACTCTTTAAGCTCAACTTCTACGATATACCATGAAGAGGCTGAGTTTGCAGAATTGGTGTTCCAACTAACGATGTTAGACGCAGTTCCAGCACCTCCACCATGACCATTACAGTGCATCTGCCAATTGTTCATGATTACACCATACTCATAGCCATTTGCGTTTTCCTTGTTGAGAATCTTAACGCTGATGTTTGATGCTGCAGTGGGGGCTTCAGCCATGGTCCATGCACCGCTCTCAGCTGCGTTGCCTACCAAGTACTTGCCATCGGCTGCATTCTTGAATACAACATTACCATTCTCTGCAGCTTCAGCCAACCAAAAGAATGATTTGTCGTCAGCGTTCAATGTCTTCCAGCCGGGCTGTGTGCCATTGCTATATACAGCCTTTGTCTCAGCGAAAGCTGCGAGTGAGCTGTGAATCTGGTAGTATTGACCTACTGTGGGGAGGATTGTCTTCACGGCATCCATTGCAGCCTGCAGTGCGGCAACATCTTCTGCAGTTGCAGTTTCGGCTTCAACGAGAGCATTTGCTGCGTTAATTGCTGTTGTGATAGCATCTGCTGTTTCCTGAGTGTATTCACCAATCTTTTCGCCTTTGTTTTCGTTCACTGTTGACTGCAAAGCCTTTGCTTCTTCGATAAGAGCCTCGAGCTCTGCAACAGGACCCATGGGACGCTCAACTACCTGCAATGCAGAACCGGTGTCTCTACCTGTCCAATAGCAAAGAGCGTTTCCGCCATTGAAGCCCTGACGATTAAAGGCATAGGCTTTTGCAGTGGGGTGCTGTACGTAGAAAGCTCCAGCAGGAGCACCTTTGTGAGTGGGGTTCATGATAGTCCAAACGAGGTTGCCCGTAGCGTCAGCCTTGGTTACCATACGAGCTACCTGTTCAGCGTTATTGTTTGCATTAGGAGCAACGGGTGAAGACAATACCTTGGTCTCGCCAGCAGCCTTGTTTACGATGCTGAAACCATCGATGGGGTTACCGATGAAAGCCCAAGAGTATACGTCCTTATTTTTCTTATCAATAGCCGACTTGTCAGCCTTGATGTAGCTGATGGAAGAGTCGTAGTAAGCATATGTGGGACCGTCGTCACGGATGTTCATGTAGTACCAGTGATCGATAGACTCATAGTCCTTAGCAGCTACGAAGGGAAGCTTGCTGTTGTCGATGCTAACCTCGATGGTCTGGTTTGCATTATCCTCAGATACAGTGCCATCGGGTTTTGTAGCTACTACACCCATGGGGAATACTGCTGTAATCTCAGGGAATTCGGCACCGATGTCATAGCCCTTGGTCTCTTGAGTTGCGATGGTCTTTTCGCCATACTTGAATGTATAAGTAACCGTTGTTGTAGGTTGTGTTGCCTCTACGAACTGAATCTTAACAGCATTGGCTACGGCTTGGTCGGTATAGAGCTTTTGGTCGAGAGCTGCACCTCCGTCACGTCCCAAGTATATGCGACTGTCTTGATCACCGCCTTTATACTCTGACTGTGTCAGGTAGTAGATGTCAGCTTCTCCTGATGCAACAATCTTCCATTCGTCACCTGCCGCTTGGTCAGGATTAGCACACCATCTCTCAACTGTCAAGAAACCGCTTTTGCACTCAGGGTCAACGCTGATTAGCCAAGAACCCTCTGTGGTACCCTTTGTGAAATATGTCTTCACGGGCTCTGATGTAACCTTGATGGTGTTTGAGTAATTGTCAGAGTGTGCATTTTTGGTATCAATGTAGCCTTCCAAATTTGCCACCTTCAGGTAATAAGCCTTACCTTCCTGTACTTGCGCTACGGCTGCTCCCAAGAAGAGAGTAAGCGCAGCAAAAAGCATAGTAAACTTTTTTCTCATAATGTTTTGTTTTTAAAGTTAATTTCTCTTATAATGTTTTTCTCTTTTTCAGCTTGGCGATATCTTTTTGCAACGCACACTTCGCAAAAGCACGCATTCGGGTGCAAAATTACAAAAATTTCACTTAAGCAACAATAAAAGAGAGAAAAAGTTGTATTGGAACGAGGATTTTTAAAGTTGAAAGATGAAAGATGAAAGATGAACCTTTAGGTCGACGAAGTCAAAGTTGCGAGTGAGCGAGTGGGCGGAAATTTATTTACGCATACAGCGAGCGTAGCAACATCGACGAAGTCAAAGTTCGTGCAAGCGCCGACGCGGAACCTTTAGGTCGCTGGCCGAAGGGAAAAGCAATGAAAGCGTCGGTTGCGACGACGGAAGATTTATCTTCCCAAAGGAGTCTCAAACTTGTTAGAACTCTCACAGCGAGCGTAGCCGAAGTTCGACGAAGTCAAAGTTGCGAGTGGGCGAGTGGGCGGAAATTTATTTACGCACACAGCGAGCGTAGCAAGTGCTTAGATTTTCCCTGACCTAAATATAGGTTCTCTTAAAGCAGTTGGGCTATATATAATGATTCACTCACACCCCTTGGCAACGGAACGAGCTGACACCAAACGCTACTGATACTCAGAGCCTAATCCCCTGCCACCCCTACTGCCAACCCCTTGGCATACCCCTTGGCAACAGCGGCAAGTTCTGACAATCAATCCTATACGCTGCGTTCTCAACCGCCACTGCCAAGGGGTAAGCGCAAATCATTATCTGTCACAGCCACCCCGGATATGAGCTATCACGCCTACTTAAGGCGTTTCCCCTCGCTTCATTTTGGCACCAGAGAATAGGGAATATAAATCTATTAGACACTGCTATATATTTCTCTCAGACAATAAGTCTTTTATCTCACACAGATTGCACGAAGCTCACGAAGACTGCATCGCAAAAGGCTCGCAGTTGTCGGCTTTGCCGAGTGCCTACGAACCGGATGGCAAGCGCGGGCGAAGCGACGCGCTATCTGTGAAATCCGTGCAATCTGTGTGAGAATCAATTATTTGAGTAGGAAAAGATATTCCTGATATATATATCATCAACACTTTATGGTGGCGAGCATCTGCGCGGATGGTCGCGTCCATACACGCGTTTGGTGGCGTCCATACACGTGGATGGTGGGCAGCAAACAGGGAAATGAGCTATGAGCTGTGAGCGGTGAGAGGTGAGCAATGAGCTGTGAGAGGTGAGCTATGAGAGGTGAGAGGTGAGAGGTGAAAGGTGAAAGGTGAGAGGCGAGAGGTGAGATATGAGCAATGAGCTGTGAGAGGTGAGCCCACTGCCCAAAGCTCAAAGCCCAAAGCTCACAACTCAAAGCTCAAAGCTCAAAGCCCAAAGTCCACAACTCAAAGCCCAAAGCTCACAACTCAAAGCCCATCGCGACAATCACGCATTTTTATTTGCACAATTGTCATTTTATCAGTATTTTTGCACAAATTTTAATTTTTAAACGGAAAAACTATGACAAAACGTATGAGTGCGTTGCTCTCGCTGCTGTGTGTAGCAGTGATGACTTTTGCACAGATCCATGAGCCCATAAAGTGTGAGACTTCATGGAAAATGGTGGGCGACAATGTAGCTGAGCTGCGTATCACCGCCAAGATTGATGCCGGATGGCACGTGTACTCTACTGAGCTGGAGGGTGGCCCCACAGCCGCCATGCTCGTGACCGAAACCTTGGACGGTGCCCGCCTCGACGGCAAGCTGACCTTCGAGGGTGAGGAGATCGAGAAGTATGACGACATGTTCGGCATGGACGTACGCTACTTCGAGAACGAGGTGACCTTCGTACAGCGCTTCATCATCGAGAAGGAGAACAGCAAGGTGCAGGGCTATTTCCAGTATGGTGCCTGCAACGACGAGAACTGCTTGCCTCCGACCAATGTAGAATTCAACTATACCGCAAGCCCTGTGGTAAAGGCACAGCCTGCCGCAAAGCCCGCTGCCAAGCCTGCCGTTAAGGCCGAGGCTCCTGCGGTAAAGACAGTAGAGGCTGCCAAGATCGAGCCTATCGCCATCAGCGAGACAGCTGCGGAGGAAGCAGCCAACGGCCAACAGCCAACAGCCAATAGCCAACAGCCTTCAACCCCCTTCGGCGCACTCTGGGAGCCCGTCATCGATGAGCTGGGACAGCCCAAGGGCACAGCCGACACAGCCAACCAGTCGCTCCTGGCTATCTTCCTCCTCGGCCTTGCCGGTGGTGTGGTAGCCCTCGTGACACCCTGCGTATGGCCCATCATACCGATGACCGTGAGCTTCTTCCTCAAGCGTAGCGGTGACAAGAAGAAGGGTCGTCGCGATGCCTATATCTATGGTGCATCTATCGTAGTGATCTATGTATTGTTGGGATTGTCTGTGACCCTCATCTTCGGTTCATCGGCACTGAACGCCCTGTCTACGGCAGCCATCCCCAACCTCTTCTTCTTCCTCCTCCTGGTGGTATTCGCCATGTCGTTCATGGGAGCCTTCGAGCTCACCTTGCCCGAGAAGTGGACTACCGCTGTGGACGGCAAGGCTGAGAAGACCGGCGGCTTGCTCGGTATCTTCCTCATGGCCTTCACCTTGACCCTCGTGTCATTCTCATGCACAGGCCCCATCATCGGATTCCTCCTCGTGGAGGTATCTACCACAGGTAATATCCTGGCCCCCACGATCGGTATGCTCGGCTTTGCCATCGCCTTGGCATTGCCCTTCACCCTCTTCGCCATCTTCCCCTCATGGATCAAGGCTGCCCCCAAGAGCGGTGGCTGGATGAACACCGTGAAGGTGGTGCTCGCCTTCGTGGAGTTGGCCTTCGCCCTGAAGTTCCTCTCTGTAGCCGACCTCGCTTATGGCTGGCACATCCTCGACCGTGAGACCTTCCTCGCCCTCTGGATTGCCCTCTTCGCCCTGCTCGGCGCCTATATGATGAAGTGGATCCAGTTCCCCCACGACGATGACGACGACCGCAAGGTAGCAGTACCCCGCTTCATGCTCGGACTCATCTCATTTGCCTTCGCCATCTACATGGTGCCCGGCCTTTGGGGTGCTCCCTGTAAGGCTATCAGCGCCTTCGCTCCTCCCATGAGCACACAGGACTTCAACCTCTACGAGCAGGAGCTGTACCCCGACGTGATGGACTATGACCAAGGTATGGCCATGGCACGTCAGCAGAAGAAGCCCGTGATGCTCGACTTCAGCGGCTACGGCTGTGTCAACTGCCGTGAGATGGAGCAGTCAGTGCTCGCCGATGAGAAGGTCATCAACCTCATCGAGAAGGACTACATCCTCGTATCACTCTACGTGGACGACAAGACACCGCTCGCCGAGCCTATCCGCTTCACAGATGCGAACGGCAAGGATGTTGTCCTGCGTACCATCGGCGACAAGTGGAGCTACCTGCAGCGCGTCAAGTTCGGTGCCAATGCACAGCCCTTCTACGTACTGCTCGATGGTGAGGGCCACCCGCTCAACACCCCGCGCACCTACGACGAGGACGTCAATGCCTACATCCAGTTCCTCGAAGAGGGCGTGGCCGAGTATGGCAAGCGATAAAATAACATTTTAGAAGTATAATGTAATGCACTAACCAAAAGGAACTGTCCCTCTTCAAGGGGGACAGTTCCTTTTAATACTCCTCCCATGCTGAAGACTCTCCTCCGCTTCTATAAGAACTGGGCGCTCCCCATCTCCATGGCGATGGGCGTGGTGCTCTACTTCGTGTATACCAGCATCCCCCTCCTCAAGGGGACGAGCCACATGGTCAACCAAGCCATAGGGATACTGCAGCCCACGCTCATCTTCGCGATGCTCTTCATCACCTTCTGCAAGATCAAGCCCCGCGACCTCCGACTCTGCCGCTGGCACGGCACGCTGCTGCTGGTACAGGTGGGAGCCTTTGCCCTGTGTGCCGCAGTGCTCATCCTCTTCCCCGACCTGCCGGGCAGGCTGCTCATCGAGAGCGCCATGACCTGCTTCATCTGCCCCACGGCCTGCGCCGCTGCCGTGGTATGTGCCAAGCTGGGCGGACATGCAGCGCACCTCATCACCTACATCCTGCTCATCAACCTTGCGGCGGCTCTGTTCATCCCACTCATCGTGCCCCTGGTGAACCCCACCGAGGGACAGACCTTCCTCACCACCTCGGTACTCATCATACGCCAGGTGTTCCCCACCCTCATCTGCCCGCTGCTGCTGGCCTGGGGCATACGCTTCGTATGGCCTCGCCTCGCTCAACGCCTGCAGAACACGGGCGACACGGCCTTCTACCTGTGGACCGTAGCGCTCACCATGGCCATCGCCGTCACCACACGCTCTATCATGCACAGCCATGTGGCCCTGCCCGTACTCGTGGGCATCGCCCTCGTCACCCTCGCCGCGTGCTGGATACAGTTTGCCATAGGCCGACGCATAGGACACCCCACAGGCGACGCCATCGCTGCGGGGCAAGCCATCGGGCAGAAGAACACGGTCTTTGCCATCTGGGTAGCCTATACCTTCCTGACACCCATCACGGCCATTGCCGGAGGATTCTACAGCGTGTGGCACAACCTCTTCAACTCGTACCAGCTCTACCGCAAACGCAAGGCTGCATGAACAAGCAGGGCAATTCTATTTGTTTTGTCGCATAAAAACACTACCTTTGCACATCACTCCTATCGATATGAAGAGCACCAAGCATAAACCCCAACCCCGCACAGCACCCAGCTCGCAGAGAGAGACGGTGCGCCGCACCCGACTCACCTGTCTGGTGAGTGACGAAGAGATGCGCATCATCGACGGCTACCTCAAGAAGTACAAGATCTCCAACAAGAGCCGATGGATGAGGCAGACCCTGCTGATATCCATACACCAAGCGATGATGGAGGACTACCCCACCTTGTTCAACGAGCACGACATGCGCCGATGAGCACCAATGACGAACGCTACATGCGCATGGCGCTCGACGAGGCTACACGCGCCTACCAGGAGGGCGAGGTACCCGTGGGAGCCGTCGTGGTGTGTGGAGACCGCGTGATAGCACGTGCACACAACCTCACCGAGACGCTCACCGACGTCACCGCACATGCCGAGATGCAGGCCGTGACGGCGGCCGCCAATCACCTGGGAGGCAAGTACCTCACGGGATGCACGCTGTATGTCACCGTAGAGCCCTGCATCATGTGTGCCGGAGCACTGGGATGGTCGCAGATAAGCAGAGTAGTCTATGGAGCACCCGACGAGAAACGCGGGTTTCGCCGCTATGCCCCCCAAGCACTACACCCCAAGACCGAGGTCACCGAAGGGGTCTTGGCCGACGAGTGCGCCGAACTGATGCGTCGCTTCTTTGCCGACAGACGATAACCCACAGGAGATGAAACAATCCAGACGGACAGCTCTGCATATACACCTTTAATATATAGATATAATTCTCATAAGAAGACTTGACCTATGAAGCAATACTTAGACCTGCTCAACCGCATCCTCACAGAGGGCGTAGAGAAAAGCGACCGCACGGGGACAGGCACCATCAGCGTGTTTGGCCATCAGATGCGATTCAACCTCGAGGAGGGATTCCCCTGCCTCACCACCAAGAAGCTGCACCTGAAGTCCATCATACACGAGTTGCTATGGTTCCTTAATGGTGATACCAATGTAAAGTATCTGCAGGACAACGGTGTGCGCATCTGGAACGAGTGGGCCGATGAGGATGGCGACCTCGGACATATCTATGGCTACCAATGGCGCTCATGGCCCGACTATAAGGGCGGTCACATAGACCAGATAGCCGAGGCCATAGAGACCATCAAGAACAACCCCGATAGCCGACGCATCATCGTATCGGCATGGAACGTAGGTGACCTCGACAACATGAACCTGCCGCCCTGCCATGCCTTCTTCCAGTTCTACGTGGCCGACGGCAAGCTGAGTCTCCAGCTCTACCAGCGCAGTGCCGACACCTTCCTCGGCGTGCCCTTCAACATTGCCTCGTACGCGCTGCTGCTCATGATGGTGGCACAGGTGACGGGACTCAAGCCCGGCGAGTTTGTACACACATTGGGCGACACACACATCTATAGCAACCATCTGGAGCAGGTGAAGCTGCAGCTCACCCGCGAGCCGCGCCCGCTGCCCAAAATGAAGATAAACCCTGACGTGAAGAGTATCTTCGACTTCAAATTCGAAGATTTCGAGTTGGTTGACTATGACCCGCATCCACATATCAAAGGTGTAGTAGCAGTATAAAGAGTTAAAACATCCAGCAATGAATACCATAGGAACAGGAAGTCCCCTCCTCGGGAGGGGGATGGGGGAGGTCCCTCTCGACAATGTCTCCATCATCGTGGCCGTAGCCAAGAACAATGCTATCGGCCTTGGCAACCAGTTGCTCTACCGCTTGCCCAA
>JAZOPX010000129.1:0-3985 GCA_045655845.1 Bacteroidaceae bacterium
AAGAACCTTATGATGTCATTCGCTGGCGAGTCACAGGCACGTATGCGCTACACCTATTTTGCAAGCCAGGCCAAGAAAGAGGGCTACGAGCAGATTGCAGCCATCTTCACCGAGACTGCTGAGCAGGAGAAGGAGCACGCTAAGCGCATGTTCAAGTACCTCGAGGGTGGCATGGTAGAGATCACCGCCAAGTTCCCCGCAGGCGTTATCGGCACCACCATGGAGAACCTCCGCGCTGCTGCTGCCGGTGAGCACGAGGAGTGGGTAGAGGACTATCCCAAGTTTGCCGACATCGCCCAGGAGGAGGGCTTCCCCGCCATCGCTGCTATGTACCGCAACATCGCCATCGCTGAGAAGGCTCACGAGGAGCGTTACCTCGACCTCTTGAAGAACATCGAAGAGGGCACCGTATTCATGAAGGACGGTAAGGTGTTCTGGCAGTGCCGCAACTGCGGTTTCGTTATCGAGGCCTCAGAGGCACCCAAGGCTTGCCCCGCATGTCTCCACCCCCAGGCATACTTCGAGGTACAGAAGGAGAACTACTAATCCACACCCACATAAATGACAAGAGGGAGCGCGTCGTTACGATGCGCTCCCTTGCTTTTGTGCTATATCCTGCTACTGAAGCCATGCAACGGCAAGGTTATATAGCGAAATATACCGATAAAATACACTAAACTATTTGCTTTACTATATCAACAAACTCAATTTCCCCTCAATAATATTCTTATACTCCTCTTTCATTTCATCGGGCAGGAAAGACATATCAATAAACTCAAACCACTTATCCTTGACACGAAGAAACTTACTGAAGATGTTCTCTATTACCTTTCCCTCCAATCCCGACGCTTGCATGGCAGTTACGAAATCGGCCTTCTTCAGTTTCCGCTTCTTCCCATTAAGGGTCAGAGCCAACTCTTCTGTATCTTCGGGCATCACCAATGTCGTAGACAGCATATCATAGGCTGGTGTCAGCATATAAATCCCACGCTCCTTGCTATATAGCGAGAAGTTCTTTAGGTGCATATCGGCATTGCCCGTGATCCACGAGAACACCACCTGTTCCCAATAGTCGACCATATCCAACTTGGGCACAGATGAGAAGCGCTGTATGGACTTGGCTATCTGCTCGTATGAACCTTTATACTTGTGCTCGGTCAGTCGTTCGGTCAGTTGGCACATGTCTTCCATGGCCCACTTCTCACCCTTTGCCGTGCGGTCGATGCGACGGGTGATATAGCACAATTCACCATCGGCAAAGCGCACAAGGCTATGAGGTACCACCTTTATCTTTGCCAACTCGGCAAGATGCATGGTGAGGTCCTCCACTTCGGGCAGATTGGCAAACCTGTCCGTCTGTGGCTTAAGGATATAGCGTCCCCACAGACCTACGATAGTGAAGCGTCCCGCCCCACCTTCCGTACTCTTACTTATATCCAATGAGAGTTTGGCCTGCACGCCTGTGAGCGTCGTCTGACTGCGTATCACCTGCTTGGCAAGGTCTTCCAAGTCCTCCCTCGTATAGGGCAACTCAGGTACCCCTTGCGTACCGAATATCTTCTTTGAGCACGATTTGTGAAAGTCCTTTTCACCCTCGCTCAACTCCTTATAACAATATAGACATCTTGCCATAACCTCATTCCTCCTCTATCGTTATAGGCTCCACACCCACCGCACCTATACAGTCCTTGCAGCAGGCAAGCAGTAGCGACATACGGTCGCGAGTGTCAATCTTCCAGTTCTTCTCGGCTATATCGAGGAGCCAACCTTCGGGTATCAGTCCATCAAAGAAGGGAAACAACACCTTGTCGCAATAAGGTTCTTCTCTCAATGGCAGAGTCAGACTCACTGCCTCCGCACTGGGTAAAGCCAAGTAATCGGTATCATATACAAAGGTGTACCCATTCTCATCTTCCGTCAACGTGCCGGCTTTTATGCCTCGGCACCATACCATAGCCTGCTTCATCATTCATCCGTTTTGGTCATTGGTACTGCACCCACCTCGACTCCGAAGAGGTTGAGTATCTGATTCACCTTATCGAGGCGTAGCGTCTGCTTCCCTTGCTCCAGTTCGCGCACAAAGCGCAAGCCCACGCCCGACTTCTCGGACAAGTCCATCTGCGTCAAGTTATATTGCTTGCGCATCGCCTTCACATATTGAGACAATGTTGTCTGCTCCATAGTACAATCCATTTTTATACCCTTTCGGGGGCAAAGATAATGAAATATTTCTATTTTACACCTCTTCGGGTATAAAATAACACATTAAAAGCCTCATTACCCCCTTTCGGGTATAAAAACAATGAAGTTTACGCTGATAATTTTAAGTTTAGGGGATTTTGGCTGAGGTGTCGGTAATTGCTTGTAATGCGCTGTTATATTGATAAATAAAGACCGACACCCCAATGTGGGGGTGTCGGTCCTATCTTGTTTTACGCATTACAAATGCTGAACAAATCTTAGAATGCAAATCCAATATTAAACAGTCCCATCAAATGAAATTCCTCTTGTGACCAAGAAGTATAGAAGCGTGCGCCTAACTCCACGTGTTCGCCCAACTTATAGGCATAACCGAGACCTGCACCGAGACCAATGGAGTTGATGATAACCTCATCGGTGCGCTGAGATGTGTATTCTTGAAGTCGGGTATCAAAGTCTCTGTATTGATTGAGGTCGTTGGTATGGAAATAGTTTACACTACCACTGACGTGTACTCGATGCTTTGCCGTATTGACGGGGAACCAATATACGCTCGGCCCCACGAAGAAGTTGTTGTGACGGCGAGTACGCTGATAGTTTATAGGCTCTTCAAGCGAGAACTTCACAGGATTGTGGTAGTTCATCCCATAATCCAAGCCGAACCCCCAGCACGACTTAGGTTGCCAAACAAAAGAATTTACATTCGAGTATCCCTCTCCAATCATTTCGCCAAGCATCACGGAATATCCGTATCCCGACATAAGGAGCCAATTTCCTTTGTTCTCCTCTTGCCTATTTCCTGCGCTCAGTGCCATACAGCAGGCTATGGCTACGAATACGCTACTAAAAAGTCTTTTCATAATTACTACATTATTTTACGATGTTTATCACAGGACGGTTTGTGTCCTTGATAACCACTTTGCCATTCAGTTTAAATTTTCTATCCGCCGAAGAAAGATATGCCTTATTCTTTACGGCAATAACATCAGTGCTTCCATCGGGCCAATGAATAGTGAGAGGTTCATCATCATAGTCGCCATCTCCTGCAAGTTCGCCAAAGTAGAGCATTTGCTCACCATTTTTGGTTACATACATCAATCCATTCATCATAGGAAGATAGACTCTTGTCATATGTCGTTTCTCCCACAATGAAACAGTATCTGCTATATAAGTATCTCCCCTCCATTCGGCAGAGATTTCTTTACCTACGAAACTACCTATAGTTGCGGAGTCAAGCAAGTTCTTCCCCTCTGTATTAGATACCTTTATATAAATATCTATAGGATTCCAATCTTGGATAGGAGGATTACAAGATACTAACATTGCACTTGATATTACCATTAACAACATCGCTCCTAAGAAACCCTTTTTTTTCATACCTTTAAAATTTTAGTTATACATTAAAACTGCTATACTCTTTCCTCATGGAACAAAAAGAAGCGCGGGCTGCTATGCCACGCCTTTAATTGGAGGTCCTAGGAAAACCCGAAAGTACAGATATGGAGATAACAGTCCACGCGAAAAGCGCAGAACCATTACACTTTCCTTGTACTTTCTTGAAAATTTCCTAGGTTTCCAATTACAAGATAAGCATAACGCTTCTTTTTACCAAAATGTCTTGATGAGCCTTTCAACTCATCGTTGCAAATGTACTAAAACTTTTCAATACTCCGCACACTATCATCAGATTATTTGCTTTTCGGTAAGGGATTATCAGTAAAAAACAAAAAAATAGCCAATGCTTTGTATGGAGAGCATTTATTGTTTATTTTTGTGCGATATAAAA
>JAZOPX010000130.1:0-2110 GCA_045655845.1 Bacteroidaceae bacterium
CGAGAGTGCCGCCCCAACCCCCCGCCCCCCCCCGTTTCTTTGCTCACCCCCCCCCCCCTAATAAAATGTTAAATATTTTGCGGTTTCACAAAAAATACGTACCTTTGTACGCTAATATGCACTAAAGTGCAGCGAGAAAACGAGAGTACTAACCATTTATCCATGATAAACGTATGAAGAAAAGATTTCAACTTTTAGCTTTATCAGCACTATGCGTGTTGTTTGCTCACGCAGAATTTGTGGCCCCCTCAGAGGGCGTGTTCCGCATCATCAATGTAGGCTACAATGCCGCTTTGATGGAGAAGTATGAGAGTAACGAAGTGTTTTGTACCGCCACCATTGGCGATGCCGAAGACTTCAACCAGTTGTGGATCCTGAAGAAAGAGGGTACTGGCTACAGCATCCAGAATGCTTACACCGGAGCTTATATCCAGACGGGCAACGACGTACAGGAGAAGCCCTACTGGACTGGCACAACCGCCAAGGCATTCAACATCGTCTTGGGCGGTGGTGAGAAGAAGGGATACAACATCTTCGACCCCACCTTGGGTGCTTGGGGTCTGCACAGTAAGGGCGCCAACGACAGAGTCGTAAGATGGACCGACTGCGACCCTTCACAATGGCAGTTCGAGAAGGTAGAGGTCTCAGAGGAGGCTATGACCTTGGCACAAGCCGAGTATGCCGAATACCTTAGACTGAAGACCGAGTTTGAAGACTATTGCACTGAGCTCCTTGCCAACCAAGACAAGCTGGAAGAGGCATTGGCCAAATACTTCGAAGATGCAGCCTGCACCGTACTGAAGGAGGAGTTTGCAGCAGTTAGCGAAGAGGACTTGCGCGCTGCTATGGCCGCCGTCAACCTCCCCGCTGAGTTGATCGATATGGCCGTAAAGGTAAAGACCGACGAGTGGTCCGAGGATAACGAAAAGACAGAGCAGCCCGGATGGAACAGCTATTATGCAAAGAAGTTCCGCGTACAGATGGTCGAGCCCCATAGTATCGCTGGTGAGATCACCGAGTGGATTGGGCACCAAGGACATACCAATATGGACAACCCCACTGGCCTCTATGGCAACAACCGCCAGGTGCTCTACGTAATGGTAGAGGGTGAGGTCAAGGAGGGTGCTGAGCTGTATGCCACATGGCTCATCGGACACGACAAGATGCCTAACTACAACAACGGCTACGGCGATAGAGGCGTAAGCTTGAAGCCCGGTCTCAACATCGTCCCCATCAGAAAAGATGGCTGCGCACTCTACTTCAACTACCTCGTACACACCTTCAACAAGGAGACAAGACAGTTTGCCCACAAGTTGAGCGACTACGACGATCTCAAGATCCACGTAGCAGGTGGTCACATCAATGGTTACTATAGCATTGCAGGTGACTCACTCTACACCCCTGACAACGACAAGGACTGGATTTACTATGAGGAGCGTGCCAACTTGGAAAACATCACTATCCTCGGCCGTTACGAGGTACTCCAGTTTGAGCTCAACGACGTAGTCAACTACACTGACGACAAGGGTAGCACATGGTCCGAGAAGGGATTAGCTTATCACTTCCCGGAAAGATTGCCTAAAAGCATGCCCAACAGCCCAGCATTCACAGACACCTTGCAACGCATCAACGGCATCGTGGAGGCATGGGACCGTATCTTCCTCGCTGAGAAGATGACACTCGGTGTGGCTAGCAAGTCCGATGTAGACTCCATGAACAAGCTCTTCCCACGCTACGACGGCACATGGACCAAGAAGGCAGAGATTTACAACTACGACGATGCATTGTACGCCTTCTGCGACAGCCTCAAGGATCGCGATGGCGACTATGGTGAATACTACAACCACCGCGGTGTGGCCTTCGGTACACGTACTGGATACATGTATGGTAGCTGGGACCACTCTGGTTACCACATCAACACCACACCCAGCATCTTGACTCAGATTGCTACCGAAGCAGGCCCCACATGGGGACCCGCCCACGAGATTGGTCACCAGCATCAGGCACTCTATACCCTCAATGGTGAAATGGAGGTTACTAACAACACCTTCGCCAACGTAGCAGCATGGTACATGGGTATGGGTACCTCACGTGTGAACGGTACCGAGGG
>JAZOPX010000131.1:0-7986 GCA_045655845.1 Bacteroidaceae bacterium
GATGGTCACGATGTCGCGCGGCTTCACGCGGTAGTTGCTCTTCACGGGCTTGCCGTTGACGTGCAGGCATCCCGCCTCGGCCGACTTCTGTATGCGGTTGCGCGAGGCATGGGGGAGATGGTCGATGAGGAACTTGTCTACACGCACCAGTTCCTGACCCCTATCGGCCACTACACGGAAGTGCTCGTAGAGTTCCGTACCCTCTCCGTTCTCCGCCTCGAGGTCGAGGTCCTCGCCCAGCAGTTCGTCCATATCGTCCACGTTGAGCATGCTTTCCTTTTCCAACTTTCTACTCCGATTTATTTAATTAAAACCAGCCCTCTTCCACGTCAGGCGTTTCAAGGACTTCGACCTCGGCCTCATCGCCACCGCCCACGACAATGGTCAGTTCGGCCCCTTCGGGCACCTGCTCGTAATTCTGCAGCTCACGGTCACTGTAACGTATGCCATACACCCAATCGAGATCACCGGAGATAGTGTCGTGCGGAGTCAATTTGAAGCCTGCGGCACGCAATCGCGACTCGGCTTCGCGCAGCGAACAATTGTCGATGATGTCGGGGATAGCAATCATCGGATGGTTGCCCGAGCTCACCGTGAGGTATATCTTGCGTCCTCGTTTCACCTTGGCTTCTGCCGCAGGGCGTTGGGCCGTTATCTCCCCTGCGGGCACACCCTTCACAAATACGTGGTCACTTGCCACACCTACCAATCGATGTTCGGCCAGTGCGGCTATGGCTTCCTGCTCCTGCATGCCCGTGATGTCGGGGACCTTGACAGCTACGCCATGCTCCGTGTAGCTATCCATCCAACGGAAGGTGATGAGAACGGCAGCCACAACTACAACTGCCATAGCTACGAGATTGATAAACAACAGACGCAAATTTTTCATTCCGATATGTTCTTTTTCTTGTTTATACGAATTTATGGGGCAAAAGTAGTAATATTCGCGGAGATACGAAAGCACATCCGCAGTTTTTAGCCACTCTACGCATGGTCAAGGAACTCGCGCAGGTGGAGGCTGTCCGTTTGGTCTATGGTATTACCCGAGCCCGTCCACTCGGCCTGTCCGTCGTGAATGAAGAGCACCTGCTCCCCGATACCCCGCACAGAACCCATGTCGTGGGTGTTCACGATAGTGGTGATGCCATACTCGTGGGTGATGTCGCTGATGAGGCGGTCGATGATGCGCGACGTGATAGGATCGAGACCCGAGTTGGGCTCATCGCAGAAGAGATAGCGCGGCTCCAGGGCAATGGCACGGGCGATGGCCACACGCTTCTGCATGCCGCCGCTGAGCTCCGAAGGCATCTTGCCCTCTGCACCCGTGAGGCCTACGCGGTCAAGACAGAAGCGAGCGCGATGCAACTGCTCGCGATAGGTCTTCTCAGAGAACATCTCGAGCGGAAAGAGCACATTGTGGAGCACATCCATGGAGTCAAACAGGGCAGCTCCCTGAAAGAGCATACCCATCTCTTGCCGCAGCAATGCCCCATCGCGCTTGGAGAGGCGGTGTATATCGCGCCCGTCATAGAGCACCT
The DNA here is from genome assembly GCA_045655845.1 of Bacteroidaceae bacterium. Taxonomy (GTDB): domain Bacteria; phylum Bacteroidota; class Bacteroidia; order Bacteroidales; family Bacteroidaceae; genus UBA1189. Next base: position 1,539 of record JAZOPX010000131.1, read on the forward strand.
GTCCCTGGTTGGGGGTAAGGAGTCCCACGATGCAGCGCAGCAAGACCGTCTTGCCCGAACCGCTGCGTCCGATGATAAGGTTGGTCTTTCCATCCTCAAAGGTAGCGCTGATACCATGCAGCACCTCCTGCTCCTCAAAATACTTGTGTATGTCGGTTATGGTAATCATCCCATCAAGAGGTTTGTCAGTAGCAAATCGGTCGAGAGTATCAGCACACTGCTCACCACCACGGCATTGGTGCCGGCCTTGCCCACCTCGATACTGCCGCCCTCGACGGTGTAACCGAAGTAACCGCTCACGCTGGCAATGATGTAGGCAAAGAAGAACGACTTGATATATCCCGTCCATAGATGCCAACTGTCGTAGTTGTATTGCAAGCCCACGGTGAGGTCATCCATCGACAGGAGTCCGCCCACCCAGCACACTACGTAGGCTCCGATGAAGCCGGATGAGATGCTGAAGGTCACGAGCAATGGTATAGCGCTCACCATGGCCAGTATCTTGGGCAGCAGGATATAGTTGGCCGAGTTCACACCCATCACATCGAGTGCGTCAATCTGCTGTGTCACCCGCATGGTGCCAATCTCCGAAGCAATGTTCGAGCCCACCTTACCCGCCAGAATGATGCAGATGATGCTTGAGGCAAACTCGAGCAGTATGACCTCACGCATAGCGTAGCCGATAGTGAACCGTGGCATCCAGGGTGCCCACACATTGATCTTTATCTGTACACACAACAACGCACCGATGAAAAACGACATCAGTATGACGATAAACAGCGAATTATATCCCAGCTGGAAGAACTCGCGCACGTATTGCTTCCAGAAGACACACCCACGCTGCGGACGGGTGAACGTACGTCCCATCAGCAGCAGGTAGGTTCCCAAAGAGTGCAGCAACTTGCGTATCATAACGGTCAATGACGGTTACTTCTACTCTTATTTCTTTTTTCCGGCCTTGTACTTCATAGCCAACGCGATCACCTCGTCGGCGATCACCTCGGCCGAGTGGTAGAAGGCCAATGTCTTGATGTTGGTACTCAGCGCCGCCAGTCGTGCCTCATCCTTCACGGCATCGAGCGCGAGGGGTATGAGTGCGTTCACAGCATCGGCATCCTTGACGTAGAGTGCCGCCTCCTTGTTGACGAGGGCGAGGGCATTCTTCGTCTGATGGTCTTCCGACACGTTGGGTGAGGGTACCAGGATGACAGCCTTGCCCAGCAGGCAGAACTCCGAGATGGACCCTGCCCCGGCACGCGAGATGACGAGGTCGGCTGCCGCGTAGGCTGCGTCCATGCTGCTGATAAAGTCACACACGTGCACATTCTCCAGTTCGCGTCCACGCAGCTGTGCGGTGATATTGTCGTAGTAGTACTTTCCCGTCTGCCAGATGAACTGCACATCGCTCTTTCCCAACACGTCCCACGCTCCGAGCATGCTCTCATTGAGCGTACGCGCTCCGAGGCTACCGCCCACGAGGAGCACCGTCTTCTTCTTGGGGTCGAGGCCGAAGGTCTTCACCGCCTCGTCGTGGGTGATGGCTGCATCCAGCAGGTTCTGGCGCACGGGGTTGCCCGTAAGCTTTATCTTCTCTTTGGGGAAGAAGCGCTCCATACCCTCATAGGCCACGCAGATGCAGTGGGCCTGCTTCGCCAGCAGTTTGTTAGTCACTCCAGCGTATGAGTTCTGCTCCTGCAGCAGGGTGGGAATACCCATGGCGCCCGCCTCCTTCAGGGTAGGTCCGCTGGCATAGCCTCCCACACCCACGGCCACATGAGGTCCGAAGTCGCGGATGATGCGGCGTGCCTTGCGGCGGCTCTTCATCAGGCGCCACAGCACAGCAATGTTCTTCAGCAGGTTCTTGCGGTCAAAGCCGCTCACCGGCAACCCTACAATCTGATACCCTGCAGCGGGCACACGCTGCATCTCCATACGGTTCTCGGCACCGACAAAGAGTATCTCGGCTTCAGGACACTTGGCCTTCACGGCATTGGCTATCGACAAGGCCGGAAAGATATGTCCGCCTGTACCTCCACCACTAACTATCAGTCTGATATTCTGCTCCATAATGCTTGCTTGTTTTTATTGGGTTGCACTATCTCTGTTATCTTTTTCTTCTGGTGGCTACGACCTGGTTGTCGTAGTCGATGCTGATGCGCGAGTAGCGGTCCCAGCCCACCTCGTTGAGTCCCTTCTCGTAGAAGGCCTTCAGCTTGCCGAATTTCTCGGCATAGTCGCCAGGGCGTCCCAACTCGATGATATGGTCGCCCACACGCGGGATCAGTTCTATCTCTTGACGCGCTGTCACATGGATTTGTTCAATCTGTGCATTCCACAGTTCCTCCTCCTGCAAGAATTGCGCAAGGGCATACAGTTCCTTCTTGGCAAACTTGCGGGTGACATGGCCCGTCGCTATGGGGACGTATACGCCGCAAGGAATGCGTTCGATGACTTCACCCTCCTCGTCAATATAGAAGCTGTCGTTACCGTCGGCAATGACACGCAAGATGGGACGCCGACATTCGACCTCCACCATCACATATCCGTTTATCGTCTTGTAGCACTCGCAGGAGGCCACGAGGGGTGAGGTCTCCAGGGCTTTTTCTATGGCACGCAGGCTCACCTCGTCGAGTAGCTTACCCGTGGGGTCAAGCTTGTTTGCAGACAGCAGGGCAGTGATATCCCGGGTAGTCATATAGCCCGTCTTCAAGCTGTCACGAATCTCCAGCTGCACCCCCTCGCAGCGCTGCTCAGCAGGCTTGCGGCAAAGGGCCACAGCGGCAAACACGATATAGCCCGCAAGCAGGGCCAGTACACTGATGGTCAGTATCTTCTTCATGGGACTAACTCTTCAGGATCTGCGTTATTGCCTGTGCGTAGTTCTCGATGTCGCCTGCGCCGAGGGTTACGAGCACCTCCAGTTCGTCTTTCTTTGCCTCTACGAGGGCGAGCACCTCCTCCTTGCTTATCAACTGCTTCTGTACCTGCGGGGCGAGGTGGTCGTAGATGAGTTGGCTGGTGACGCCGGGGATGGGTTCCTCACGGGCGGGATAGATATTGGTGAGGATGACCTCATCGAAGAGCGAGAGGCTCTCGGCAAACTCGCGGTAGAAGTCCTGCGTGCGTGAGTAGAGGTGAGGCTGGAAGATGGCTGTCACCTTACGCCCGGCATACAGTTCGCGGATGGAGAGGGCGCTCTGGCGTATCTCGGCCGGGTGGTGGGCATAGTCGCTGAGGTATACCTTCCCGTCGGTCTTGAGTTTGAAGTCGAAGCGGCGCTCCACACCTCGGAAACTGGCCATGCCCTCGCGCAGTTCCTCCTCGGTGACGCCACACAGCCATACCATGGCCATGGAAGCGATGCCGTTGTCGATGTTGACACTTAGGGGGACACCCAATGTGATATCCTTTATCGTGCCCTCGGGATGAACGAAGTCGATGATGATCTCACCGCCGCCGATGCGTATGTTCTCGGCATGGAAGTCGCCCTGCGAGCGCGAGTAGGTATAGGTCTTCACCCCCTCCTGCACGCGCGGCGTTATCTCCAGTCCTTCGTGGATGATGAGCGCGCCTCCCCGCTGGATGAGCGAGGTGTACTTCTCGAAACTCTCCCAATAGGCCTCGGGAGTACCGTAGATGTCCAGATGATCGGGGTCGGTCGAGGTGATGACGGTGATGTAGGGCAGCAGTTGGTGGAACGAGCGGTCAAACTCATCGGCCTCGATGACCACGTAGTCGCTCTTGTCCGAGAGCAGCAGGTTGGTGCCATAGTTCTGCGATATGCCTCCGAGGAAGGCCGTAGCCCCCACGTGCGACTGGTATATCAGGTGGGCCGCCATCGACGAGGTCGTCGTCTTGCCGTGTGTGCCGGCCACGCAGAGCCCTCGGCGGCTGCGGGTGATGGTACCCAACACCTGGGCACGCTTCTGGATCTCGAAGCCCTGCGTACGGAACCACGTCAGTTCCGTGTGGTCCTGCGGCACGGCCGGGGTATACACCACCAGCGTGTGCTCCCTGTCGCGGCAGGCCATGGGGATGAGTTCCACGTTGTCTTCGTAGTGGATGGCCGCACCCTCGGTGTTGAGGCGTTCGGTGAGTTCGCTTGCCGTACGGTCATAGCCTGCCACTGTCTTGCCCAATGACAGGAAGTAGCGCACCAGGGCACTCATGCCGATGCCGCCGGCACCGACGAAATAGACGGATTGGATGGTATCAATATTCATGTAGGTGTATCTCTTTTTAAGGTTGTTTTCAAATACAGCGTAAAGGTAGTGCAAATTTTTCGCAAACTGGCCTTTTATTTCCATTATTTTAGTATCTTCGCACAGGAATTTGCCCTATGTGCTTCCACTCATGGATCAAGGATAAAGATATATTGGCTATATGGACTTTCTGAATCGGATATTCCGTGGCGACAAGGTCGTCTGGATTGTATTTATGGTGCTGCTCCTCATCTCGGTAATCGAGGTATTCAGTGCAGCGAGTACGCTGACGTATATTGGCAACCGCACCTACTGGTGGGCCATACGCGGACACAGCGTCAACCTCTTGTTGGGCTTTATCGTGGCCTATATTGCCCATCTCATCCCCTACGACTTCTACAAGCGCGTACCGCTGGGGTTGGTGCCACTGTCGGTGGCCATGCTGGTTTGGGTATTGCTGAAGGGAGACGATGTGAACGATGCAAACCGCTGGATTGACCTCGGGTTTATCACCCTGCAGCCCTCGGAGTTGGCCAAGGTAGGCGTCGTTATGGGTACGGCCCTCATCCTCTCGCGTGCGCAGACCCAGGACGGGGCCAACCCGAAGGCCATGTCATGGATACTGGGCATGACAGGTATTGTGTGTGGGCTCATCGTCACCGAGAACCTCTCTACGGCAGCCCTACTCTTCGGTGTGGTACTGCTGATGATGTATGTCGGCCGTGTACCTTGGTCTCAGTTGGGCAAGCTGCTGGGCACGATAGCGGTAGTCGTGGCGCTGTTTGCGTCCCTGCTGATGTTACCTTATCGCACATTGGAGAACCTACCGGGGCTCAAGCGCTTCACCACGTGGAAGGCTCGTGTCGAACGCTTCTTCGAGAAGTCCGACCCCATACCGGCAGCCCAATTCATCACCAGCGAGAACTATCGGGAGAATTATCAGGAGTCCCATGCCACGATGGCCATCGCATCGAGCAACGTCATCGGCCGCGGCCCCGGCAATTCGGTGGAGCGCGACTACCTGCCTCAAGCCTACTCTGACTTCATCTATGCCATCATCATCGAAGAGTTGGGATTGGCGGGAGGAGCCTTTGTGGTGTTGCTCTATATCATCCTCCTCGTGCGAGCGGCCAAGATTGCGCAGCGGTGCAAGAGCTACTTCCCCGCCTTCCTCGTCATGGGCTGTGCGCTAATGCTCGTCGCTCAAGCCATGCTCAATATGATGGTAGCCGTGGGCCTCTTCCCTGTCACCGGACAGCCCCTGCCCCTCATCAGTCGAGGTGGCACCTCGACCATCATCAACTGCGGCTACATAGGCATGATACTCGGCGTGAGCTACTACACCGAGAAGATGAGCCTCGACAGCCAGTCAGCCGTCCAGGAGAGTACCGAAGAGGCCGACGAGAAGCGCTAATATCGGTTGCGGCAACTACCGGCTCACCGGCACAAGGGAGCTACGAGACTCTTCGATTCGCGGAGTATCAGGTAGAGACCATACCGGTTCTTAGTACCAGCAGTCGTTGTATTCCAGTCTGATGCCGTTGGGGGCATTCCTGCGAGCCTTCACCTCGATGTATATAGGCAGATAGCCTTGGGTGCTCTCGCCGTTCCACAGTATTTCACTCAGTCGTTCGATGGCATTGTCGAGCGAGGGGGACGCATCTCTGAGGTCGCGTACAAACTTATTGTAGGGCGCCTCGTACGAGCCGTACTGGCGAACCATTTCCTCGTCGGCATAGTAGGCGTCGTGGGCATATTCCAGTCCGTCGGCCTCGGGCGATACGATGTGTATGGTGTAACTCTTGTCGGCATAGGACACTCGGGTCAGTTCGGCACTGCCCACATAGAGGGGCCACTCGGCATTGATGGCGTCGCATACGGCTTGCCGCTCTTTCTCGGCACCTCCCGTCATGCAGCCGGAAAACAACAGGGGGAGGAGGAATGCTAACAGTTTCTTCATGCAACTTGATTTTGGGATTCTGTATTCCTGTGCAAGTTACTAAAAATATTGCAAATCAGCAAGAAGGCGACCAGTTTTTTACCTAAGCATGACACACCTGCTTGCTTTTTCTAAAAAAGTGTTATCTTTGCGCGCATAAATAATAAGATTCGGACAGAGACACAATATGAATCTACGACAAGGAACATTATTACAAGGCGGTAAATACCGCATCGAGCGTGAGCTGGGGCATGGGGGCTTTGGGGTCACCTACTCGGCTGTGCAGGTGGGGCTCAACCGCCGTGTG
>JAZOPX010000132.1:0-11967 GCA_045655845.1 Bacteroidaceae bacterium
TCCAGGGCTTGACCGCAGCAAAGGTATTAGGTCGTAGCGGCGCGATATAGATTGCTTACCCACCCGCCTCTTTAGCTCAGTTGGCCAGAGCACGTGATTTGTAATCTCGGGGTCGTTGGTTCGAATCCGACAAGAGGCTCAAAAAAGAGAAGATTCTTTACGAACCTTCTCTTTTTTATGTTATGTCTATCTGTCTTATTTCTTCTTCAATCCTTTATATGTAATATATCCGAGAGAAAGCACAACAAGAGCTATGATGACATAGCCAATCTCGTGACTATACTCTGAAACGGTGCTGATGAGCTGCTCTTTGGGTACACGATCTTCGAGGAACCATCCAAGCCCTGCAAGAACACCATTCCAAAGCCCTGCGCCGAGGGCAGTGAAGGCTACAAACTTACCGATATTCATTTTGGCTAAGCCTGCAGGTATTGAGATGAGCTGACGTACTGCAGGTACGAGACGGCCGATGAGGGTGGCTATCATACCATGCTTGTTGAAGAACTTCTCGGCAGTTTCCACCTTTTCCTGATCGATGAGGCACATATGGCCGAGGCGGCTATTGGCAAACTTGTATACGATGGGCTTTCCAAGCCAAAGGGCGAGATAATAGTTGATGAGCGCACCGACAACGGCTCCTATGGTTGCAAACAGGATGACTAACCAGACGTTAAGATTACCTGTGGCTGCTGCTTCATAAGCCGCTGGGGGAACTACCACTTCAGAGGGGAAGGGGATGAACGAACTCTCGATGGTCATCAAAAGGGTGATGGTCCAGTAGTTGAGGTGATCCAGGCACCATTGGATGAATTGTACAGATTCCATGTTGTAGTGTTGCGTGTTTTGATTTTTTTTTGGGGGGGTAAGTTGAAGGATGAGAAGTGAAAGGTTTAATTTTCATCTTTCATCGAAATCAGTCTCTCTATTACCGTCTCAGCGCTTTCTCCTTGGGCTGGGGGTAGGCTGAATATCTCGTAGGTTTTCTGTGGACATTGGACAAGGGATTGGGCGAGGGTATCGCGGAAATTATCCTTATGTAAGGTCCACTCACAGAAACAGAGATAAGGGTACAATATCTCTGACTCTATAGCAGGGTTGTCCTTGAGTAGTCTCAGTATGTAGTGGCTCATCTCGCAATGCCCGTTCTCGAGCATCGATACGGCGATGAGAAAGAGCGTACGTTCGGCATTGTCCGTATTGAGCTCTATGGCTTGGAGAAATAGCGCTGTGCTCTCTTCATACTTCCCTTGGCTGAGCAATTCGTGCCCTTTCATGATGATAAGTTCGGCATTGTCAGGGCATATTTTGATGGCCTCGTCTACGTAGGTGACGGCCTTGGCATGCTGTCCTTTACGGCTGAAGATAAGTGACATCTGGCTGTATATCTGTGCCTGCTCTTCAGAACCTTCAGGGATGGTTGTAAGTGCTTGGGTGAAGTAGTCGAGGGCTCCATCGTCGTCGCCACGATTTACTCGACACATGCCCATGTGGAAGAGTGGGTCTATGGTCTCAGGGTAACGTTCGTGGATAGTGTGGTAGTACTCCTCGGCTCGTTCATAGTTGCCAATGTTAAAGTAGCTGTTGGCTACAGCATAGAGTGCATAGTAACACTCATCTCCATTGATGGCGATGACAAATTCGAAGGCCTCAATAGCCTTGTCGTACTCTTCGCGGCGAAAATATATCTTGCCCAGTTCCTCCCAATAAAAGGTGGAGTAGGGATCAGTGTCGAGCAGTTGGTTGTAGAGTGTGATGGCCTCATCGAAGCGCTCCTGGAGGGCGTGGCTGTAAGCTGCCGACTCGGTGAGTACCTGATGGTTGGGATGGCGTTGTATGGCCTCCTCGATCCATAGGCTTGCCATGTCATGCTGACTGTTATCGACCAGTAGGTCAATGATGTCTGCATAGGCGTTGGCTTCGTAGCCCTCCTCTTCGATGAGTGAGCGTAGCAAGGACTCGGCTTGCGTGTGTTGGTGTGATGCCAGCAACACTTCTGCGCGAAGGAACATTACCTCGCGGTCACGCTGGTCGGTGATGCTCTCAAGGATGTGGCGTGCCTCGGCAATGTGTCCATTGATGAGCCGGGCTCGCGACTTGAAGATGAGTGCGTCGATGTTGTCCGGGTGTAGGTGTAAGGCAAGGTCTAGCGCAGCCTCGGCCTGCTCGGAGTCGCCTTGCATGGCATAATATTCGGCAATGTCGGTGAGTTCCGTAGCCTCGAAGTAGAAGGTGTGATCACTCGTCAGCATCTCTTCGTATCGTGCCAGAGAGGCGCGAAACTTGGGTTTGTCGAAATATTGTGCGAAATTGTCTCTCATATAATAATGTGTTTATATTTGTACTGTCTATTACTGACGGTAACAAATATAAACACAAAATAGTTTAATGATTACTTATTAATCTTACTCCAGGTGTCCTTGAGTGATACGGTACGATTGAATACGAGGTGGTCTGCGGTAGACTCCTTGTCGACGTTGAAGTATCCGATGCGGCGGAACTGCAGGTAGTCCAGGGGCTTGGCGTCGGCCAGGTAGCGCTCCACGTAGCACTCGGTGAGTACCTGTAGAGAGTCGGGGTTGATCATCTCCTTCATGGCCTCCAAAGCGTCGCATCCCTTGGCTTCGCGGATAGCCGCCATCTCGTCGCGGGGGTTCTCTACCTTCCACAGACGGTCGTAGAGGCGTACCTCTGCCTTGATGCAGTGTGCGCAACTTACCCAGTGCAGGGTGCCCTTCACCTTACGGTTACTACCGGGCATGCCAGTCTTGGTGTCGGGGTCATACTCGGCGTATACCTCGATTACGTTGCCCTCGTCGTCTTTCTTGCAACCGGTGCACTTCACGATGTAGGCGTTCATGAGGCGTACCTCCTGACCGGGAGTCATGCGGAAGTACTTCTTCGGAGCATCCTCCATGAAGTCCTCACGCTCGATCCACAGTTCGCGGCTGAACTCGATAGTGTGTGTGCCTGCCTCAGGATCTTCGGGATTGTTGATGCTCTCCATTACCTCCACCTGTCCCTCCGGATAGTTGGTGATGACGAGCTTCACGGGGTTCACTACTGCCGATACGCGTGTTGCGCGAGCGTTGAGGTCTTCGCGCACGGCGCTCTCGAGCAGGGCAAAGTCGTTGAGCGCGTCGTAGGTGGTGTAGCCAATCTTATCCACGAAGTTGCGGATTGATTCGGGAGAGTATCCACGGCGGCGGAATCCACAGAGAGTCGGCATACGGGGGTCATCCCAACCGTTGACGAGGCCCTCCTTGACGAGGATGAGCAGGTTGCGCTTGCTCATGAGTGTATAGTTGAGGTTGAGTTTGTTGAACTCATACTGGCGGGGACGGTTGTCATCGAGGTCTTCGCCATTCTTCACCCAGTCTACGAAGAGGTCGTAGAGGGGGCGGTGAGGTACGAACTCGAGTGTGCAGAGCGAGTGGGTTACGCCCTCGAAGTAGTCACTCTGTCCGTGGGCGAAGTCGTACATGGGGTAGGCCTTCCATGTGGTACCTGTACGGTGGTGGGGATGGTTGACCACACGATAGATGATGGGGTCGCGGAAGTGCATGTTGGGTGCTGCCATGTCGATCTTGGCACGCAACACCATGCGTCCTTCCTCGATTTCGCCACGGTTCATCTTCTCGAAGAGCTCAAGGCTCTCCTCTACGGGACGGTTGCGGAAGGGGCTCTCGGTACCGGGCTGTGTGGTGGTACCCTTCTGTGCGGCAATCTCCTCAGCGCTCTGCTCATCGATGTAGGCTTTGCCTTGCTTGATGAGGTCGATGGCAAAGTCCCACAACTGCTGGAAGTAGTCTGAAGCGTAGTATTCGTTGCCCCACTCAAAGCCGAGCCACTTGATGTCTTCCTTGATAGCCTCTACATATTCCACATCTTCCTTGGTGGGGTTGGTGTCGTCGAAGCGGAGGTTGCACACACCGCCATACTTCTGTGCCATGCCGAAGTCGAGACATATTGCCTTGGCATGTCCGATGTGCAGGTAGCCGTTGGGTTCGGGCGGAAAGCGTGTCTGTACTTTGCTGCCATTCTTTCCCTCTGCGAGGTCATTCACTACTATCTGTTCGATGAAGTTGAGACTCTTCTTCTCAGTGCTTTCGTTTACAATTTGCTCAGACATTTTATCGCTAATTTAATTATGGTGCGAAATTACTGCAAAACCAGCGAAAAAGCAAAACTTGCCGATATAAATCTCAGTTCTAAACAGACGAAAATGAAGAAATAATTGCATTTTCTTTTGCTGTTTGCGGTTATCTGAAAAGAAATGCTTACTTTTGTTCCTTGCGAGATAAAGTATTAATAAAATAAAGGATATTTAAAATGAAACAGCAAATCAACACTGCTGCAGCTCCTGCAGCAATTGGTCCCTACAGCCAGGCTATCGAGGCTAATGGTATTGTTTTTGTGAGCGGACAGCTCCCCATCGACCCTGCTACTGGTGCTTTTGCCGAGGGTGGTATCAAGGAACTCACTCGTCAGTCGCTCACCAATATGAAGGCTATCCTTGCTGAGGCTGGCCTCACTATGGCTAACGTGGTGAAGACTACCGTTTTCCTTGCCGATATGGCCGACTTTGCCGAGATGAACGAGGTGTATGCCTCATTCTTTGAGGGTGTATGTCCTGCGCGTTCTGCTGTGGCCGTGAAGACCCTTCCCAAGGAGGCTCGTGTAGAAATCGAGTGCATCGCGGTACGCTAAACTTCTGCTAAAAAAGATTTTAGGAAAGGCATATTCCGTCGGGATATGCCTTTTCTTTGCTTCTTGCCACATAAAAAAATAAGCGACAGGTCCTGTCGCTTATTTTATGTCGGGATGACACGACTCGAACGTGCGACCCCTTGGTCCCAAACCAAGTATACTACCAACTGTACTACATCCCGAATGCTTTCTTCAAAGCGAGTGCAAAGTTACGGCATCGCAAGCAGAATACCAAATTTTCTTCCACCTTTTTCATTCTTCAGCAGGCATCTTTGGGGTTGGATAGCTCGTTGAGCAGCTTTTCGGCCTTGGGGATATCGCTGCAATGGTCTACATCGATAATCTTACTGAATGGGTAGGCCTTGAGCCTGAGTCCATCGGTAACGAGCTGGCGCTGGAAGTTGCGCATGCGGGCCTTTCCCTCGGCGATGCAGCGCTCTAAGGTTAGTAGCGATTGCCGTGTGAGGCAGTAGATTCCTCCCGACACGTGTACACAGCGCTCCTCCTTCGTATCGCAAAAGTTGGTGATGGTGAGTTCGTCTGTTGTCTGCACATAGAGTGGTTTCTCATCATCGACATAGGTGGTTACGGCCATGAGTCCGTCCGCAGCACTCTCTATGAATGTGCGGATATAGCACTTGAACTCCTCTTCAGAAAAGATGGTGTCGACCGTGGTGATACAGAATCGCTCCTCCGTGTTCAGGTATTCGCGGATAGCGTAGAGGCTGTGCATCGAGCTTGGTGTCGACTGTACTACTATATCTATGGGTATAGACAGTGAGAGCTGCTTTAGATATTCTTGTGTGGCCGTGTGTTGTGTGTTGGTAATGACGATGATTCGTGTAGCTCCACTGCTTGCAAATATGCGGATAAGACGCCCAATGAGCGTCTCGTCCAATATGCGCACCAAGGGTTTGGGTACTTCACACCCCTCCTGGGCTAATCGTGAGCCTTCGCCAGCGGCGAGGATGGCATAGATCATTCCAATTTCAGTTTGTCGCTATCGTCGCGCTTCTCGAAGTAGAGTTTGCGCAGAGGATTGCGGTGTGCCTCTTCGTCGTTCTTGCGGTTGCGATAGATATCGATGGCCATATAGAGTGCTTGACGGAATGAGTCGGCCGAAGCCTGATTCTTTCCAGCAATGTCAAAGGCTGTGCCGTGGTCGGGCGAGGTACGCACGATGGGGAGTCCGGCGGTGAAGTTCACGCCATCCTCCATGGCCAGCACCTTGAAGGGGGCGAGACCCTGATCGTGATACATAGCCAGTACACCGTCGAAGCGGCTGAAGGCACCGCTGCCCATGAAGCCGTCGGCAGGGAAAGGACCATAGCAGAGTAGGCCCTGCTCGCGCATGGCCTTGATGGCAGGTGCGATGACGGTTGTCTCTTCAGTGCCGATGACACCTCCGTCTCCAGCGTGGGGGTTGAGGGCCAGTACGGCAATGCGTGGAGCGCCGATGCCGAAGTCGCCCTTCAATGCGGTGTTGAACAGCTGTAACTTCTGCTCGATGACCTCTTGGGTGAGTGCTGCTGCTACCTGGCTTATGGGGATGTGTCCTGTGGCAAGGGCTACGCGCAAGGTGCTATTGGCTAATATCATCAGTGCCTTTGCTCCATCGCCTACGCTCTGCTCGATGTATTCGGTATGTCCGGGGAAGGTGAAACTCTCCGACTGAATCATTTGCTTGTGGATGGGAGCTGTGACGAGTACGTCATATTTGCCCTCCTTGTATTCCTTTATGGCTCTCTCCAAGGCGTCAAAAGCTGCCTTGCCCGACTCCTTGCTAGGCTTGCCAAGCTCGACCTTGACCTCATCATCGCAGCAATTGACTACATTGAGCTTGCCAGGTATGGCTTCATCTGCTGAGCCTACGATGGTGAATGTGGTTTCTAACTCGAGTGCCTTACGGTGATAGGTCATGATTTTAGGCGAACCGTACACGACGGGGGTGCACAATTCTAACATGGTGGGGTCTTCAAAGGCCTTCAGGATAACCTCGTAGCCAATACCATTGACGTCACCTTGTGTGATGCCGACCCTTATTTTGTTTTGTTCCATAATCTCTTTTTACTTTATTTCAGGTTCAATAACGATTTCTTCTAAGTTGTATGACAGGTCGCCAATCTCCTGCTGTTGGGGTAGTTGCAGGGTGTAGAGGGCTGCTTCCATGCGGCGCATGAGGTCGCGTTTCATTGATTCGGGAGCGTAGATGAACGCTTCGGCTACGACGACACGCCCGTTCACCTCGTCCACACGCGAGTGTGACACGAAGGGCCCCCCCATGCGGTCACCTTGCATGCGCCATAGGCCGCGCGCCACCTGGGCATACTTGCCCTGCACAGTAGCATCCTCTACATACACGTAGTCGTGGTTGGTAGTCATGTAGCTGCCCTCGGGACCTCCGGGAATGTTGGCTTTCATCACCGAGTCGCGTTTGGCGAGGAAGTATTCGAGTGTAAAGGTGTTCTTGTCGGTGTAGGGGTACGAGTAAAGCACGATGCTCATGTCCTTCTTCTCCGTATAGGTCGATGCCCAGAGGAAATCCTTGCCTTTCTTATACTTGTTGACCTCCCAGGGTACCCACACGTCTACGCCAAGTATCTCGCCTGCCAGGCGTGATACGTCGAGGTTGTGCTCTTCGCGCAAGTTGTTGATCTCGCGGTTCATCTCTGCCTTGGTGAAGAAGTCGATGATACTCTGTGCGTTGTCCTCTACGAACTGGGTAAGGCTCTTCTCATCTGGAGCCTGCAGGGTCATCACCATCTGGGGGTATGAGTACACGTCGCGGGAGAATTTCAGCTTGGGCTGGGTATAGATGTTCTGGATGTCCACCTTGATGATGTTGCGCATGATGCGGAACATGTTGCTGTTCATGCCGCTGGGGTTGACGCGTGTGATGCGGAACGAACGCTCCGACTGGGGCAATCCCGGTACGTCGGTATCGAGCACGTTGAACACAGCACGCCCCAAAGGACGCTCCCATTGTGCATCGTCCATCACGACGAGCATCTCGTAGGGCAGTCCGGTGGCGTTGGGCATCATGATGCTTTTCTTCTTTTTCTTTGCCGTCTTCTTGGATTGCTCCTTTGGGGTTCCCTTTTTCTTCACACTCTCTTGCTTGACTTCCTCTTGGGGTAAGTCCTTCTTGTTGGTGTTATTGCCGCAGCTTGCCATGCATAGGGCTACGAGGCAGGCGGTCATATAGGTGAGATGTCTCTTCATAATAATTGGTTTATTGCTTATTTGGTTTGGTTCTTCAGCTTTTTTGTCGATAGCATTCCGCACGCTGCGTAGATGTCCTCGCCTCGCGAAGCGCGTATCGTAGTGAACAGCCCGTGGCGGGTGAGGTAGTCGCGGAAGGCCACCATGCGTTCCATGGGTACGCCATCGAGTTCCGAGTCGGGGATGGCATGGAAGCGGATGAGGTTGATGCGGCACTGCAGCCCGTCGAGCAGGCACACCAGTTTGCGGGCATCGGCCAAGGTGTCGTTCACCCCGTCGAAGAGTATGTATTCGAACGATAGTCTGCGCTGCCCCGTAAAGTCGTAGCCGCGCAGTACCTCCACCATCTCGGTGATGGAGTAGATGCGTTCGGCAGGCATCAGCTCGGAGCGCACCTGTGGGGTGGGGGCGTGGAGGCTGATGGCCAGGTGGCATTCGCTCTCGTCGAGGAATCGCTTGAGGTTGCCCTTTACGCCTACCGTCGAGAGTGTGATGCGGCGTGGACTCCATGCCAGCAGTTTGGTGTCGGTGATGAGGCGCAACGCCTTGAGCACTTCGTCGGTGTTGTCGAGTGGCTCACCCATACCCATCATCACCACATTGGTGAGCGATGCGCTCTCAGGGATGGCATAGAACTGGTTCAGTATCTCGCCTGCCGTGAGGTGAGCACTGAAGCCTTGGCGCCCTGTCATACAGAAAGCACAGTGCATCTTGCATCCCACTTGCGATGATACACACAGTGTGGCGCGGTCATCGTCGGGGATATATACTGCCTCTACGAATTGCCCTTCGCGTATCTTGAACAGGTACTTGATCGTGCCGTCCACCGAGTGTATGCCCTCTATGGGGTCGCTGAGGCCTACCTCATACGCTTGGTTCAGTGCCTCGCGATGCTTGAGCGAGAGGTTGGTCATCTCGTCTATGGAGCGCACGCGCTTTACGTATATCCACTCCATCATTTGGCGTGCCGCAAATCCTGGCATGCCTATGCTCTTGGCCACCGCCTGCATTTCGGCGAGGTCCATACCTAACAATCGTTTCTTCGGTTCACTCATATAAGCTGCGAATTTAGCTAAAATGAATGAATCCCCCAAACTGTTTTGCATTTTTTCGAGGCGCTGTCCAAAATCTACACTCTGTCTACTCCTTTGGGAAAGCAACGTGGCATGTTTTTTTTGAATGCTTTTGTCTCTCCCTTTAGAAGACCAAGTTATCATCATAAGTTTATTCGTATTTGGGGTGGCAGTGCTAATGTATAAATAGTGAAAATTGTACATCCGATCCACTCGGATCCCATTCCATCCAAAAGGTAGATAACTGAACAAAACACCACGCGGATTTGTACAATAAAGCACCCGACATTCCGCTATCGTATAGTAACCAATATGCTATATATAAGGATATTGATCTGTCTTGTCCTAGAAAAAGTTGACACAAAAAGAGTCAACTAATGAGTACAGCATCACAAAAGAGTCAGTCAAGGCATCGCCCTTGCAAACAACTTCGTCTTCAGTATCACGATGAAGCTATCCGCCTTTACTATGAAGAAAGGTTGAGTTACGGACGTATCGGTAAAGAATTAGGGTTCTCCCGTTCAACAATTGCCGAATGGATTAGTAACTTTGCAGCGGATAATCCCGAAATACATGCCCAGATGAAGAACGACAAAGGTCCTACCCCGGAAGATTACGCAAAACTTCAGGCCGAAGTGGCCCGCTTGCAGAAAGCACTCAAGGCCGAGCACATGCGTGCCGAGTTCTACGACACGATGATAGATGTTGCCGAAGAGATGTTCAAGATTTCCATACGAAAAAAAGCTGGCCCCAAACAGTAAGTTCGCTTCATACAAAGGACCGCTCAGAATTTACCGTGAGCGGCATTTGTAAACTGTTTGGGATATCGAGGCAATCGTATTACAAGCATGATGACGGACTCCTGCTCCGCCGTCTTGCCCGCGAGGAATTTGTCGTGCAGTTCGTAGAGGAAATACGCCAACTTGATCCCGGAATCGGGGGCAAGAAACTTTGGCTGATGTATCACCAACGCTTCGGCGATCAGTATGCTGTAGGAAGAGATTGCTTCTATGACATCCTTGATTGCCATGGTTTGAAAGTGCGCCGCCGTATGCGCAAGCCGCGCACTACGGACTCCACCCATGGACTTCCCACCTTCCCGAATTTGGTAAGGAACTATATACCTGAAGCCAAGAACCGGCTGTGGGTAAGCGACATTACCTATATCCCTGTTTACCCGAATCCTAACAACATGGAAGAGTATTCTTTCTGCTATCTCTCTCTGCTCCAGGATGCCTACACGAAAGAAATCATAGGCTATAGTGTAGGAGATACATTGGAAGCTAAATATCCGTTGGAAGCCCTGCGTATGGGGCTGAGACATCTGTCTGGAGACAACGAAGGGCTTATACACCACTCCGACCGCGGATGCCAATACGCATCCTATGCCTATGTTGGTATGCTGGGCAAGAATGGAATATCCGTCAGCATGACTGAAAGCGGTGACCCGAAGGAGAATGCCATGGCTGAACGTATCAACAATACGATAAAGAATGAGTTGCTTAAGGGAATGGTATTCACCTCTATCGCAGAGGTCAGGAAAGCTGTGAGAATGGCAGTAGAGTTCTACAACAATCATAGGCCTCACATGAGTATCGATATGATGACACCCAAACAGGCGGCAGGCTGTAAGGGTGAAATCAAGAAAATGTGGAACAGTAGAAGGGAACAGGCAATAAAACAAGCAAGGATATAGCGAGATGTAAAGATTATCGCTATCTTTGCCTTCGAAGTTCTTGTCGGTTTCCGGGCTATGCCCTACAACCGACAAGAATAAATACATCTGTCAAAAGTTTATCTATTGTAAACGAATTATAGGAATAAGTTTTTAACCAGTCAACCCAGTATAGGAATAAGACAAAATCATGTAAACCTGTTATAGGAATAAACTTCAAAACTGACAACCTAAATCAGGAAACTACAATATGTGATTATTAAGCTAATTAGCAGACAGGTTGTGATGGATAATCAGACAATGATAATTTTTGAAACGGACAAAGGCTTTTTTTCGTGTAGCCCTAGAATTTTCCTCGTCTAGCCCTACATTGTTTCTCGGCGAATGCACTCCGCCTCTTTGTGGAGACTACCGAGATTGACGAGATGGAGGCAGCAGGCAATGGCCAGCAGGAAGCATACATCTATGACCTCCAAGGTCGCCGCGTACTCAACCCTACAAATGGTATGTATATCGTGAATGGTAAGAAGGTGGTAATCAAATAATATCACTCAGAAAGAATTTATTAACTTGAAAACAATAAAAGATATGAACAAGAAAGTATATATCAAACCCCAAATGGAAACTGTAGAGTTGGGCTCGGAGGTTATCATGCTTGCAGGCAGCCCCAATGGTGGTATGAATGTTATTGATCCTGAAACTGGAGATTTCTTTGACTCATCAGACTCATCGGAGGATACCCAATACAGCAACAGAAATCGTGGAACATGGGGTAATCTCTGGTCGAATTAATCCCCCGGGATTGTATCGTAATCATAGTAAAGCCACAGCAACTCGAGTTGCTGTGGCTTTTTCTTCTATTAGGGGAATACTATGGCTGTATAGTATCCCGCTATTTATGTCGCTTACTCTATCACCTGATAGATGTGGGGGAGGTTGCGGCCTTCGTGGTTGTAGTCGAGACCATAACCTACGATGAAGTCATCCTCGATGTCGAAGCAGCGGTAGTCGATCTTTAGGTCTACTTTCAAGCAGCCGGGCTTCACGAAGAGTGAGGTGATGAATACCTCTTTCGGTTTCTTCTCGCCCAGCATGTGCAAGACCTCCTTCATGGTGATGCCAGATTCGATGATGTCTTCGACGATGACAACGGTGCGGCCTTCGATGTTCTCTGTCAGTCCGATGAGTTGCTTTACCTCACCGGTGGATTGCACTCCCTCATAGGATGATACACGCACAAAGGTAATCTCGCAGGGGAAGTTGATGCTGCGGAGCAGGTCGGCGGCGAAT
>JAZOPX010000133.1:0-11285 GCA_045655845.1 Bacteroidaceae bacterium
CCGAGCCGAAGCCTAATTAAAAGCTGAGAAACAGGTTAGAGGTACGACAAAATTTTCAAATAATCGAGGTTTTACATCAGCTCTTTTTCTACGGGCCGTAAAAAAGCATAGTCGTAGCTGGATAAAGGATAAGATGCGGGGGAGAAACCTGTCTTTGTCATTTAATAAATAAAAAAATATCTTAAAAGTTGCAGCGATAAGGAATGTGTTGTACCTTTGTCGCACAAAGCATAAATCAATTAAAAACAAACAGATATGAAGAAGACATTTTTACTATTAGCGATGGTTGCGTTGCCCTTGTTGGCATTCTCACAGACTGAGGCAGTCCCAGAGGTTATTTCGGAGGATAGTGTTGCTTGCACAGAGGTTTGTGCTGCGACTCCGGATGCCTACATCTACAACATTGTAACCTTTTCTGGAAACATCCATAAGAAGGGTTTCAAGGCAAAAATGGACAATGGTAGAAAAATCAAACGCATCAAGGATGCAGATGGCAAGAGAGTGAGATTCCGCACTCCTGCTGCTGCTCTGACTTACCTCGCTTCTGAGGGTTGGGAGCTGTGCCAAGATGGTGTTTCGGTTAAAGGTGGTGGTAACAAAAGCCACACGATGACGTATTGGGTTATCCGTAAGCGCTGCACACAGGAGGAGCTGGAGCAAGCCTTATCGATAGGTGTCAAGCACTAAGGACAACAATCCCACTTACTTCGGTCGGTGGGATTTTTTTTGTCTTGATGGCAACGATGCCGGGGGAGGAATAAAAAACGGATATATTCACATTTTTTCCCCAGATTATGCTTACTTTTGTAGCACGCATTTGAAACAACCCCTTCTGAGCCATGTCCTGCTTTGTCGATGTCATATTGCCCCTTCCGCTGGCCGGTAGCTTTACCTATCGGCTGGGCGAGGCTCATGCCGCTATGGTGCAGACGGGCAGTAGGGTGGTGGTGCAGTTTGGTGCCAAGCGGTACTATACGGCTATCGTGGTGCGCAAGCACGAGGAGACTCCACAAGGCGACTATGAGGTGAAGGAGGTGACCGAAGTGCTCGACGCGGCTCCTATCGTGAGGACTGAGCAGTTGCGTCTATGGCAATGGATAGCCGACTACTACATGTGCTCCATAGGCGATGTGTATAAGGCTGCACTCCCCTCGGGATTGAAGATGGAGAGTGAGACGATGGTGGAGCTCAACCCCGCATTCATTGCCGAGGCTCCCTTGAAGGAGAAGGAGCAAGCTCTGCTCGATGCCCTCGCACTCAACTCCAAGCAGCGCGTGCAGCAGCTCCTGAACAGTTGTAAGCTGAAGAGTGGCATGCACCTCATCAAGTCACTGCTCGATATGGGAGCAGTCACCATAGATGAGGCCATGAGGCAGAGCTATAAGCCCAAGAGTGAGGTGCACGTACG
The DNA here is from genome assembly GCA_045655845.1 of Bacteroidaceae bacterium. Lineage (GTDB taxonomy): Bacteria > Bacteroidota > Bacteroidia > Bacteroidales > Bacteroidaceae > UBA1189. The sequence goes on from JAZOPX010000133.1 coordinate 1,409, forward strand.
TATAGCCCCGGCTTATCGCTCCGAAGGGGCATTGAATGAGGTATTGCTGTCGCTACGCCGGGCAGCCAAGCAGCAACAGCTGTTGCTCAGGCTTATAGACCTGACTGAGTGTGAGGCCCCAGACTATATGCCTCGCAAGGAACTCTCGCGAGCTACACTCCTCAAGGAATGTGGCATGACATCTGCTGTGTTGAATGGACTTATCGCTAAAGGAGTGGTAGAGACCTACATCGTGGAGATAGGACGACTCGACAGTACGCCAGATGCAGCTAATCCCAGCATATCACCGCTCAGCGAGCATCAGCAGCGTGCCTTTGACGAGATCACCAAGAGTTGGGAAACACACGATGTGTGCTTGCTGCATGGAGTCACTTCGAGCGGTAAGACGGAGGTATACATACACCTTATCAACGAACAGCTGAAGCAGGGACGCCAAGCACTATTCCTGCTTCCTGAGATAGCGCTGACCCAGCAGATGACCGAGCGTCTGCGTCGGGCTTTCGGTGCACGACTTGGTGTATATCATTCGAAATTCTCTGATGCCGAGCGTGTGGAGATATGGAACCGTCAACTCTCCGATACCCCCTACGATGTAATCCTCGGGGTACGCTCATCGGTATTCCTTCCCTTCAAGAACCTTGGTCTTGTCATTGTGGATGAGGAGCACGAAACGACATACAAGCAACAAGACCCCGCACCGCGATACCATGCCCGCAGCGTAGCGGTCATGATGGCTGCCTACCATAAGGGGAAAACCTTGTTGGGTACGGCTACACCTTCGGTGGAGAGTTACTACAATGCCCAGTGCGGCAAGTATGGACTGGTACAGATGACCGAGCGATTCAGCCAGGTACAGCTACCCCGAATCGAGGTCGTGGACCTCAAGGAGGAATATCGCAAGAAGCGCATGTACGGGCCCTTCTCTACTGTATTGCATGATGCCATACGCGATGCGCTGAATGAGAGCAAGCAGGTCATCCTCTTCCAGAATCGTCGTGGATATGCACCCATGCTCGAGTGTACAGCATGTGGATGGGTACCCAAATGTGACCGTTGCGACGTGAGCCTCACCTACCATCGAGGGGCACAGCAGCTGGTGTGTCATTATTGTGGCAATATATATAACGTCCCCATCAAATGCCCCTCATGTGGAGCTCATGCACTGAGCAAGCGCGGTATGGGTACCGAGCGCATAGAGGAGGAGGTATTGCATCACTTCCCTACAGCACGGGTGGCACGCCTCGACCTCGATACTACGCGCTCAAAAACGGCATATGATAAGATTCTTACCGACTTTCAGGAGGGACGTACCGATGTGCTTATCGGTACGCAGATGATATCCAAGGGACTCGACTTCGACAACGTACATGTTGTGGGCATCATGAATGCCGACACGATGCTCAACTTTCCCGACTTCCGATCCTATGAACGCTCGTTCCAGTTGATGGCACAGGTAGCCGGTCGTGCCGGACGTAGAGGACAGCAGGGGCAGGTGATACTGCAGACGAAGGGAGTGGAACTGCCCGTCATACAGCAGGTGGTGGCAAATGATTATATGGGGCTCTATGCCGACCAAACGGCCGAGCGCCAGCTCTTCCGCTATCCGCCCTTCTGCCGATTGATATATATATATGTAAAGGGACGCGATGAAGCAGAGGTGGCTCATGCAGCTGAGGCCATGACTGCAGCCATGCGCACCTGCTTTGCCGATCGTGTCTTAGGACCTGAGGCACCTGCTGTGGCTCGAGTGCATGCCTTGCACATACGTAAGATAATGCTCAAGGCCGAACCTGCCTTAGGGGTGACCCGAGTACGTCAATGCCTTACAGAAATACAGCAGTCACTTGCGGGGCAAGGACTGCTGCAGAAGGTAATGCTCTACTATGACGTAGATCCCTATTAGGGTTTGCTTAGAAGAATTTCACCTCTTCGCCAACGATGTCGCTCAGCAAGAGATTAGCCAGGCGGCTGGTGCCGATGCGGAAGAGCGTGTTGTTGAGCCACTCCTTGCCCAGCACCTCCTTCACGATGGTGTAGTATACGAGGGCATCACCTACGCTGTTGATACCACCAGCAGGCTTGAAGCCCACCTTGCGGCCCGTCTTCTCATGATATGCCTTGATGGCTTGGCACATCACATAGGCCGCTTCGGGAGTGGCGGCAGGCTCTTGCTTGCCTGTAGAGGTCTTGATGAAGTCGGCACCGCTATACATGGCGAGGATTGAGGCCTTCCAGATATTGTCGACAGACTTCAGGGCACCCGTCTCGAGAATCACTTTCAGGTGGTGGTCGCCGCAAATAGACTTGATTTCCTCGATTTCATCGCACATTCCTTCATAGTCGCCACTGAGGAACTTCCCCACGGGGATGACGATATCAATCTCGGTAGCACCATCGGCCAAGGCAAGGGCTGTCTCGGCAACTTTCACCTCAGTAAAGGTCTGCGATGAGGGGAATCCGCCTGATACGCAAGCTACGTTTACCGACTCTACTTCGAGCGACTGGCTCACAATCTTGGCAAAGTTGGGGTATACGCAGATGGCCGCCACATTCTTCAGGTCAGGGTGTTCGTTGTCGAACTCGTTGACACGCTCGGTAAACTTTAATACGCTCTCCTCGCTGTCTTCGGTCTTGAGCGTGGTAAGGTCGATGCAGTTGAAGAGTAGTTTCTTCACTTCGGGAGTATTGTTTTCTGCTACGTATTTCTCCATGATGGTTGCAGTACGGGTCTTTGCCTGCTCATTGGTGAGGGGAGTGGGGTAGAGGGCAAGTGCGTCGTTGTACTTGCTGGTCTCTTCAGTGTCGTGATAGTGTTCCATATATTATATACTCTTATTAATGTGTTAGTCTTAATGTCTCAGCTTGTAGATGCTGCCGGCAAGTGGGCGTACTACGTCGCGTAGCTCCAGCTCGAACAGCACAGCGCTGAGCCTATGTACGGGAAAGGTGGTCTCTGCTACAAGCGTATTGATGGATGCTCCTTCTGGATATCTTTCCAGAGTTCTTACGATGCAACTCTCCTCCTCATTCAGTTCGGGAAAGAGTGACTGCTGTATGGCTTGGGGCTTCTGCATAGCATCCCACATCATGGCCTCTATGAAGTCGTCTGCAGAGGTGATGAGCGCTGCTTGATTATGACGTATGAGGCGGTGACAGCCAGCAGAAGAGAGGTCGGTGGTACGACCGGGGAAGGTGAAGCAGTCACGCCCATAGCTGTTGGCAATGTTGGCTGTGACAAGCGATCCGCCCTTGGCAGCAGACTCTACGATGATGGTCGCATCGGCCATACCGGCAACAATGCGGTTGCGCTGGAGAAAGTTGGTTCGCTCGGGCTCAGTATGGCTGAGATACTCGGTAAGCAGTCCGCCACAATCGACCATCTGAGCTGCTGTGTTGCGATGTGCCGATGGGTATATGCGGTCGAGGCCATGGGCCAAGACGCCTACAGTAGGGAGTCCGTACTTCATTGCTGAGCGATGAGCACAGATGTCAATGCCATAGGCCAAGCCACTCACGATGAGTACATCGGGACATTGAGCAGCAAGGTCGCGTACAAAGCCTTCGCACAAATCGCGCCCATAGTCGGTACATTTACGGGTTCCTACGATACTTACTACGCGGCGGGGATTGAGCGGAGCATTGCCACGATAGAAGAGTAGGATAGGGGCGTCATCGCATTCGCGTAGTCGGGAGGGGTATGCGTCGTCGTGGTAGCCGAGGCAGGTGATGTGATGCTTGTCGATAAACTCCAACTCCTTCTCGGCACGTTGGTGAGCCGCTGGGCAGTCGAGTGCATCGACAAGTGAGGGTTGGATATGGGGAATTATCGTAGGTAGCTCGGTGCGATGTTCAAAGACTTGTGCAGCACTACCTACGCCTTCAACTAAGCGCTTGGCAGTGATACTTCCCACACCAGGGATATGCTGTAGGGCAATGAGGCCAAGTAATTCCTTTTTATCCATAGCAGAGTGTGTTTAATTGTTGCTTAGATGTCCTTCAAGGAGGCTGTCGTAGGGAGTACTGCGTACGAGCTTACCATTGTGTATGCACACACTTTCGACAGTACCTTTGAGGCATACCTTTCCATCTGATACGCGCACAATCTCTTGGTGGAATACACATTTGATGCCCTCCTTCGTCACGTAGAGTTGAGAGCGGAACTCATCGCGACTGCGGAGTGGAGACTTATAGTTGAGTGTTACCTTGGATACGACAAAATCATATCCTGCAGCACTCATCTCTGCAAAACTGAGTCCGATGGAGAGAAGAAACTCGTGTCGTGTATGCTCCAGATAATGCTGGTAGTTGGCATTGTTGACGATGCCTTGGAGGTCGCACTCATAGTCACGCACCTTCATGAGTAGTTCGTAGGTGTATTCTTTCATTGCTGAATGGTAAAAAAGGGTGGAATCTGCAATCCCACCCTTTTGTTCTTTTATCAGATTCTATATTAGAGGTTCAAAAGTGCAGCTGCGAACTTCTTGAACTCCAAATCCTTCTTAGCCTTCTCTACGAGGGTAGCGTCAAGCTTAACTGCCTTAACCAAGTTCTCGGCAACCATAGCAGCATTGTTGGTACGTGCGCCTACGATAGCTTTGAGGTAATAGGTATAACCATCAGGATTCTTTACGGCGTCAAGTGTGTTCTTGGCAGCAGTGTACTGCTCTGCCATGATTTGTGCGAGTGCGGCTGCATTGCTGTTGGTGTCACCGAATGCGCTTACAGCGCGGTCGTACTGGCCTTGTGCAACATAGAGGTTACCAAGTGCAGCTGCATTAGCCTCAGAGTCGGTACCCTTTACGAGGTAGTTCTCTGCATCAGCCACATTACCCTCGATAAGTGCTACCATACCCAAGTTTGTATTTACCTCAGCAGCTGTTGCATTCAACTTCACGGCCTTGTTCAGATACTCCTTAGCGGCAGTGTAGTCAGCAGCCTTGATTGCGAGCTCGGCGAGGTTGTTGTATGCACGATAGTCGTTAGCAAAGAGCTCAGTGGTCTTCTTGTAGATAGCAGCCTTCTCATCAGCGTTTTCTACGAGAGTAGCAGCATAGAGAAGCTCCTCAACGCTGAGTACAGAAGCGTCTTCTGCTACAGCAGCAAGAATCTCGTCGTCTGAACGGCCGATGAGCTGGTAGTTCAAGGTAAGGCGTGCACGACGCAACTGGGGAAGGATTTCCTCAGCCAACTCGCTGTATACAGAAGAGATGTTCTTGATCTCGCGCTCTCTTGCCTCGGGATCGCTGTACATAGAAAGAACGCGGAGGATGAGCTCCTTGTCAGGGATGTTAGAACCTGCAACCAACTCCTGGAAGCCTTCCCAGTCCTCAGCGGTGTACTTAGCGTCAACATCAGCAACAATCTTGCCCTTCTTGAGCAACTTGTTCACGTGGTTCTCTGCATTCTTCTCACGCTGTGTAGCCAAACGCTCGTTGAGGTCTGTAGCGCCATCAGGTGAAGCATAAGCTGATACCTCAATGTTCTCAAGTACCTTGTTCTCCTTGTCTGCATCTACATCCTTCAAGGTAGCGGCGAACTCCTTCATCTGGTCAGAGTTGGTCTCGCTCCAACGGAGGTTGGTCTGCTGGATAAGGAACATGATGTTAGCCTGCTTAGCCTGCTTGATTACGCGCTGGAAAGCATCTGCAGCGTTTGCGGGCTGAGTTGATGCTGTTGTCTGAGCGTACAACTCTGCTGTAGCCAGAACGCCATCAGCCACCTTTACTGCGGGCAATGCCTTCTTCTTATTCTTGACTTGTGCTGTGAATTCGATGAAAAGCTCAGACTTTGCCATCTCAGGAACGTAGTCGAAAGTGCTCTTCATGGTGAAGTTACCACCTGTTGCGAAGGGGATTACTTGGTTGTTTCCTTCTACCTTCTCGCCGATAAATGTGTATGTCTCACCAGCTACAGAGCCATCTTCCCACTTCAATACGGGTGTTGCGGTGATAACGGCTTTCTTGGGGAAGAACTTTGCGGGGAATGTACCAGATACGGTTACAGGAACCTCACCGTTTACGGCCTCGAGGACTTGAGGTGTAACAGCGAAGTAGTTGGGTGACATCTCACCAAGCTTACTGCTGCAAGAGCAAAGTACGAGCAATGATGCTACAATGATTGATAAGTGATTTCTTTTCATCGTGTAATAAAATATTAGTAATACTATAAATTTCTCCTCTTTATTATGCTGCAAAGATAGCTAACATTTAGCGATTTTCGATAATGTTTACTTCTTTTTTGTTTGAATTAACACTTAAAGATGTGAAAACGAAATGTAGAGATTGCAGAATCAGAGATGGCGATTGGGATAGAGCTCATTCCACCATTTGTCTGTACCCTGCAGGTAGCGGGCAAACCATGCCATGATGGTGTTGTGCCAGAGTACTCGCTTGTCGTAGTCGGCTACAAAATGGTCTTCTCCTTCTACCTGGATAAATTCTACGTCTTTACCGAGGATCTTCAGTGCATTGAAGAGCTGGATGCTCTCACCGATGGGCACGTTGGTGTCTACGGTACCATGGAGCAGCAGCAGCGGTGTGTTGATCTTGTCGGCATTGAAGAGCGAGCCCTGCTTGGTGAAGAGGTCGGGGTTCTGCCAGGGATAACTGTCTGCTGCGGCAATGGCGTTGTAGCTATATCCCCAGTAGCCCTCTCCCCAGTAGCTGGTGACGTTACTGATGCCGGCGTGTGATACGGCAGCGGCAAAGATGTCGGTTTGGGTCTGCAGGTATTGGGTCATGAATCCTCCGTACGATGCTCCAAGGCAGCCGATGCGCTCTGCATCGACGTAGGGGTGCTCAGCGCAGAACTGCTTGGTACCCTCAATGATGTCGTCGGCCGTACGCTTGCCCCATGCGTTGACGTGGCGTGCAGCGAACTCCTGTCCATAGCCGAGGGTTCCGCTGGGTTGGATGATGTAAACCACGTAGTCGCGAGAAGCGAAGAGCTGTGCGCAGTAGGGGTTGCTGATGCCCTTGACTGTAGGTGTGGTGCCTCCGTAGTAGTATACGATGAGGGGGTACTTCTTTTCGGGGTCGAATGAGGGGGGCAGGCAGTATTTACCATGGATAGTGGTGCCGTCCGAGGCGGTGAAGTTCCACTCGCGGGTCTCTCCCAACTCGATGTCATCGAGGATGGGCTTCATGGGGTCGGCGATGAGTCGTGAGGACTTCTTCTTCATGTCGTAGAGATAGCCTACTCCTGATGTATGGTCGTCCTGTCCGTAGTATGCGGCAGTAGCGGCGGTCTGTGAGGGGAGTGAGAACTTCTGGATTACAGATACTTCCAGAGGCAACTGCTCGAAGGTCTTCTTCGTGGTGTTGTAGCGGTAGATGTTCACTTCGTCCTTGTCGTCGGTGGTAAAATAGATGTGCTTGTCGGCGACGTTCCACTGCAGGAAGTTTACCGAGGGGTCGAAGTCCTTGGTGATGGGAGTTACCTCGCGTGTAGCAAGATCCATTATATAAGCTTGCTTGTCATAGTCGTTGGCGATGGGGTGTGTGCCGCAGTTTTTTCCGATTCCATCGAATGATTCTGCGCTTCCGAAGAAGAGTACCTGTGTGCCGTCGGGTGAGTACTTGGCGCTGTTGACGAACCCGCTTTCGCTGACGAGTGTGTCTATCTTATAGGTGTTAAGGTCGAGTTGGTAGAAGGAGGTGCTGCCAAAGGGTCGCACGGTCACATTCTCTTCGTTGGTGCTGAAGAGGATCTTTGTTCCATCCTTGCTGATGTCGTTGAGTCCTGTGGTGTGGTAGCCATAGGTGAGGCGCTCTGTGGTGCCCTTCTTGATGTCGTACTTGGCGAGGAAGCTGCGTCCGCGGAATCCGGGGATGCGGTCACGGGGAGTCACTACGCGCTTGAGCGGGCCCTGCTCGGCCTGTCCCTTCTCATTGGGGTAGTAGATGAGGAAGTCCTCTGTGGGTGACCAGGTGAAGCTCTCGGCGGGAATCTCCTTCAGCAGCACCTCTTCGGTGAATGTCGCGGGGTCAAAGAGGATGACATTGTTGCCCGTAGCGGCTGTGGCGGTATAGTACATCTTGTCGCTCTTGGGCATCCAGCGCATGCCGTCCTTGGCATTGGGGATGATAACCTTTCCGCTTTTTGTTTCAGAGAGTTGGGCATATACATGCTGGCGACCCTTGCTGTAGTTGTTCCAATAGCGGGTGTAGAGATATTTGCCGCTGGGCGAGATGGCCACATCGATGACGCGATTGCCATAGACGGTGTTCTCTATGCCAAATCGCTTCTTGAGGTCGTGTCCTGTAAATACGTTTACCCCCTCATATCCCTTGTCGGCCATCATCTCACACTTGAACGTGGGTGCTGCCTTGTCCTCTTTGTGTGCGAAGAGCTTGATGGTGATCTCGTAGTTCCGTTCGGGTTCCATGCGTACGGGGATGAAGCGTGCAGACTTCATGTTGAGGCTGTCCTCGGCGTTGTCCTTCTTCATCGTCATGCCGCCGTTTACGAATGCTTCCCATCGTACGGGAGAGGTAACCTTGAGTCGGCCTCTCATGAATCGGTCGGCACGGACTCTCGTGCTCACTACATAGACAAGGTGCTCTCCTTCGGCCTTGGCGAGAGTCACGAAGCCTGCGGTGTCGGCATTCATTACCTGTGTGTCGAAGTTGTCCTGATTGAGGTTGATGGCAGTGCCCAGCAATCCCCTTGCCTCGTCGTATCTGCGTCCTTCAGTGTTGATGCTGTCGGCGAGGACGGGTGCGTGTAGGCTGACTCCTTCGCGTACCTGATAACTCTCGATCACTTGGGCCTGTGTACCCAAAGTCAAAGCCACGAGGGTGGCTGCAAGCATAGTTCTTTTTTTCATTGTAGGTGTTTTGTTTGTGTATAGGTTTCTTTTATTGTTGCTGTGTGGGTCGTGGTTGCCATCGGTGATCCCTGCATCCTATAGTCGGCGCAGAGCCTCCTTGATGGCGGCTTCGACGCTTACCGAGGGCTGCTCCTTGAGGATGGCCTTCACCACCTTTTGTGATGCTGCGGCGGTGTAGCCCAGCATGGCGAGGGCGGCCACGGCGCTGTCGAGCACCTCATTGTTGGGCTCGGCGAAGAGGGCGTTGCCCATGGGGCTTCCTGTGGTGTCGCCCCCTACGGAGACGATCTTGTCTTTCAGCTCCACGATGATGCGCTGGGCGGTCTTTCCTCCGATGCCCTTGACCATCTTGAGCAGTTTGTCGTTGCCCGAGCCGATGACCTCGCAGAGTTCGTTGGGGTTGAGTGCCGAGAGGATGGTGCGTGCCGTGTTGCCTCCGATGCCCGATACGGAGATGAGCAGGAGGAAGAGCTCGCGCTCGCGCTTGTCGACAAAGCCGTAGAGCACGTGGGCATCTTCGCGGATGGCCTCGTGGATGTAGAGCTTCACCTGCGGGCGGTTCTGGATGGCCGCGTAGGTGTAGAGCGAGATGTTGGCGAGGTAGCCCACGCCATGGCATTCTACCGTGGCGGTGGTGGGGGTGAGTTCCGTAAGGTCTCCTTTGAGGTATTCTATCATAGTGTTGTGTGCGTTCGCTATGGAAATATAGGCAAAGGTATGAATAATTTCTTTATGTATGGTACGAACGATTGCATTTTGTTTCATTTCTATAACTAAAAGTGTTACAACCGTAAATGCAAACTCTAAGTATCAGTTTTATTTACAAATAGGGGCGGAAAAACATGTTATACGACATTTTTGCTTTTATTAACGAAATAATTTCGATATTCGACTTTCTGTTAAAGAAAATCCTTGTTATATTTGTACACGGTTTGAAAGGGGCTTTCCCCCAACGGCCGTAAACGAGATAAAGAAAAACAATATTAACCATAACTTTTTAATTTAATAGAAAATGGCAAACATTGATTTGAGCAAGTACGGAATCAC
>JAZOPX010000134.1:0-2337 GCA_045655845.1 Bacteroidaceae bacterium
GCATAAGAGAGAGTCTTATGAATTGGTGTTCGATGCCGATACCTTGAGAACGGTGCTGGAAGAGTACTACACCGAGCACGGCATCCTCGCAGGGTGGTTCAGCCGCGAGAAACTGATTATCGGTAGAGGCGAACTCGTCACTTACGTTCATGGTGCATTCTATCGAAATCACGAAGAGGAACTGGTGGTAACCATCAAGAATGGCCGAATCACTCATCAAGAGCATTGGTTCAACAAAAAAGTGGTGGAGGGATGGAGTATCAGTGAGGCCGGGCTCTCAAAGGCTGGTCGGGAGATTATCAACACGTTCCCATATGACCAGTTCCCCGAACTCGATACAGTGCTTGTCATTGTACATGTGAGCAACGTCTCGCTGACACCCGATGGCCATTTCGAAGATTGCGACGCTTTATTCTTTTGGAAACATGATAATGGCGAAAAGGAATGGATAGAAGACCCCAATCATCCCATTGTCGTAGCACTGAAGGAAACCATGCGCAAGATGTTTCCTTGGGAGGTACTCTATCTCCACGGCAAGTATACTATCTGTTCCCCCACAGGAGGGAATTGGAATCAGTTTACTCTCCCCTTGAGTAAGAGAAGACGGACTAAAGAATGAGGTGATTCCTATAGGGCTACATAAGAAGACTATATATACGGAATTAGTGAGTCTCTTCACATGTTCCCGCGCTAACTACCGCGCCACGGCTCGCTAATTAGCGCGCCACTCCTCACTAACTAGCGAGGTGCTCCTCGGTAGTTAGCGCGGAGAGGTCTCTTTCCAACCCGTGCAGGCAAAACTCCCTACCAGTCTCTCCGATTTTGACATTGGTGCAAAATAATCTGCCCAATGTGTTTTATTATTCGGTATTTTTACCGAAATTTGCCGCGATAAAGATAAACATTGGTATTAGATTGTAAACACAACAATAAAATGAGCGAACAACTGATTGTTAAGGAGCGCGACGAGGTTATCGTGCGCTTCTCGGGCGACTCGGGCGACGGTATGCAGTTGGCAGGAAACATCTTCTCTACCATCTCGGCTACCGTGGGTAACGACATCTGTACCTTCCCCGACTACCCAGCAGATATCCGCGCCCCGCAAGGTAGCCTTACGGGCGTATCGGGATTCCAAGTACATATCGGCGCCGAGCGTGTCTATACACCCGGTGACCTGTGCGACGTGCTGGTGGCGATGAACGCCGCTGCGCTGAAGACACAGTACCGCTATGCCAAGTCAGATGCCACCATCGTCATCGACACCGACTCGTTCGGTCCTGGCGACCTGAAGAAGGCGGCCTTCGAGACCGAGGATCCCTTGGCTGAGATGGGTATCGATGCCGACCGCGTCATCGCGTGCCCCATCACACAGATGGTCAAGGATTGCCTTGCCGATAGTGGCATGGAGCCCAAGGCGGTGCTCAAGTGTCGCAACATGTTTGCCCTCGGACTCGTGTGCTGGCTCTTCGACCGCGACCTGAACGTGGCGTTCAACTACCTGCGCGAGAAGTTTGCCAAGAAGCCTGCCATCGCAGAGGCTAACATCAAGGTCATCCAGGCTGGCTACGACTACGGTCACAACACACATAGTTCGGCAACCAACGTATACCGCGTAGAGACCAAGCACAAGGTGCCCGGCCGCTATATGGACATCACAGGCAACAAGGCTACGGCCTATGGTCTCATCGCTGCTGCTGAGAAGGCTGGCTTGAAACTCTATCTCGGCTCATACCCCATCACTCCCGCCACGGACGTGTTGCACGAACTCTCCAAGCACAAGTCGCTCGGTGTTACCACCGTGCAGTGCGAGGATGAGATTGCAGGTTGCGCATCGGCAGTAGGTGCTTCGTTTGCTGGCGCTTTGGCCGTGACATCAACCTCGGGCCCCGGTATCTGCCTCAAGTCTGAGGCGATGAACCTCGCGGTAATCATGGAACTCCCGCTCGTGGTGCTCGACGTACAGCGTGGTGGCCCTGCAACGGGACTGCCCACCAAGTCGGAGCAGACCGACCTCCTGCAGGTGCTCTTCGGCCGTAACGGTGAGTCGCCCATGCCGGTGATTGCCGCTACCTCGCCCACCGACTGCTTCGATGCCGCTTATATGGCCTCTAAGATTGCTCTGGAAAACATGACTCCCGTGGTACTGCTCACCGATGCCTTCATCGCCAACGGTTCGGGTGCTTTCCGCTTGCCCAACTTGGCCGAGTATGCCCCCATCAATCCTCCTTACGTGCCCGAGGAACTCCGTGGCACATGGACTCCCTACCAACGCCAGGAGGAGAACGGCGTGCGCTACTGGGCTGTGCCGGGTCGTGAGGGATTCCAGCATATCCTCGG
>JAZOPX010000135.1:0-5786 GCA_045655845.1 Bacteroidaceae bacterium
CAACGAGTGCTGCCTATCTTCGCTTTATTATTGCAAAGATAAAGATTTTTGAACAGATATTCGTGTCGGAATAGTAAAAAATAAAAGCCATTCGTGTACACCTTTATAAAATAAATACTACTTTTGTCTTTGTCTTCTTAAGAAATGTGACTATGATAGACTATGACAAGATGGTGACGGATGCAAGGGACGAACTCTTTGCTTGCGTAGAGAAACGGAGATTCACGAGTGCAGAGATTGAACTTGTACAGCAGGCCTATGCGTTGGCGGAGGAGGCACATCGCCCCCAGCGTCGCAAGAGCGGCGAACCCTATATACTGCATCCCATAGCGGTGGCCATGATTGTGGCTAATGAGATTGGTCTCGGCGCAGAACCCATCTGTGCGGCATTGCTGCACGACGTGGTAGAGGATACTGACCATACGGTGAAGGAACTGCGCGAACTATTTGGTGACGATGTAGCCACACTGGTCAACGTGGTGACGAAGAGGAAGAAGAAACACTATGAAACCTCTCTGCAGGTGGACAACTATAAGCAGATGTTGCAGTCTATCCACTATGACATACGTGCGTTGCTCATCAAACTTGCCGACCGTCTGCACAATATGCGTACGCTCAAGTCGATGCTACCGCACAAGCAACTGAAGATTGCCTCGGAAACGGACTACTTCTATGCTCCTTTGGCCAATCGCCTAGGGTTGTATCAGATAAAAACAGAACTCGAGAACCTGAGTTTCCGTTACCGACAACCCAACGAGTATGAGGAGGTGAAGGGTTATATTGCGCGCTATGTGGAGGAACATGCCGCCGCTGCCGAGGCATGGATGAAACCCATACGCGAGGTACTGGCGCTGCGCGGTATCAATGCCACGGTGGTATGTGAGCCACGCTCGGCCTACTCTATATGGGCTAAGATGAAGGAGGATTGCATTTCGTTGAGCGAGGTGGAGCATATACGTATCGTACACATCAACTATGATAACTGGCGCGAACTGGAGATGAACGAGAAGGAGGTGGCGCTGCTCATCTACTCGCTCGTGACGAACATCTACTCGGAGAAGCCTAGCAGCATGAATAGTTACCTCGATGTGCCGAAAGATAATAACTACCGTAGTTTGCACTGTAAACTCATGGGTAACGAGGGGCGTTGGATGGAGGTGCACATCGCCTCGACGGATATGAGGGAGATCTCGAATCACGGCTGCCTTATCGGACGGGAACGTAACGTGGAGCGATGGCTCGACAACTTCCGCCGTGTGTTGAAGGAATTGGCTGACCAAGGCAAGAACGGTGGATTTATGGAGGATGTGCGCTCGACCTTCTACGAAGATGATATCTACGTGTTTACGCCTCAAGGAAAGATGGTGGTGCTGCCTAAGGGATCCACAGCCATCGATTTTGCTTTCGAGATACACAATAAGTTGGGCGAACAGATGAAGTTTGCCATCATCAACGACAAACTATGCTCGGTGAAAACCAAACTGCAGAAGGGCGACCGTGTGCGTATAGGTACCGACGAGGTACCCTCAATAGATGCCTCGTGGCTTGATCACGTGGTAACCTACAAAGCGCGTGTGGGCATACGTAAACACTTGCACAAGAGCCCTATTAAGATGGGCGACCTGGTGCTGTGTCCCAATTGTAAACCTATCTTTGGCGATGAGGTCATCGGTTTCCGTCTTTCGGATGGACGAATAGAGGTGCACCAATGCCATTGTCGTACGGCTATATCAATGGCTGCTGAGGCAGGCGATAGCATCGAGAAGGAGGTAGATATGCGTGAGTTTGAACAGATGTCATTCCCTGTGCAGTTTCATGTGGAATCTGTCAACAAGGATCAGTTGCTGCTTACCATCGTCTCACTCGTGTCTGAAAAACTGAAACTCAGTTTGGGCAATCTGCACTCGACTATCGAGGATGATATTGTGTTTACAGATTTTGAGGTATTCGTGCATTCGCACGACGATATCAGTCAACTTAAGAGTGCTCTCACTGCACTGCCCCATGTCTATGGACTGAGAACAAAATTTTGATGATGAGACGCCTTTTAAATATCTTTCTTCTATGTATGGCCGTGGCCTTCCAAGCCTCAGCGCGCACTCCGATGCGGCAGTGGCTGGTGGAGATGCCCGACTCGGTGATGCCCTTGCTTACTAAGAATGACCGTCTGGACTTTATCGATTTCTTTGATGCAAGAATGACTGCTGTCGTGACCAACCTTATGGATGGAAAGTCACGCATGGATACACTTACCGACGATTTCGTTCGAATTAACTATACCAATAGTGTGGAGAAGGCTATGAAACTCCTCCCTGTGAATGATAGTACCGATATCCTTTGCATGGTGACCACGGTGCGCGCGGCTGTCGATGATAGTCGCATCGCCTTCTACGATGCTCAATGGCAACCATTGGAGGTGGTAAACTATATTCATGAACCAGGTGTGAGCGATTTTCGTTCTTCCGCTCAGGGAGACTCGGCTCAGTGGGCATGGAACAAGATGGATATCTTTTTTCGTACCTATTGCTTGGATGCCGAGAGTACTGAGTTGAAATGTGTGTTCGAGACACCCGATTATCTCTCTAAAGAGGATAGGGAAGAGGTGTCTCCCTATGTTCGCAAAGGACCTCTCGTTTATCGTTGGATCAATGGCAAATACCTTCGTGAGGAATAATCGTCGAGTACTCATCGGGATGAGTGGTGGTATCGATAGTACCGCTGCTTGTCTCATGCTTCAAGAGCAGGGCTATGAGGTGGTGGGTATTACCATGCGTGTCTTCGACCTAGCTTCGCAACTTGATGAGCAGGGTGAACCACGTTTCATCAGTGAGGCACGTGAGGTTGCCTGCAAGTTGGGAATCGAACATCATGTGGCTGATGAACGTGTGGGCTTCCGCAATAAGATTGTTCGATATTTTATTGACGAATATATGCTGGGGCGTACACCCAATCCTTGCGTCATGTGCAATCCTCTGTTCAAGTTTCGTATGCTTACCGAGTGGGCCGATCGCCTCGATTGTGCTTACATCGCTACGGGTCATTATGTGCAGACAGTCTGTGAGAATAATCACTACTATATTGTTACTGGTGACGATCCTCAGAAAGACCAGAGTTACTTCCTTTGGGGGCTTGGTCAAGAGGTGTTGTCGCGCTGCGTTTTTCCCTTAGGTGGATGGAAGAAATCGGATGTGCGCCAATATCTCATCGACAAGGGCTTTGCTCTTAAGGCCAAGGAAGGCGAGAGTATGGAGGTGTGTTTCATTGAGGGCGACTACCGCGATTTCTTGCGTGAACATTGTCCCGAGATAGAGGATAAAGTGGGGCAAGGTAAGTTTGTCGATAGTGCTGGCCGCACTTTGGGTACCCATCAGGGCTATCCTTACTATACTATTGGTCAGCGCAAAG
This sequence comes from Bacteroidaceae bacterium, assembly GCA_045655845.1. Taxonomy (GTDB): domain Bacteria; phylum Bacteroidota; class Bacteroidia; order Bacteroidales; family Bacteroidaceae; genus UBA1189. The sequence continues at coordinate 3,406 of JAZOPX010000135.1, forward strand.
GGTTGGGCATAGCCCTGGGCAAACCTGCTTATGTGCTCAAATTAAACCCGGAAAAGAATACAGTGATGTTGGGTGATGCCCAAGGGCTTGTCACGCAATATATGCTTATCGAGGGGCTCAAGGTTGTTGATGAAGAGCGCTTCTTGTCTGAAGAGAACCTCTCTGTGCGTATTCGCTATCGCAGCAAGTCAGTACCCTGTAGTATCGTGCGGGAGGTTGAGGATGGACGTGTGCTCGTGCGTTTCGACAACGAGGTCTCTGCTGTTACTCCAGGACAGTCTGCTGTTTTCTATGTAGGAAATCGTCTCGTTGGTGGAGCTTTTATAGCTTCACAGCGCGGTATAGGACAATGGGTGTAGTTGGAGTGCTGAAAGACGAAGGTGTTGCTATCTTCGGCTTTCAAAACATCGCGTCTCTTGTCGGATTGTATTTGTAAAGCAAAAAAATGTTTTATAAATCGTTGTTTTTCTTTTTGCATTCATTAATGTTTTGTATCTTTGCATCTTCAAATTTGAAAAGGTATTAGTAATGAGTGTAAATAAGAAGACTCCTGACTATATATTCGAAGTAAGTTGGGAGGTTTGTAATAAAGTCGGTGGTATCTATACCGTACTTTCTACAAGGGCTAAGACTATCCTTACGAAGACGAATGCTCAATTAGTGTTTATTGGTCCCGATCTCTGGAAAGAAACAGAGAATCCTCTCTTTAAAGAAGACAAAAGACTCCTTGCCGGTTGGCGCAAGAAAGCCACTGAAGAAGGTTTTGAGATACGCATCGGTCGTTGGAATATTCCCGGCGAGCCCGTTGCGGTATTGGTTGACTTTACTCCTTATTATAATATAAAGAACGAGATCTATGCAGAGGCGTGGAACCTCTTTAACGTAGACTCGCTCCATGCTTATGGTGATTATGATGAGGCTAGCATGTTCTCATACGCTGCAGCCCGTGTGGCAGAGAGTTATTATAATCATGTGATTGCCAAGGAGGCAAAGAAGATGACCGAGGCTCCCAAGGTAATCTATCAAGCGCACGAGTGGATGACAGGTCTCGGCGCGCTCTTCCTGAAGCACTGGATTTCTTCTATCGCTACCATCTTTACCACCCATGCGACTTCTATCGGTCGTTCTATCGCAGGTAACATGAAGCCTCTCTACGATTATATGAGCGGATACAATGGCGATCAGATGGCCAGCGAACTCAATATGGAGTCAAAGCACTCTATCGAGAAGCAATCTGCACATCGTGTTGACTGCTTCACCACTGTAAGTGAAATTACCGATATCGAGTGTACACAGTTGCTCGAGAAACCTGCCGACGTTATCCTTGTCAATGGTTTCGAGGATGACTTCGTACCTAAAGGTGCAGCCTTCACCGCTAAGCGAAAAGAGGCTCGTAAGATGATGCTTAATGTGGCCAGTCACCTGCTCGGTCAGCAGTTTGCCGACGATACTATCATCGTATCTACCGGTGGTCGCTACGAGTTCCGCAACAAGGGTATCGACATCCTTTTGGAATCGCTCAAGCGCCTTGCTGATGAACCCTCACTCGACCGCGACGTGTTGGCCTTCATCAATGTACCTGCTTGGGTAAAAGGTCCGCGAGTTGACCTGAGAGAAAGATTGGATAATGCAGAATTCACAATTCAGAATTCAGCATTGGAGACTCCCGTCATCACTCACGAACTCTACAATATGGACGATGACAAGGCTCTCTCCATGATGCGTGCTATCGGTCTCAACAACGACCCCTGCAGCCGCGTCAAGGTTATCTTCGTGCCCTGTTACCTCAATGGCAACGATGGTGTCTTCAATATGCCTTACTACGACCTGTTGCCCGGTGACGACATCGCCGTATATCCCTCATACTATGAACCTTGGGGTTACACTCCGCTTGAGAGCGTAGCCTTCCACGTGCCCACCATCACCACCGACCTTGCAGGCTTCGGCCTCTGGGCCAACTCACTCAAGGGTGAGTACAGCCAACTCGAAGATGGTGTGAAGGTCGTACATCGTACCGATAGCAACTGGGACGAGGCTGCCGACGAAATCAAGAACACTATCCTCGCCTTCACCAAGATGGATGACAAGATGGTCGCTGACCTTCGTGGTCGCGCATCTGCCATCGCCAAGAAGGCTCTCTGGGATAAGTTTGTGAAATATTATCTCGAAGCATACGATATTGCTTTGAGCAAAGTGAATGAATAATCATTAGTTAACTATTGTGATATGAAAATTAAAGTTAGTAATTCAAACGCACCTGCTTGGAAAGAGGTGAACGTTAAGTCGCACATCCCCGCTGAACTTGCATGCTTGAGCGAGATGGCGCGCAACATCTGGTGGTCTTGGACCCCTGAGGCTCGTGAGATGTTCAAGAGCCTTAA